>DATHRY010000268.1:0-1897 GCA_035464715.1 Longimicrobiales bacterium
ATCCTGGTGGGCGTGCTGGGGGTGGAGATCGGCCACGTGCTGGACTGGACCACGGTGCTGGTGGGCGCGGCGGCGTGGACCGGCGCCATGACGGCCTACTTCCTCCGTGTGCACCACGGGCTGCTCGAGGGCATCCGGAGCGAGGTAGCGGGCTGACCCGGAACTCGCCCCCGGGCCGGCCCGTTCAGGTTCCGGGAGGTCGCACCTCCCGCAGCCAGACCCGGCGGAACTGGACCGGATGGCTCTCGCTCTGGAGGGCGATGTAGCCCTCCGTCAGGGGGGTCCCGTCGATCTTCACCGCCGGATCGAAGTCGTTCACCACCCCGCCGCCGATCCGGGGACGGGCGTAGGCGAGGACCGTGTCCCCCTCGACGATGTGTGCGATGCGCTCGTCGCCCCGGACCACGAGCTCGAGCGTGACCCAGTCGTCGCCCTCGTAGGTCGGAGACGTCGATTCGATGCAGTGGGCCTCGGTGCGGGTGCCTTCGAACTCCACGTCGGTTCCGGGTGTGCAGAGATTCCCCGTGGGCCGGGCGCCCTCGCCCAGTCCCCGGAGGAACTGGGCCTCCAGGCTGATGGGGAAGTCCTGATCGACGCCCATGGACTCGGGGCTCTGGGCGTGGAACATGACGCCGCTGTTGGCTCGGGCCCAGGACTCCCCGTCGGGCAGCTGCTCCCCATGGATGCGGTACTCGACCCGGAGGTCGTAGGACGACAGGGGGCGTTCGTAGAAGAGGTGGGCGAACCGCCCGTCGAACGCCTCGTAGTCGTCGTAGGCCACGGTCAGGAGCCCGTCCACCACGCGGAAGGTGTCGAGGGAGTCGAGGCCGACCACGCTGTAGCGGATCTTGGGTGTCCACCCGGTGAGGTCCCGGCCGTTGAAGATGGGGACCCACCCGCTGTCGGCGGCGGCGCCGAGCGACGCTGCCGGTGTCTCCTCGCTCCCGGTCTCCGGCGCCTCGGCGCAGGCCCAGCCGGTGGCGAGGGCGGCCAGGGCGGCCGTCACCAGCGCCCCCGACCACCGGGCACGACGGCGGGTGGACCGGAACCGGCCGCCCCCCCCCGGGCCGTGACTCACGCCGGCCCCATGGGGAGCTCCCCCCGGCGGGCGGCCTCCACCGCGTAGTCGGCGGCCCGGGCCGTCAGGGCCATGTAGGTGAGGGATGGGTTCTGGCATGCCGCCGAGGTCATGCAGGCTCCGTCCGTCACGAAGACGTTCGGCACCTCGTGGAGCTGATTGTTCGCGTTCAGCACCGAGGTCCGTGGATCCCGTCCCATGCGCGCGGTCCCCATCTCGTGGATCCCTTCGCCGGGTGTGTAGCCGGAGTCCCACGAAGAGACCCCCGTGCACCCCGCCGCTTCGAGCATCTCGGCGGCTGCGGTGGCCATGTCGGCTCGCATGGCCCGCTCGTTCTCTCCGAGGGTGCAGGTGATGCGGAGAGCCGGGAGCCCCCAGGCGTCGGTGGCGTCCGGGTCCAGCTCGAGTCGGTTCTCGGGCCGCGGCAGCATCTCCCCGAATCCGTTGATGGACATGGTCCACGGACCCGGGGTCCGCAGTCGCTCCTTGAGCCCCACGCCGATGCCTTCCTCGGCGATCCCCCTCCCCCAGCCCCGACGCCAGCCTCCTCCTTGGTACCCGTATCCCCGGATGAAGTCGGGGTGGGCCGAGCGGGCGTCCACGTTCCGGAACCGCATCAGGTAGATGCCGTTGGGCCGATTGCCGAAATGATAGCGGTCCTCGAGCCCCGGTACCTCACCGCTGGCGCCCACCATGAAGTGGTGGTCCATGATGTTGCGGCCGAGGGCGCCGCTGGCGGCTCCCATCCCCTCGGGGAAGCGGGGACTCCGGCTCATCATCAGGATCTGCGTCGATCCGAAGGCCGATGCGCACAGGAAG
>DATHRY010000269.1:0-30685 GCA_035464715.1 Longimicrobiales bacterium
GTGCGCTGGGACACGAGGAACGACACGACGCCGTAGAGCCCTACCGCGGCGAGGAGGAGCGCCAGAGCGCCGAACAGGCCCACCAGCACCGCGGTCACCTCGTACGGCTGGGTCTGCCCGTCGACGAGGGCCTCGAGGGAGGTGACGTCGGAGATCGCCAGGGCGGGCTCGAGGGTGCGGAGCACGTCGGAGACCGGCTCGGCCAGGGTGTGGGCCGGTGAGGTGGTCGCCACGAGGAACGACATCGTCGGGTCTCCGATCTGCTGCTGCGCGGCCCACACGTGCGGGACGGGCTCCTCCCCCAACACCCAGTAGTTGGCGTTCCGCACCACGCCCACCACTTCGAATTCCGTGTCGCCACGGTACGGTAGCGTCCGCCCCAGGGGATCGAGGCCGGGCCACACGCCGTCCGCGAAGGCCTCGTTGACCACCACAGCCAGGGGGGCGCCGTCCACGTCGCCGCCGTCGATCGCCCGGCCCCGGAGGATGTCCATCTCCATGATCTCGAAGTATCCCGGGGATACGAGGTTCATGGCGAAGTTGACCTGGTCGCCGTCGTTGGGCGTGGCGTCCGGCGGCGGATCGACGTTCGACGTCCACTGCCCTCCGTCGAAGGGCACCATCCGTGTGGTGGTGACCGCGGCGACCCCCGGGAGCCCGTCGATCCGGTCCAGCGCCTCGCCCAGGAAGACCCGTCCCTGCTCCTCGGAGTAGCCCAGCGACCGCAGCCGCACCTGGACCACCAGACGGTTCTCGGGCTCGAACCCGATCTCCTCGGTGCTGGCCGCCCAGAAGCTGCGTCCGAAGAGGAGCGCACCGGCCAGCAGGACCACCGAGAGCGCGAGCTGGCCGACGACGAGCGCGGCCCGGAGCGGGCTCCGACCGCTGGCCGTCGCGTCCCCGTTCCGGATCGCGGACCGGAGGTCCACCCGGGCCGCCCGGACCGCCGGGACGAGGCCCACCGCCACCGCCGTGAGGACGGCCAGGGCGAAGCCGACGCCGAGCACCGCGCCGTCGGGACGGAACGACGCGTTGAACGAGACGGGCATCAAGGTCGCCGCCACGTCCACGGCCAGGAGGGCGAACCCGATCCCGAGAAACCCCGCCCCGACGCCCAGCACGGCAGACTCGGTGATCAGCTGTCGGACGATGCGGCCCCTTCCGGCTCCCATGGCCGTGCGGACGGCGATCTCCCGCGCCCGTGACATGGCGTGCGTGAGGAGTAGGACGGCGGCGTTCGCCGCGGCGATCAGAAGCACGATCCCGACGACCGCCAGGAGCGTGCGCGTCAGCGTGGTGAGCTGGTCCCGGACCCGGGGACTGTACAGGACGTCCGAGCGGACCCATACGCTCAGGTCCTCGTCCCGGCCTTCGTACTGCAGGGCGTCGGTGGCCGCCAGGAAATCGGCTTCGGCCTGAGCGAAGGAGACGCCCGGCCCGAGGCGACCGATGAGGGTGAGGTATCGGCTGGACTCGTCCGGGAGACGCTCCCACCACGCCGTGCCCTGGAGTCGCTGGAGCGCTCCGGTCATGGCGATGGGCACCCATGCGTCCGCCGTCGGACTGTCCGGGAAGAGGCCCCGGTAGGCCTCCGGCATGACGCCGATGACCGTGAAGGGTGTCCCGTTGAGCGTGAGGGTGGCGCCCAGGACGTCACGGTCGGCCCCGAAGGCCCGCGTCCAGAAGTCGTGGCCCAGGAGGACCACCGGGTGCGTGCCGGGCGTGGCGTTCTCCTCGGGGAGGAACTCCCGTCCCAGGACCGGCGTCACCCCGAGCACGTCGAAGAAGTTGTCCGACACCTGCTCGAGAAGGAGCTGGTCCGAGTTGACCCCGTCGATGGAATACGACGCGGCCAGCTCCGCGCCCGCCGTGGCGCCGAGACCCGACACGGTCCGGGCGTGGTCGCGGAAGTGGAGGTAGTCGGGATACCCCCACCAGCCACCGCCGCCCCCGTCCCACGCCCGGAAGATCCGGACGAGCCGGTGCGGCTCCTCCACCTCGGCGGGTACCTCGAGGAAGATCCGGTCGATCAGGGAGAGCACCGTGGTGGTCGCTCCGATCCCCAGCGCCAGCACGACGACGGCCATGGCGGCCACGCCGGGCCGCCTCCGCCATGCACGCAGCCCCAAGCCGAGGTCGCTCCACACATCGCGCATCCACATCGTCCCCCACCCTCCCCTGTAGGTCTCGTCCGCCTCCGGCGCCTGGACGGCATCCCGCCCGCTCCGCCGAAGCCGCCACCCCAGAAGCCCGAAGGCCTCTCTCCACAGCCACCGATGGGCCGCCCGCTCGCCCCGTCGCGCCGATCGGCGCACCAGCCCGTCACAGAGATCCGCCAGGACCTCCTCCCGCCGCGGCGCCGGCACCACGCACCGGACCCAGAGGACGACCGCCCCGGGGAGTTTCCCGGACGGGTTCACGCGGCGACCCACGGCCCCCCTCCGTCCAGGCACGTCCCCGGGGCCGCTCGATCCTCGCGGTCGCTGGGGGCGGCCGGATCCATCACGCCTCCGCCGAGCGCCACAGCCGCTCGCGGACGTCACGGCTCTCCCGAAGGGCTCCCTCCCCCTCCGTGGTCACCCGGTAGTGCCGCTTCGCCCGCCCGCCCCGCTTCGCCGTGGGCTTGGCCAGCCAGGATTCGGTGAAGCCCTTCCGCTGCGTCCGGTCCAGCGCCGCGTAGATCGCGCCCAGCGTCACCTCACGGCCGCCCTGCTCCGCCAGCGCCTCCTGGATCCCGGCGCCATACGCCTCCTCGTCCCCCAGCCGCCGCACGCACAGGAGCACCAGCTCCTCGAACTCCCCCAGTCGCTCACCCTTCATCGGCTGCTTCCATCTGGTTGTCCACGCTCCCGTTCGCGCCCTCGACGCGTCGGCTTCGATCGACGAGAAGCGACGTGGCGGTATTTTTAATACAATCGTGAATGTAGTGCAACGTCGAGAGCCAGGGTGGCTCGGCATGCCGGGCCCAGCGCTGCGCCGGCCCCGCCCGACACCGCGAGTCGGGAGGCCTCCGGGGGCGGGGCGCGGAGGTGCCCTAGCCGGTGCGCCGGGGAGGTCCGCCCTTGCCAGCACGCCGCCGTCGCGACCGATTAGGGGCCCCCGCGCCGCCCTCCGCTGCCCCCGATCTCCGGTCGTCCCATGGTCACGAACCGCCTCCTCCGCCGATCCTCGACGCTCCCGACGCTCCTCCTCGCCGCCGGTGCCTTCCTGCCGCTTCCGGCAGCCGCCCAGACGGGTCCGGAGCTGCGGGCGGTCCCCTCCCGTCTCATCCTGGAGGTGGGGGCCACGGCCACCGTCACCGTCACGGCGGTCGACGCCTCCGGAGCCGCGCTGGACGTGCCCATCCGCGTGGTGGGCCCCCGGGGCGTGCTCCAGTACCGGGACGGTCGGGTCGAGGCCTTCGAGGCCGGCCAGCACGAGCTCGTGGCCACGGCCGCGCTGCCCTCGGGGGACGGCACGGCCCCGGCGACGTTGCGGATCCCCGTGACCGTCACCTGGCCGGCGGTGGACCGGGTGGAGATCGAGCCCGACGATCCGTCTCTGCGACTGTTCCGGGGCACCCGGCTCCTCTTCGACGCCCGGGCCTGGCACGCCGACGGCTCGCCCCGACCCACGCCGGAGATCGAGTGGACCACCGGGGATCCCGCCGTGGCGGAGGTCGACCGCTTCGGGGTCGTCACGGGACGCGCGCCCGGATCGACGGTCCTGCGGGCCCGAGTGGAATCCGCGGAGGCGGAGTGGGCTCTCGACGTCTCGCCCCTGGAGGCCGAGGAGCTGACGATGGTCGTGGACGCCCGGGACCCGGCCCGGACGGGGGACGTGGTGCGTTTCGACACCCAGGCGCTGGACGCCTCCGGACAGGCCATCGCCGGCCTCCCCGTGGAATACGGCTACGAGCTCATCCGGACCGACTTCGATCACGCCGGCAGCGCGGCACCGGCCCAGATGAAGGGCGACCGCTTCGTTGCCGACGTCCCCGGGGTCTACGAGGTCACGGCCCGGGCCGGAGGCCTGACCACCCGATACGCTTTCGAGGTGGGTCCCCGTGAGGTGGTCCGGGAGTTGGAGGTCGTGGGCCACGGACTCACCAGCCGGTACCGGACGACGGACCTCTGGGTGTTCGAGGGGCTGGACGGGCGGGACTACGCCCTGACGGGCTCGAAGGTGGCGGGGGGCTACGCGTTCGTCTTCGACGTCACCGATCCGGCCAACATCGTCAGGACCGATTCGATCCTGGTGGACGCCCGGACCGTCAACGACGTGAAGGCCTCCCCGGACGGGCGCTACGCCGTCCTGTCCCGGGAGGGTGCCAGCGACCGGCGGAACGGCGTCATCATCCTGGACCTGACGACCCCGGCCCACCCCCGGGTGGCGTCGACCTTCGAGGACGGGCTGACCGGCGGCGTCCACAACGTCTTCGCCACGAACACCCACCTCTTCGCCCTCTCCAACGGGGACAAGTACGTCATCCTGGATATGGCGGACCTGGAGAATCCCCGCTACGTCGCCGAATACGACCATCCGGAGTCCCGGGTCCACGACGTCTGGGTCCACGACGGCATGGCGTACTCCGCCGAGTGGGGCACCGGGGTGGTGGTGGTGGACGTGGGGAACGGACGCTGGGGCGGGGCCATCGACGCACCGGTCTACGTCACCACGATCCCCCTCCCCACCGGCGCCACCCACGCCGTCTTCCCGTACTTCTCCGAGTCCGCGGGCCGCAACTACCTGTTCGTGGGGGACGAGATCATGAGCCGCCAGGGGCTCGCCTGGGCCGGGTACCCCCGGAGCATGGGCTCCTACGCCGAGCGGTACGACCCGGAGACGGGACTGGGCGGCATCCCTCTCACCACCACCGGCTACATCCAGGTCGTGGACTTCACCGACCCGGAGAGCCCCGAGATGGTGGCTCGCTACGAGGTGAGCGAGTTCGGAACCCACAACTTCTGGGTCGAGGACGACGTCCTCTACGCGGCCTACTACGAGGGCGGCGTTCGGGCGGTGGACGTGAGCGGGGAGCTCCTGGGCAACCTGTACACCCAGGGGCGGGAGATCTCCGTCTTCAAGTCGGCCCATCCCGAGGGGTACACGGCGAACGCCACCATGGTGTGGGGCGCTCAGCCGTTCAAGGGCCACCTCTTCTTCAGCGACACGAACTCGGGGCTGTGGTCGGTGCGTCTGCTACCCCGGACCCGGCCGATCAGCTAGCGCCGCGCGTCGACGCGCCCTCGAACACCCGGTTCGACCGCCGGCTCATCGCGTCGGCCGCCCGATCCGGCGTCGGACCCGCCTGTGGGGTCCGACGCCCGGGACCTCGGGATCAGAAGAACCGGTTCAACATGCTCCCGCAGGCCTCAGGGGTGTTCGCGCCCACGCAGTAGCCGACGAAGAACAGGTCGATGACGCGAGTATCCAGGCCCAGCAGCTCGTCGTAGACGAACTCGAGATTCGCCAACTCCTCGAAGTCGGCCGTGAGGTCGAAGAGCGGCGCGCCCCGATCGCCGGACATGCCGGCCACCCGATCGTTCCCGACGTACACGTCTCCGGACGAGATGAGGTTGTTGGCCGACAGACGGAAGCGGTACTCCACGGCCTGACGGGGAGAATTCCGCTTCTGGATGAAGATGCTGACGTCCCCGCTCGAGTCCAACGTGGAGACGACCAGCAGCTCTCCGATCTGCATGGTGTTCGTCACGTTGTCCCGGTCGATGGAGAACAGATAGTCGAGAGCCGTGGTGGTGCCGGACCCGCTCCGTCCGGACATGAGGAGGTCGATCACCTCGCCGTCGGCGGGATCGACGGTGCCCGCCAGGAGGAGATCCAGGACCGAGCCCCCGCCGGACTCGTCGCTGGTGATCTCGACGTTGACCTGCCCGGTGGGCGTCTCCGGGGTGTTCTGGACGATGGGGGCGACGTCGAAGAAGAGCCCCGTCGGATCCAGCGGGAGGACCGGCGTCCCGGGGTCCGAATCGTCGGTCTCGTACGCCTCGAACCGGGTGCGATCCCCGGGCACCGCGCCGAAGATGTCGTCGCCCCCGGCCCAGCTGGAGTTCTCCACACTCCAGACGCACGTCGCGCCCAGCGGTGGAGCCGGAAGGATCTGCAACGCCGGGGCCCCGGAGCTCAGCGCCCCGCCCCAACGATCCCCTTCGGCCCGCTCGGGAAGGACCGCCAGGATGCCCTGCAACGGAGTCACCAGCCCTTCCGCGGGCCCGACGCCCGCGCTGGCGCACCCTCCGTTCTGGGCCATGACCTTGCAGGTCGCGCCGGCGACGTTGCGGATGTTCTTCTCGGCATCCGCCGCCGGCGCCTGGGCTCCCACCGCCTGGGCGAGGGCCTCGGCCAGATCCTGGATGCTGGCCGTCGGGTCGGGACCGTTGCCATCGTCGTCGCCACACGCCCCCAGGGAGAGGGCCATGACCGGGATCAGGAACGATCGGGGCCAGAATCGATTCGTCGTGCGCATGGGAGGGCTCGGTTTCAGAGGGAGGGACCGGCCCGGTCCCGGGCCGGGTGCGCCAGTATTGCCGACCATAGCCGCAATTCGCAAGCCAGGGTGATCCGCGGGTGCACATCCCTGTGGCGCAGGGGGGTGCCGTCGCACATACTGCCTGCATTCCTCACCCCGCACGGAGCCTGCCCATGCCCGACAACACCTCCTCGTGGACCCGACCGCCGGTCCGAGCCGGCCTCTTCCTCGGCCTGCTCGGCGTCCTCGCGGCCGCGCCCGTCGATGCCCAGCACTTCGACGGGACGATCTTCGCCGGCGGCGCCCTCATGACGCAGGACCTGACGGACGAGTTCACGGTGAACGTCGACGGCCAGATCCGCACCGCGGTGCAGAGCCACGACAACGGGCTGGCGCTGGGCGCGCACCTGGGCGTGCGGTGGGACCGCCTGGCCGTGGAAGGCACGCTGGCATGGATCCCGACCAACCTCGTCACCACCATCGAGGGGCTCGAGGACATCACCGAAGACCAGACCATACTCATCCTCGGGGGCAACGTCCTCTACGACATCGTGCCCGGGCGGTTCTTCGACGTGTTCGTGGCCGGGGGAGCGGGCGTGAAGCGGTACAGCGCCGACGATCCGGGGGGCGGCTTCGAGGGCGGGATGGACTTCATGTTCAATGCGGGACTCGGAGCCCGGCTGGCCCTCTCGGAGACGCTGTCGATCCGCATGGACGCCCGGGACTACATCTCGACCTTCGACGCCTTCGAGGACATCGACGGGTCCGACGAAGACGCCAAGATGCAGCACGACATCCTGATCACAGTGGGCCTCCGGTTCGTCCCCGGCGGCTGAGGCGGCCTCAGCCGCAGTCGTCCACCGCCCAGTCCCGGGTGACGTAGCGGACCAGGCACGCCTCACCGGTCGCCACCGTGGCGTCCGGACCCTGGCCTGGCGGCGGGGGACATCCCCCCCGCCAGGCCAGCCCCCGGACCCGGAGCCTTCGCTCCGCGTTCCCCACGTCTGGGAGTCCCAGGTCGGCGAAAGAGAGTTGGAACGTCCCCACGCCCCGGTCGGGGCCGGCCTCCACCCTGCGGGTCGCCGACCGGATCCACGCACCCTCCCCCACCTGCACTTCGCTGGCCACGCAGAAGGTGGTGGCCGAGGGCGCGGAGGCCGCGAACGAGACGCCGACGTCGAGGGTGCCGTCCCCGGTGGAGACGTCCACCGAACCGTCCACGGGTGTCGCGGGGCTTGCGACCCGGATCGCAATCGAGTCGGAGACACCCCCGGCGCTGGCCACCACCCAGGTGGACCCGTCGCCCACGGCCCGCAGTGTGCCGCCGGCATCGACCGTGGCCACCGCGGGATCCCGTGAAGCCCATGCGGTCGTCCGGTCGAGGCGGGGCGAGCGGGGGCCCGCGACCACGGCCGACAGCGTCGCCTCGTCGCCCGTGACGAGCTCCAGGGCCTCCGGGTCCACCGCAACGGAGGCCACCGCCTCCGGGGAGATCACCACCGGGACCGAGTCCACCGTCCCGGCCCCGCGAGCCCGGAGCACCGTCCGGCCCGGCGCACGCCCCCGGACCGTCACCTGGCCCGGGCCGGCGGGGCGGATCTCCACCAGGCCGTCGTCCCCCACGGACCAGTCCACCTCCGGGACCGGGCCGGACGCGGCCCGGGCGGCGACCATCCGTTCCTCGCCAACCTCCATCCCGACGGCCTCCCCCGGGTCCAGCTCGAAGGCGGGGGACGCCACGGTGGGAATCGTGGACGGCCCTGGACCCTGCACCGTGGCCGTTTCGGCCCCCGTCGGCTCCTCCGGCCCCGACACGCGGACCACCAGGGCGGCGGCGAGCTCACCGGCCGAGGCGTGGATCCGGGTCTCCCCGGCCCGGAGCCCGACCACCCTGGCCGTCGTGTCGTCCACCATGTCGACGGCCGCCACGGTCGAGTCGTCCACCGCCCACCCCGATACGGCAGCCGACGCGGGAACGCCGTCGGCGCCCCGCCCCCCCACCCGCACCAACCGCTCCTGACCCACGCCCGGGATCTCCAGAGGACCCGCGCCGCGGAAGAGGATCTCCGTGGGTCCGGGCGGCGGCGACCGCTCCGCGCGACTCATCGCCCACCACACCACGGGCATCGCCAGCAGGAGGAGGCCGGCGACCGCCACCCAGGGCCACCACGCCGGACGGAGTTCCGGACCTTCCGGGCGCCGGACGGGCTCCGGCTCCGGCGGGGGGGCGTCGGGATCGACGGGTGGCACAGCGGGCGGACGTGCGGTACGTCGGGCATCCGTCCCGCCGAGGACCTCCGTGGCGGAGAGGGGCGGCGCCGAGCGGGAAGGTCCCGGCCCTGGGCTGGACGCCCCCGGCTCCGCGGCGGGGGACTCCGGCTCCTGGGTGGACCCCACCCGCTCCGGGGTCGACGTCACCGCCTCGGCAGGGGATGGTGCCGGCGGGGCGGGCTCGGACTCGGCAGGGCCGGGCCGGACGGCCCGCTCCCGGGGATGCACCTCCCCACGGGGCACGACGTCCGAGGCCCCGAGGCGGCCCGCATCGTCCCCCGGGGCAGCACCCGCCGCCGGGGGTGTTCCGGGCTCCGCCGCCCCATCGGCGGCCGGCGCCCCGGACGCCCCCGGAGCGTCGCCCGCTCCCCACCGACCCCGCTCGCCCAGGACCGTAGCCGCGGCCTCTGCCAGGGTCGGGAACCGGTCACCGGGCTCCTTGGCGAGCATACGCCCGATGGCCTCGCTCACGGGGTCGGGGACGTCACCGACCAGTGCGCCCAGGTCCGGGGGCGACTCGGTGAGGTGAGCGGTCATCAACGCCGTGATGGACCCTTTCTCGAAGGGGCGGCGTCCGCTGAGGACTTCGAACAGGACCACCCCGAGGGCGTACTGGTCCGCGGCCCCGGTCACCTCGGAGCCCAGCCACTGCTCCGGAGCCATGTAGTACCCGGTCCCGATGGCCATCCCGGTGTGGGTGAGGCCGCTCACGCCGCCCAGCACCTTGGCGATCCCGAAGTCGGTGATCACCACGTCGCCGGAAGGGCGAACCAGGATGTTGTCGGGCTTGATGTCCCGGTGGATCACCTGCTGCGAGTGGGCGTAGTCCAGAGCGGAGGCCAGCTGCTCGAACCACCGGAGCCCCTCCTCCAGCGACACGCCTCCGGTCTGTGCGAGCCGTTCCCCCAGGCTCACCCCCTCCACGAACTCCAGGACCAGGAAGTGCAGGTCCTCGTGGGGCTCGAAGGAGTGCAGTTGGACGATGTTCGGGTGTCGGAGGCGCAGGACGGTCCGGGCCTCCCGCTCGAAGCGCTCGACCATGGCCGGCTGGGACAGAAGGACGTCCGACAGGACCTTGATCGCCCAGCGGCGGTCCAGGGAATCCCAGGCCTCGTACACCGCGGCCATGCCGCCGCTGCCGAGCCTGCCGCCGATGCGATAGCGGCCCTCGGTCCTCTGTCGGAGACGGGCACCCAGGAAGTCCACCGGACCGGATTCGGCCAGGCGGGTCCCGCACCGGGAGCAGTGCCTCGCGGAGGCGTCGGAGGTGTTGCCGCAGCTAGGGCAGACGGCGGTGTCCATGGGCGCCCAACATCGGGGGCTGGGGTGGAGGGGGCAACAACACGGCCGGCCGGACACGGCGCCGAGGAGGTCGGGCCCCCATCAGTCCCAGACCGACCATCCCTCGAAGGCCTGCCCCGTGACCTCCCTGAGGCGCTCCGCGTCCTTCCTCAGCTCCGCCTGTAGTCTCGTCCACAGCGCCTCGCTGAGGGCGGGCCGTGGGACGGGCCGGGAGAACGGGTGGTAGAGGACGTCTTCGAGCATCCAGCGCCAGGGGGTGGGGAGCCCGGCGACGGCCCGCCCGGGCGCCGATGCGGCGATCCGTTCGCCCAGGTCGGTCCTCCGTCTCTTCCGGTCCGAGCGATGGCGGCGGAAGCCGAAGAGGGGCGACCGGAACGTGGGGTCCACACCCAACCAGCGGAAGATGTCGGAGAGGGTCTCCTCCCGCCGGTCGAGGAGGCGCTCCTGCTGGACCACCAGGATCCGTTCCAGGGGATAGATCGGAAGGTACCGGTCGAGCTGGAAGGCGTATCGGCTCCGGACGATGTACTTCGACCCGGGCTTCCCCAGGGCCTCCTCGGCCGACCGGTCCTCCCTTCGATCCGCGCAGTAGTGCCGGTACTGGGACAGGGCCCGCTTCAGGGGGTCCCGGACCACGAAGATCAGCCGGGCGTCCGGGACGACGGCGTGCATCCGCTCCGGTACACCCTGGCGCAGCGGGTGGTTGGTGTAGCCTGGTGACGCCTCCCCGCGCACCGGTTTCGAGGGATCGAACCACGACCGGTACCAGTCCAGATCGCGCTCCCCGTCCGGGCGGAGGAAGAAGTTCAGCTCCTTCTCCCGCGACACCCCGATCTCGGGATGCAGACCCAGGTAGGTGTGCAGGCTCGTCGTCCCGCACTTCTGGGCCCCGATGATGATGAAGGTCGGAAGGGCACCGGCCATGCTGTGGGGGTCTCCGTGTACGGCCGTGGGGGCGGGCCGCTGCCGCACCTCGCGCCGACAGCCTATCCAGATCGGGCCCCCGTCGCCAACGGAGCTTGCGGCTGGACGCGGCGGGCCCCTACCCTCGCACGAGTCCGACGGGCGTCCGGGCCCATCGGCCGGTCTCGCCGCCATGCCGCCGTGTACCCCACCCCCCTGAGAGACGCCTCGACCCGGTCGCCGCGGGACACCCGCCGGTGACGCCGCACACCCGGACCGGCCCCGGCGACGAGGACCGGGCCGAGCTGCGGGGGCGATCGGTCCGGTCCGGCTTCGCCCAGCTCTCGGCCCAGGCGGGGCAGCTGGTCCTCATGATCGGGTCCGGAATGGTCCTGGCCCGGCTCCTCACGCCCACCGACTTCGGCCTCCTGGCCATGGTGACGGCGGTCACGGGGCTTGCGGACAGCGTGCAACACTTCGGCCTCCCCCAGGCGGCCATTCAGCACGACGACTTCACCGACCGGCAGGCCACGGCGCTGTTCTGGCGCACCCTGGAGCTCTCCGCCCTGGGCGCCGTGG
This sequence comes from Longimicrobiales bacterium, assembly GCA_035464715.1. Classification (GTDB taxonomy): domain Bacteria; phylum Gemmatimonadota; class Gemmatimonadetes; order Longimicrobiales; family Gaopeijiaceae; genus Gaopeijia. Next base: position 11,525 of record DATHRY010000269.1, read on the forward strand.
TCATGGCGTTGTCGGCTCCGCTGCTGGTGCGGTTCTACGACGAACCCAGGATCGCGGGGATCGTGGTGGTCTTCGCCGGGGCCTTCGCCATCCGCGGCTTCACGGCCGTCCACGAGGTGGTTCTCATGCGCAGGCTCCGCTTCGGGGGGTTGGCCATGGCCAACCTGACGGCATGGCTCGTCGCAGTGGCCGTGGGCATCGGCCTGGCCTGGACGGGCGCCGGGTACTGGGCGCTGGTGATCCAGGCCCTCGTGTTCGCCCTCGTCCGGACCGGGGCGATCTGGTGGCGCGTGAGATGGCGGCCCGGGCCCAGGCCCCGTCTGCGAGGGGATCGCACCATCGACGCCCACTTCCGCTACGGGACCGACCTCACCGCGTTCCGGGTGCTGGGCTACGCCGGACGCAACGTGGATCGCGTCGTGGTCGGGCTCGTGCAGGGCGCTCAGTCGCTGGGCTTCTACGACGCGGCCTACCGGTGGGCGCGCTACCCGGTTCGACAGGTGGCCGAGCCTCTCTCCAACGTGGCCCTGGCGAGCCTGGCCCGGGTCCGGCACGACCCCGACGCGTACCGTCGATCGTGCCGCTCGGGCCTCCTGCCCATCTTCAGCCTGATCGTCCCCGCGCTGATCTTCTTCACGCTGGAGGCGGAGCGGACGATCTTCCTCCTCCTGGGCGACCAGTGGGGTCCGTCCATCCCCCTCTTCCGCATCCTGTGCGTGTCGGGTGTGGCCTACGCGGTGACCCAGGTCACCAAGTGGCTGTTCATGGTGGAGGGACGCACCGCGCAGCAGCTGCGCTGGGGCCTCGCCTACTTCCCGGCGATGGCGCTGGCCACCCTGGCCGGAGTTCCCTGGGGCACCACCGGCGTGGCCCTGGGATTCACCGCGGGGACCTGGCTGATGATGCCCACGGGAGTATGGGCCGCGCTGAGGGAGTCCAGCTTCCGACCCCTGGACCTCTACGCCGTGGCCGCCCGTCCGGCCCTGGCCGGGGTGGCCGCCGCCGCCGTCACCGCCGGCCTGGACGTCCTCTGGCCCGGAGCGGTGCTCGGGGTGGCCGGGGCCGTGACCCTGGCGCGTCAGGGCGTCGTCTTCACCCTGGCGCTCCTGGTGGCGTGGCTGGCCATCCCCGGAGGCCGGGACCGGCTGCGGGAGCTCGTCGCGCTGCTGTCGTCGGCCCTCCCCCGCCGGGGCCCCGCCCCCGACGGCCCCGATCCCGACTGACGCGCCGTCGGGCCCTGGGGGCGCGAGGACTCGAAGGTCCTGGAGCTACTCGTCGGAGCCGGGCTGCCGGGCCACCGCGCTAACGCGGCACCAGCCCCAGCGGCCGGCCCGTGTTGCAGTCGAGGCGCAGGAGCTGGTCCGCGTCCGCCCCGTACCGGCCATCCGGGACCCGGTAGTCCCCCTGCCCCATGTCGGAGCGCACCAGGAGGTACCTGTCGTCGGTCCGGGGATCCACCATGGGGCTCAAGCAGCCCCCACCCGCCAGGGTGTCCCCGGGCTGGATCCGCTGCGCCTCCGTGAGGGGCTCGAACCGGTCCGGGAGGTCCGTCCCTCCCATCGGCGCGGGCGCCATGGGGCCGAACGTGCTGCTCGCGCCGCAGGCCCCCACGAGGCCGGTGGCCATGCCCAGGAGAACGGCCGAGACCCACCGCCCGCCGCCGGCCCGCGGCCGTCCGCCCGCCCGATGGGCGCTTCTCACCCGCCGGTCCATTCCCGCCACGTCTCCTCGTCGTGACCCACGGTCAGCCGATTCTCGCTCCGGACCAGCGGTGTGGTGAGGATGAGGGGTTCCTCCTCGAGGATCTCGAGCCACTTCTCGTCTCCGTAGTAGGCGGTCTGAAGTCCCAGATTCCTGAAGCGCTTGCTGTCCCGGTCGACCAGCGCGTCGCTTCCGAATCGCTGCACGAAGCGACGGAGCTCGCCCCTGGAGGCCGCCCGCTGCTTGAGGTCGACGAAGTGCACCGTGATGCGCCGTTCCTTGAAGAACCGGAGCGCCTTCCGTGTGTTGAAGCAGCTCTTCGTCCCGAAGACCTGTACCTGCATCCCGTCCTTCCTTCCTGTGTGACCTCGGGCGTCCGGTGCGGGGGCGCGGAGCTCCCGGCTAGCGGTAGTTGCCGAACTGGAGCTCCACGCCGTAGTCCTCGCCCTTCAGGAAGGCGATGACCTCCTGGAGGGTGTCGCGGCTGGGGGCCGAGACCCGGAGCTCCTCTCCCTGGATCTGGACCTGGACCTTCTTGAAGCCCTCGTCCCGGATGGCCTTGGAGATCGTCTTGGCGGTGTCGCCGTCGATGCCCTGCTTGAGGCCGAGGCGCTGCCGCACCCGCCCCATGGAACCGTACTCGGGCTTCCCTTCGTCCAGGTTCTTCACCGGGACGCCGCGGCGCGACAGCTTCTCCCTGAGGATCTGCAGCAGGGCGGTGCGCTTGTAGTCGTCGTCGGCGTCCAGGAGCACGGCGCCCCCCTCCCGGTCGAACTCGAGGGTGCAGTTCGTGCCGCGGAAGTCGTAGCGGGTCGCCACCTCCTTCCGCGCCTGGTTCACCGCGTTGTCGACCTCCTGGAGGTCGACGCCGGTGGAGACGTCGAAGGAACTCGTCTTGGCCATGGGGGATCGGGTGTTGAGCGGTACTGCCGCCGGACCGTCGCCGGCGGCGCCTCAATGTATCACCATCCCCCGGACGTCCCAGCCCGTCGTCGTGACCCACCCGTCCCAGCCCGAGCTCTTCGACCGGGGGCCCGCCGCGCCCGTGGACGTGGCCCCCGACGCGGGGGCGCTGGCGCCGCTCGCACGCCGGCTCCCGGGCGGGATCCGACTCGGCACGTCGTCCTGGAGCTTTCCGGGGTGGGCGGGGCGCGTGTACGACCGCGAGACCACCCCGGGTGTGCTCTCCAACCACGGGCTCGCCGCCTACGCCCGGCATCCCCTGCTCCGCTGCGTGGGCCTCGACCGGGGCTACTACGAGCCGGTTCCGGACGAGGTGATCGCCCGGTATCGCGAGCAGACGCCGGACGACTTCCGGTTCGTGGCGAAGGCCGACCGGCGACTGGTCCTCCCCGACGGGCCTGGAGCCGACCGGGAGCTGTTCCTGAACCCCCGGTGGGCCACGGACCGGGTGGTGGGCCCCCTGGCGGCGGGCCTGGGAAGGCGGCTGGGTGCGATCCTGTTCCAGTTCCCGCCGGCTCCCCCGACCGCCTTCGGGGGCGCCCGACGCTTCGCCGAGGACGTCTATCGCTTCCTCCACGGGCTGCCGCCGGGGATTCGATACCTGGTGGAGCTCCGTACCGCGGCCCTGCTGTCCGGGGACTACGTCCAGGCCCTGGCCCACGCGGGCGCCGGGCACGGCTACGTCGTCCATCCGGAGATGACCCCGCTCCCCGAGCAGCTCGAGAGCATCCCGCCGGCGCCGGGAGTCACGCAGGTCGTCCGCTGGATGCTGCAGCCCGGCTTCGGGTACGCCGACGCCCGGGACGCCTGGTCGCCGTTCCGGGACCTGCAGCGCCCCGACCCGGTCCGGAGAGCCCAGGTGGCCGAGGCTGCCCGGGCGATGGCCCGGGCGGGAGGGGAGGCCCTGGTGGTGGTCAACAACAAGGCCGAGGGCTCCTCACCGGCCTCGGTGGAAGCCCTCGCACGGCTCCTCGCGGAGTCCGATGCAACCGTCTGAATCTTTCTTCAGTCTCACTCGTAGTGGCAATCGAGACGTCGGGAAGGGCCCGACAGCAACGCGAGGGTGGGGACGATGATTCGGTATAGAAGGTCCAATCGGGTGAGGGATGTGATCGGGGTGGTCGTGCTTCTGCTGACCGCGACCCTTCTCTGGGTCGACGAGTCGGTGGCCAAGGACCTTTCCGCGAGTGCCGTCGGGGTGGAGTGCGGGGTGGTGGTGGAGGTCGGGAGTCCGCTCTGACGGTACCCGCGGGCCGAAAACAAACGAGGGGGGTGCCGCCGGTGGCGGCACCCCCCTCGGTCATGTCGGGATGCTGAGGTCAGATCCCGCCGCCACCCCGGGGCTTGGCCTTCCGCGTGCCGCCGGAGCGGGTGGTGGCCCCGCCACGGCTCCCGCCGCTGTAGCCTCCGCTGCTGGCGCCACCTGCGCTGCCGCCGCTGCGGGGGGGCGTCCAGGACGACCCCGAGGGCCCGTTGCTCCGGGGACCCTGGTAGCCGCGTCCCGCCACCGCGCGGCCGCCGGACCCGCTTCCGTCCTCACGGTCGACGACGATGATGGTCGGTCCGCCCCAATACCCACCGTAGTACCCGCCGTATCCCCAGTAGGGGGAACCGTAGAAGCTGGAGTAGGGGCTGTATCCCCATCCGTAGCCGTAGAGGCCGGCGCAGCTGTAGGCGCCGCCCCAGGGCGTGAAGTAGGCCCGGCGGCTGTAGCAGCCGGCGTATCCGTACCCGACGCCACCTGCGCCGTAGGCGGTCCGCTCTGCGCTCCGATCCCGGGCCGCCAGCGCGCCCTCGGCCCCGACCCGGAAGTACTGCGGGTGGGAGACGGCCACGGCGACGTCGATGACGTCGTCGTCGACGCCCGCCTCGCTCAGGGCCAGCAGCGCATCCCCGTCGAGCTCGAAGGGCTGACCGACCGTGGCGACCCACGTCCGGGCGACCTCGGCGTCCACGTTGGCGGCCACGTCGAGGAGGTCGTCCACCTGGGGCGTCCTCGCCGCGAGCCTGCGTGCCAGCGAGACCTGGGGCGTGACCGCCGCACCGGCCTCATCGGCTCGCAGGGCCTGCGGGGTCCCCTGTACGTAGCGCTGGACCCAGGCCACCTGCTCCCCGTCCATCTCGAGAGAGCGGATGTCCACCCACTCGTCGGGCGCGATCATGGTGATCACACCCGTGCTGAGCTGCCGGACACCGTCCTCGCAGAGGTACTCTCCCTCCGTGTAGACCCGGGCGCCGTTCGCCGAGAAGCGAGCCGACTCGGTGCCCTCGCAGCCGTTCTGGGACACCACCCGGGGCTGTCCGTCCGCCCGGATGATCTGGTCGGGCAGGTCGTCGGCGCCGTGGACCAGTCGAACCTCAACGGCGGTGGTGCCCGGCTGGACGCAGACCACGTCCGAGGTCTCCTGATCTCCGACGACCTCCCAGCACCCGGTGAACGGGAGCCAGCGGCGATCCGTGTCCTGGGCCTGCAGGAGGCCGGGCGCGACGCACAGAAGGGCGGCTGCCGCGAGGGCCGCGGACGCGTGGGTCTGGATGCGATCGATGATCATGATGTCCCCCGGTGCCACTAGAAGCGGACACCGAACCCGATCGTGGCCTGGAGCCCCGTCAGGTCGATGTCGTCGAAGCCGATGTAGTCGGACTTGAGCTCGGCACTCGCCCAACGATAGCGAGCCTCCCCCGTCAGAATCCAGTTCGGCGCGATGGAGTACTGGAGCCCCGCCAGGACGTGGGCCATGGGGCCCGTGTCGTTGGAGCGGAGCCGGGTGGAGAAGATGTCGAGCGTCTCGAAGTCCACGAAGTCCCCGGACTGGCGGAACTCGTACGTCATGAATCCGACGCCGGCGCCCACATAGGGCGACCAGCTCCGGGGTACCCAGGCGAACTGGCCCACCGGCACGCCCCGCTCCGTCAGGAAGTAGCGCCCCCCGACGGTGAACGCGTTCCGGCTGAAATGGGTCTCCTGCTGGATGGGCAGATCGTCCAGGTCGACGTAGTCTCGGAACTCGGAGCGGGTGGTGCTGCTCGCGTGGGCGATGTCGAAGACGACGTCGAACCGGTTCGTGACCCGGACCGCCACCTCACCACCCAGGGAGAGGGCGTCGTGGTCCGCATCCCCGATGGTCAGCCGGCTCTGGGTGAACTCGAAGATGTCGTTGTCACCGTTCGTCGACCGAGGCCCGAGCGGGGCGTCGTAGCCGATGTGGAAGGTGAGCGTCATCCGCGGCTCCCTGAACAGGAACCCGTCCTGCGCCGCGACCGGCATGGGCGCCGCCATCACCGCGCCCAGGAGCCACCACGCCGGTCGCCATCTCGTCTTGCCCATCGCCGTCTCCTGGAGGGCCTGTCCGTGCCGCACTCGTCCGGTGCGGCCCCCCGCGAAAGGATGCCCTTCTCGTTGCGGATTGGTTGCAAGGTGCGTGCCTCCGGGAAGGCCCGCAGGAACCCCAACGCCGTGGCGGACTTCCGCCGTGCGGGGACGCATGGGATGTGACGATCGTCCCCCGGAGGACACACCCGCTGTCCAGTCGGTTGTACGGTTCGGGGGACAGTGAGGGCCTCCGATCCTCCTATTGACAAATAAAGTTGTCCAAATAGATTCGGTGTCATGTCGAACCCACCACCCCACTCCCTCCAGGTCCTCCGGGAGCCGGCGCGGATCGCCGCCCTGCTCGATCCGGACCGCCGTCGGTTGATGGACGCCCTCCAGGAGTCCCCGGACTCCGCCACGGGCCTGGCCCGCCGACTCGGGGATCGCCGTCAGCGGGTGAACTACCACCTCCGCCTCCTCGAGGAGGCGGGGCTCGTGGAGCTGGCGGAGGAGCGGCCCCGACGAGGCGTGACCGAGCGGGTCATGCGGCCCGCGGCCCGACGGTTCGCGGTGGACAGCTCCGCCCTGGGCCCGCGCCTGGCGCCGGAGCCCACCGAGGATCCGGACCGCTTCTCGGCCACCTTCCTGGTGGCCCTGGCGACCCGGACCATCCGGGAGGTCGCGGCGCTCATGACGCGGGCGGAGACCACGGGCAAGCGGCTCCCGACGCTGGGCCTCACGACGCGGGTGTGCCTCAGGGACCCCGGCGACCTGGAGGTCTTCCAGCGGGAGCTGGCCGACGCGGTGGCGGCGGTGGTGGCGAGGCATCACCACGAGACGGGGGCCGGACGGTGCTTTCGGGTCACGGCCCAGAGCTACCCGGCCCCCGACGACGACGACGACGAGGAGGAACGATGACGGAGCAGACGCGCAAAGCGAGCCGCAGGACCGAGCCCGGCACCCGGGAAGCCCGGGGCGAGATCACCATCCAGGCCACCCCCGAGGAGGTCTGGCAGGCCCTCACCGAGGCCCGGGAGCTGGAAGCCTGGTTCCCGCTGGAGGCTCGGGTCGAGCCCGGCCGGGACGGACGCATCTGGATGTCTTGGGGCCACGAGTACGCCGAGGAGATGCGCATCGAAGCGTGGGACCCGCCCCGACACCTGCGCACCACCTGGGGGTGGGGAGACGACAGCCCCCAGATCACCGACTACCTGCTCGAGGGGAAGGGAGGATCCACCACCCTGAGGGTCGTCACGTCGGGGTTCCCCCCGGGGGCGGAGTGGGACGACCTGGTCCAGGGGACGCGCCTGGGGTGGCTCTTCGAGCTGGCCCAGCTCAAGCACTACCTGGAGCACCATCGAGGCGCGACGCGGCGGGCCGCCTTCCTCCGGCGGCGGGTGTCGCTGGAACGGGCCGAGGCCTGGGAGCGCCTCACCGGGGCCGGCGGTGTGGACCTGGACCGTCTGGCCAGCCGGGTGGTGGACCTCACCCCGCCGTGGCAGTTCGCCGCCGTGGTCGACGATCCTCCGGGCGGGCTTCTGCGGCTGACGGTGGATCCCACCCACACGGACCCGGACCTGCGGGACGTGACCGTCTGGGTGGCCGGGTGGGACGTGGACGACGACACCATCGCCGCCGTCGAGGCGAGATGGAGCCGTCGCCTCTCCGACCTCTTCCCCGAGGGCGAAGCGCTGGACACCCGCGCCTGACACGCCCGGGCCGTCCGCGCTCACCCCTCGGGGGGCGGACGGCCCTGGGCCCGGCTCGTCAGGGCCGCCACCCCCGGGGTGCGCCCCGGGGGGCGGTGGTCTCGAGCCGCTGGACGATCCTGGGGGCGAACATGGAGATGTAGCGGAGCCGGGAGATGGCGTTCGAGTTGTCGTGGTCTCCGTTCCAGCAGTGCTCGGCCCGATCGCCGTAGTCCACTTCGCCGTCGTAGTAGGGGTCCGTGGACTCCAGGAACTCCTCCGCCAGGTAGACGGCGTTGTTCAGGTAGTAGTTGTCCATGTCCCCCACGTAGATGTGCAGCTTGCCCCGGAGCTTCGGCCCCAGCGTCTCCCAGTCCCGGCGGAGGACGTGGACCAGGTCGTAGTTGTCCCGCCAGTACTCGGCCACGTCGGGATCGATCTCGCCCGTGAGCTTGTCCCAGATGCGGGCGGGGTAGCCGTCGGGGCCCACGGGGGAGTAGACGGACTCCCAGACGTCCCACTGCTGCCCGGAGCGGGTGCGCGTCCCCAGGACGAGCTCCAGGTGGTTCGATTCCTCCAGGGTCCGATCCACGAGGCCCAGCCAGTCCCGGTGGCCCGGGCGGGGGGTCCGCTTGAAGCCCTCGTCCAGGTAGTAGGCGTTCCGGTCCTGGTACAGGTCGACCACCGTGTAGGCCCGGAAGTCGATGGGATCGGGACATGCGATCCAGGCGCCGTTGTAGTCGTCGGGATAGAAGACCTGGGCCGCCATGGCCTCCCAGCCTCCGGTGGACCCTCCGTACAGGAACCGGGACCAGCCCTCACCGATCCCGTTGTAGAGCCGCTCGATCTCCGGGAGCAGCTCGTAGGTGATGGCGTCGCCGTAGGGGCCGTTGTTCGCCGAGTTGACGGCGTAGGAGTCGTCGTAGAAGGGCGTGGGGTGCTGGATCTCCACCACCAGCATCCGGGGGAAGCCCGCGGAGTTCCAGAGCTGGAACTGGCGCCACTGCTCCTCCTGCTGGATGCGGTTGTAGCACTCCAGGTCGAAGCGGGCGCTGTACTCGCAGGCCAGCTCCGGATCCGGCGGCGAGGGCCGGAGGTGGGTGAAGCTGGACGGGAAGTGGCCGTGGAAGACGGCCACCGGGTAGCGGCGGTCGGGGTACCGGTCGAAGTCCCGGGGCAGCAGCACCCAGGCGCCCAGGTACACGTCCGTTCCCCAGAACCGGGACAGCCGCTGGCTCCGGATCCGCACGAACTTGAGCCACTCGGTCTCCTGCTCCGCCGGATCGGGGAGCTCCGGGATCACCTGGTCCAGCGAGAGGACCACGGGCTCGGTGGGCCCACGATCCGTCACGGTGACCGGCGTGGGGAGGCTGTAGAGGTTTCCCGGCTTCCGGTTCCACACCTGCCCTTCGCCCCGGTCGGGGGGAAGCTTCAGCGTGCGCCCGTCGCTCCGCTCGAAGGTCTCGTAGCGGTTCAGGAGGGCCTGGGCCGTGTACTCCCCGGGGGGCAGGTCCCCCAGGCGCCGGACCGGGAATCCGAAGACCGTGTCCCGGAGCGACACCGAGGTCCCGGGGACCCACCCCTCCACATCCACCCCGAAGACGGGCTGGGCGCCCACCCCGTCGGTGACGTGGAAGCGGGGCTCTCCCTCGTCCCGGCTGGAGAAGACCACCACCAGGCGGCCGTCCTCCGGGGCCGTGGCCATGCCTTCGGGGAGTTGGACCTCCACCTGGAGGTCGGCAGGGTCGCACGCGGTGATGCCCGGCAAGGCCACGACCGCTGCGGCGAAGAGGGAGACGGCTCGTGGCGGAAGCGCTCGGGCGTACACGGCGACCTCGGGGCTCAGGTGACGGGGCGGCCGGCGAGCTCGCCGATCACCGCCTTCCAGAATTCCAGTCCGCGGAAAAAGCTGCGCACCTCGACCCGCTCGTTCAGGCCGTGGGCGAACTGGTCCGACGGCTTCATGAAGAGCCCCATGATCCCGTAGGTGGGGATGCCCGCGGCCCGGAAGCGATACCCGTCGGTGGCATACGGCGCCTGGTAGGGGATCACGGGGGTGCCCGGGTGCATCGCGTCGACTCCTGCCCGGACGGCCTCCATCACGTCGTCCCGGACGGGCGAAGGGGGTGCGGAGCCCGGCTCCCCCAGGAGCGCCACGGCAGCACCCTCCCCCACCACCCGTTGGAGCGTCGCCTGGATCTCGGCGGGATCCACGCCGGGCCAGATCCGGCAGTTCACCGTGGCCACCGCCGACTGGGGCAGGGCGTTCTCCGCGTGGCCGGCCCGGAGCATGGTGGCCACGCAGGTGGTCCGGGTCACACCGACCAGGTCCGGCTCGTGCCGGAGGACCTCCGCCGCCCACTCGTCCGTCGGATCGGCGGCGAACCGGCGCATCGCCTCGGCGACCTCCCCCTCCCGGAGCTCGGCGCTCATCGCCAGGTAGGTGCGGGTGGCGTCGTTGATCCGCGCCGGGAAGCGGTGGGCCCGGATGGCGCCCAGCGCCGTGGCCAGCTCGTAGATCGCGTTGTCGGTCCTGGGCGTCGACGAGTGCCCCCCGGGATTCGTGACCGTGATCTCGAACGTGGCGTACGTCTTCTCCCCCGTCTGGACCGCGTAGGAGACGGGCCTCCCGTCCTCGTCGTAGTCACCGCCTCCGGCGTCGGCGTTCAACGCGAACTCGGCCTCGGTCAGCGCCCGGTGCTCGTCCACCAGGGCCCGGGTGGACACCATGCCGGTCTCCTCGTCCCCGGTGAAGCCGATGACCAGGTCCCGGGTCGGCACGAACCCCTCCGCCTTCAGGCGCAGGAAGGTCGCCGTCAGCAGCGCCACCCCGTACTTGTCGTCCGTGGTCCCCCGGCCGAAGAAGTAGCCGCCCTCTTCGACCAGCGTGAAGGGATCGCGCTCCCAGTCCTCGGGCAACGCGTCCACAACGTCCATGTGGGCCGTGAGCAGGATGGGGTCCCGCCCCGCCGAACCGTCGCCCGGATAGCGGACCACGACCGCCGCGACGGCCTCTCCGGATTCGGACGTGTGGGGAAACACGTGGACGTCCTCGGCGGGGAAGCCGCCTTCGCGGAAGACCCCGGCCAGATACTCCGCCATGGCCGGCACCTGGCCGTGCCCTTCGGCGGTGCGGAAGCCGATGATGGTCCGGTAGATCTCGAGGGCCTTCTGCTGGTACGGCTCGGTGTAGTCCGCCGAGGACGTCTGGGCGGCGAGGTGGGAGGAGCCCCAGGGGAGCGCGGCTCCCGCGATCTGGAGCGAGGTGACGAGGGCCACGGCCCCGGCGGAAACGAAAGGACGCACGGGAGGCTCCGATGAGGGGAGAGCGGAGGGCAGCCTGATGCTGGCTCTCCCGACGGCCGGCGGCAAGCGCGCCCGTGTCGGGCGGAAGGCGTCGGAACGCGTCCCGCGCCCGTGGCTCCGGGTGCTTCGCGGAAGAGGCGGTGCTACCCGCCGCGCACGTCGTCCCCCGGCTCGAGCCTCCGCGGCGCGTCCCGGCTCCGCTCGGCCAGGAGCCGGTCGTTGAAGTCCTGGCGCTCCTCGAGCAGGTGGAGTCGCTGGTCGATGGTCTCCAGGACGTCCCGGAGCTGTGCCATGTCCGCCCGGTGATCTCCCTCGAGGCTCTGTCGTGTGAGGGCTTCGAGGTAGGCGCCCAGGTGCTTCGCGATCGGCCGGAGGACGAGCACGCCGCCGATGGTGAGGAACATCACGATGGCCACGACCATCGGGGCGATGGCTTCCCAGACGGGCATACGGACTCCCGGGTCAGTGTTCGGGGTGGCGCCCTCCGGCGTCCCCGCTCCCTACGGGTCCCTCGAGAGAGGGTTTCGGTGGCCCGGTCGCGGGCTCATTCGTCGTCGTGGAGGATCCGGCGGGGCGGGTCGTCCAGGTCGTCGAACTGCCCGCTCCTCACCGCCGACAGGAAGAGGACCAGGAAGACGGCTCCGAGCCCCACCGCCACCGGGATCAACCACAGCAGGGCGTTCACGCCGCCTCCATTCCGGGGACCGGGGCCGTGCCGGTGCTCTCGTGGAGCCTCGCTTCCGGGTCCGCGCTCCGCCAGTCCCCGCGGCCCGCCCCCGCTGCGACCTCCTCCCGTCGCATCCGACGCTCCACCCCGGCGGCCCCCGCGATCACCATGCCGCTGGAGAGGGGCATGAGGACGGCCGCCAGGAGCGGATTGACGAGTCCGGCTGCGGCGAGGCTCACCGCGACCACGTTGTAGACGATCGAGCGGAGCTGGTTGCGCCGGATCGCCCGAGCGGCGACGCGAGACGCCCGGATCCCCGAAGCCAGGGGCGCCAGGGTGTCGGAGCCCACCACGCCGTCCGCCACCAGGATGGAGCTCGCGGCGCCGGTGCCCATTGCGATCCCCACGTCCGCCGCCGACAGGGCGGGCCCGTCGTTGAGCCCGTCTCCGGCGAAGAGGACCCGTTGCCCTCGGGCCTGAAGCGCCGCCACGGCCTCGGCCTTCGCACGGGGCGTCATGACTCCGCGGCGGTCGGCGATCCCGGCGGCATCCGCCACCCGGTGCGCCACCTCGGGGTCGTCCCCGGTCATGAGAACCACCTCGGCTCCCAGCCGTCGCAGGCGGTCCACCGTCTCCGCCGCGTCCGGACGGATCCGATCCCCCAGCCGGATCGGGCGTCGGCTCCCGTCGTCCGCCACCAGGTGGACCGCGCCCGGCCCGCCCCGCTCCAGGCGCCAGACCCGCCCGTCCACCCGGCCCCGGATCCCCAGCCCCGCCGTCTCCCGGACGTCCCGGGCCCGGGGGAGGGGGATCTTCCTGTCGACGGCCTCCCGAACGATGGCCAGGGCCACCGGGTGGCGGCTGTAGCGCTCGAGGCCGGCGGCGATGCGCAGGACCGTGTCGTCCGCCTCGAGCACGTCCATGGCGCCGGCGGTCACCGTACCCGTCTTGTCCAGCGCCACCACGTCCACCGAGCCCAGGTCCAGGAGGGCGTCGCCGTTCCTCAGCAGCAGCCCTCGCCGGGCCGCCGCCCCCAGCCCCGCCGCCGCCGCCAGGGGATGGGACAGGGCCAGCGCGCAGGGACAGGCCACCACCAGGACGGCCACCGTGGCCGTGAGCGCAGGCCCCCATCCCGCTCCCAGTCCCCAACCCAGGAGGGTCGCCGCCGCCACGGCCAGCGTCCCGGCGGTGAACCAGGGTGCGATCCGATCGGCGGACGTGGGCCGTGCCCCCCGGTCGGCGGCGTCCCGGAGGCCTTCGGCCATGCGCCGGACCGTGGACGCGTCCGCCGCCTGGGTGACCCGGACCTCGAGCGCGCCGTCCACCAGGAGCGTCGCCCCGAACACCCGCTGTCCCGCTTCGACCTCCACCGGCCGGGACTCGCCGGTGAGGAGCGCCGTCCGGACCATCCCCCGCCCGGACACGACGATCCCGTCCGCCGGAAACTCCTCCCCGGCGCCCACCGTGATCCGGTCCCCCTCGACAAGGTCGGTCGAAGGGACCGTCTCCACCCCGCCCGAGGCCGTGCGGCGCCGCCCGGTCGTCGGCAGGGTCGCCGCCAGCGACGTGGCCGCCTCGGCGGCGCGCCGTCGCCCGTGCCCCTCCAGCACCCGTCCCGCCAGGAGGAGGGCGACCAGCATGGTCAGGGAATCCAGGTAGCCCTCTCCGGTCCCGGTGACCGTCACCACCACCCCATGGACCCAGAGCACGGCCACGGCCAGGGAGATGGGCAGGTCCATGTGCAGGAAGCCCCGGCGCACGCCGCTCCACGCGCCTGCGTAGAAGGGGGCGGCGCACCACAGGGCGACCGGCGTCGCCAGGACCAGGGCCGTCCACTCGAAGAGCGCACGGAAACGGTCCGCCATCCCGTCGAACCAGCCGGCGTAGAGGGCGGCGGACAGCAGCATGACGTTGAGAGCTGCGAAGACGGCGACCCCCAGGCGGACCAGGAGGGTCCGGTCCGGCCGTCCTTCCTCGCCCAGGAGCCGGGGGCGGTACCCCAGGGCCTGGATGGTCCCGGCCAGGCGGGGCAGGTCGGTGTCGGCAGGATCCCAACGGAGGGTGGTCCGGCCCGTGGCGTAGCTCACCTGGGCCTCCCGGACCCCCTCCATCCGCTGCAGCACGTGCTCCGTCACCCAGACGCAGGAGGCACAACGGAGCCCGTCCACCTGGAGACGGATCGAGCGGGTGCCGTCCCCCTCGTCCACGACGGGGAGGGTCTCCCAGCCACCCCGAGCCGCCTCGGGGCGGGGCGCCCAGGTCTCCCGGTCCCGGTAGTAACGCTCCAGCCCGGCGCCGCGGATGATCTCCCACGCGGTCTCGCATCCCGCGCAGCAGAACGCGTCGTCGGGGCCCTCCACCGCGGCGCCGCAGTGGGGGCACCGGGCCGGGTCAGCGCTCCTCTTCGACATACGAGGGCACCACCTCGTCGGCGCCGCTGACGGCGATGTAGATGAAGGTGAGGTTCACGCCCACCACGACCAGGAGGCCGACGACGATGGCCAGGGGCCACCCCGAGGGGCGTCGGGGCGGAGGGCCGCCGCCGACCACGCGATCCCTATCGGCTGCCGGCACCGCTGGCTCCCGTGGTGAAGGTGGTGGGGAGGACGAGCTCGCCGTCCTCGGAGGTGATCCGGACCCGCACCGGGATGCTGCGGGCGTCGACCTGATCCGCCGGCACCCGCACGACCAGGGGTAACGTGCGGGTCTGAGTGGACTCGAGGACCACCACGTCGGTCAACACCTCGGCGCCTTCGAGCCCTTCGAAGGTCACCCGGTACTCCACCGCCCCTTCGGCGGCGCCGTTGTTGATGATCCGGAGGAGGTACGTGTTCCGGACCCAACCGTCGGCGTCCACGGTGAAGAGCGACCCCGGGGCCCGGTTCACGTTGGCCTCGAAGGGGAGGCGGCCCATGAGGAGCACGACGGACGCCGCAGTGAGAGCGGTGAGCAGCCCGCCGTAGATGATCGTCCGGGGCCGGAACACCCGCCGGGGTCGATGCTCGTCCGCGGCGATGGAGCTGTAGCGGACGAGCGTCTCGTGTCCGAGGGGCTCCATCACCGAGGTGCAGGCGTCGATGCACCTGGCACACTGGATGCACTCGAGCTGGAACCCGTTTCGGATGTCGATGCCCTGGGGGCACACCACCACGCACTTGCTGCAGGCGATGCAGCGGCCGTCCAGGGCGGCCGCCCGGCCCCCGCCACGGGGCTCTCCCCGGTCCTCGTCGTAGGAGACCAGCAGGGTCTCCGCGGCGGTGAGGGCGCTCTGGAAGCGGGCGTAGGGGCACAGATAGTTGCAGAACTGCTCCCTGAACCAGGTGAAGTCCAGGTACCAGGCGGCCGTCAGAATGGCGACGAATGCGTAGCTCACCGTCCCTGCAGCCCCCGTCCACAGCGCCCGGGCCCCGGCGAAGAGGCTGACCATGGCCATGGCCAGGAGGAAGGCCACCACCAGGAAGAGGAACCACTTGAGCGCCTTGCGCCACACCAGGTCGGCGTGGACCCCCTTGGCGTCCCGACGCTTCCGGCTGATCCGGTCTCCCTCGATCCACAGCTCCAGCGGTCGGATCCAGCTCTCCAGGAAGACGGTCTGGGGGCAGGCGTACCCGCACCAGATCCGCCCGAACACCGCGGTGAAGAAGAAGAGGGCGAAGGCCAGGAACAGGAGGAGCAGCAGGAGGAAGACCGTGTCCGACGCCGTGTAGATGGACCCGAACAGGAAGAGGCGCCGGGCCGGGATGTCGATCCGGACCAGTGGATTGCCCCGGACCGTGAGCCACGGCGTGACGAAGAGGACGACGTGCAGCCCCAGGAAGGTCCAGCGGCGCAGCTTCGTGAAGCTGCCCTGGATCGACTGGGGGTAGACCCATTCCCGGGTCTTCTTGAAGCCCAGCATGAGCGTCAGCCCCTGGGGCCGGTGTGGGTCACGGTCGTCACGCGCCGGGGTCGGCGGCCTCCGGTGGAGCGGTGATCTCGTCGATCGGGCGTCCGGTGGCGTCGGAGTGGCGCCGGATGATGTACGACGCCACGGCATTGATCTGCTCGGGGCTCAGGATGCCGTCCCAGGCCACCATCCCCATGGTGGGCACCCCCTCCCGGATCGTCCGGACGATGTCGGCGGCCTGCCCCCCGTGGATCCACTCCTCGTCCACGAACGAGGGTCCGATCCCGCCTTCCAGCTCCGTGCCGTGGCAGGGGAAGCAGTTCTGGTCGTAGACCTGTTGCCCCGCGTCCGCGGCGTCGGCGCTGTAGGTGAAGGCGAACGCCGCCCGGGCCTGCTCGGGCCAGCGCGCCTCGGCGACGGCCATCTCCCGGGCCAGGGCCCCCTCCTGGGAACGGTCGGCGATGAAGTGGTAGTGGACCGTGTAGCCGATGGACCAGACGATCGTGAGCCAGAAGAGGCCGAGCCACCAGTCGGGCAACGGGTTGTCGTACTCCTCGATCCCGTCGGCCTCGTCGGCGTGGCCCATGACGCGATTCGTGTCCTTGCTCACGACTCGTCCCCCTCTTCGAAGGGCATCATCGACGCCCGGTGCATGTCGTCCTTCCGGCCGGGGTGGTACGCCCAGACGGTCCACCCCACGAAGAAGAGCAGGAAGACGCCGGTCATGATCCCCATGAGCCATCCACCCAACACCGTGTCCGCGGCCTGGTTGTAGAGGGGATTCATCGGTCGCCTCCTCCAGGCGTCGCGCCGGGGTCGCCCCCGACGGCGGAGGTCCGCTCCCGCTCCTCCAGGATCCGGTCGCCGTCGGTCCCCAGTCGCTGCAGATAGGCGATCAGGGCGACGACCCGCGTGTCCCAGGAGGTCTCGATGCCCGCGGCGCGGAGGTTGGCCACGATGGTCTCTCCCTGGGCCTGGAGCGCGGCGCCCACCCATTCCTCGGACGCGTCGGCGTAGGGATGGCCGACCCGGGACAGGGCCCGGATCGAGCGGGTCACGTCCCCGACGTCGATCTGCTTGGTGAGCATCCAGGGGTACCCCGGCATGATGCTCCCGGGCGAGATCGAGCGGGGATCCTCCATGTGCTGATAGTGCCAGGCGTCGGGGTACTTCCCGCCGACCCGCTGCAGATCGGGACCCAGCCTCCGGGAGCCCAGGAGGAAAGGCCGGTCGTAGGTGTACTCCCAGGCCCGGGTCCACTCGCCGTACCGCAGGACCTCGGCCCGCATGGGCCGCACCATCTGGGAGTGGCAGGTGTTGCATCCCTCGGAGATGTAGATGTCGCGGCCCGCCACCTCCAGGGGGGTGTAGGGCGTGACGCCCTCGGTCCGGTCGGGTCCCCAGCTGGCCGAGAACATGGGGAGGATCTCCACCAGCCCCCCCACGGAGATCGCGATCGTGGTGGCGACGGCGAAGAGGGCGCCCCGGCCTTCCAGGACCCGACGGTGCCAGCGCCCGTAGCCTGCGTCCGACTCCTGATGTCGATCGTGGTTCGTATCTGCCATGATCTTCCTCCTCACACGGTGGCCGGGACGGCTTCGGGGCGACCCTCACGGGGCCCCCGGACCGTCTTCCAGAAGTTGATCCCCATCATGATGGCCCCCACCAGGTACATGCCCCCGCCCAGGACCCGGAGGATCATGAACGGCTGCAGCCGGGCGGTGATGTCCAGGAAGATCGGATTGGCCAGTTGGCCCGCGTCGTTGAGGGAGCGCCACTGCAGCCCCTCCATGAGGCCCGCGGCCCACATCGCCACGGTGTACAGGACGATGCCGATGGTGGCGAGCCAGAAGTGGGCCTCGGCCCATTGGGGCTTCCACAGCTCCCGCTTGTACAGCCGGGGCACCATCCAATACAGCATGCCGAACGACATCATCCCCACCCACCCGAGCGCACCGGAGTGGACGTGCCCGATCACCCAGTTGGTGTAGTGGGCGAGGCCGTTGACGGCGCGGATCGACATCATCGGGCCCTCGAAGGTGCTCATGCCGTAGAAGGTCACGGCCACCACCATCATCTTGAGCACGGGGTCGGTCCGGACCCGATCCCATGCACCCCTGAGCGTGAGCAACCCGTTGAGCATCCCGCCCCAGGACGGCGCCAGGAGCATGATGCTGAAGACCATGCCGAGGGTCTGGGCCCAGTCCGGAAGCGCCGAGTAGAGCAGGTGGTGCGGCCCGGCCCAGATGTAGAGGAAGACCAGGGCCCAGAAGTGGATGATGGAGAGCCGGTAGCTGTAGACCGGCCGCTCAGCCGCCCGGGGCAGGTAGTAGTACATCAGGCCCAGGAAGGGCGTGGTCAGGAAGAAGCCCACTGCGTTGTGGCCGTACCACCACTGCACCAGGGCGTCGGTCAGCCCCGAGTAGACCGGGTAGGACCGGAACAGCGTGGCCGGGATGGCCAGGCTGTTGAAGATGTGGAGGACGGCGATGGTGATGACGAACGACATGTAGAACCAGATCGCCACGTACAGGTGCTTCACCCGCCGCCGGGCGATGGTCCCGAAGAAGTTCACCCCGAAGACCACCCACACGACGGTGATGGCCACGTCGATGGGCCAGATGAGCTCGGCGTACTCCTTCGACTGGGTCATCCCCATGGGCAGGCTGAACGCAGCCGCCACGATGATGGCCTGCCACCCCCAGAAGTGGATCCTGGAGAGGGTGTCGTTGAACATCCTCGTCTTCAGGAGCCGCTGCATGGAGTGGTAGATCCCCGTGAAGCACACGTTGCCGGCGAACGCGAAGATCACCGCATTGGTGTGCAGGGGACGCAGCCGCCCGAAGCTCGTCCACTCGAGCCCGAGGTTCAGCTGCCAGAAGGTGAGCTGCAGCGCGATCAGCAGCCCCACCGTCATGCCCACGATGCCCCACACGACCGTGGCCGTGAGGAACATCTTCACGATCTGGTCGTCGTAGGTCGGGGTGACGGGCGGCTCGACCGTGCGAGTCGTCGACGCGGGTGAGTCCATCGATCCGCTCCTCGTGCGGGTGGTCAGTCTGAGGTGGTCCGGATGGACTCGACGGCCGAGTCCGGCGGAGAGGCGTCGTGGCCGTGTCCCATCGCGCCCTGCCGCAGGCCGATGGAGACGAGGCCGGCCAGGAGAACCCCGGCGGCGAACAGTCGGCGCAAGCGCAGGTCCCGCAGGAGCACCGTCCTGAGGCCCAGCGTCATCGCCACGAGGGCCGGGACGGTCCCGAGCCCGAATGCCAACATGGACAGGGCGCCCACCAGGGCGTCCCCGGAGGCCACCGGGACCGCCAGGGCGGCGTAGACCAGGCCGCAGGGCAGCAGTCCGTTGGCCAGTCCGAAGAGAAACCTGCCCCCGCCTCCGGTGCGGGTATCCGCGTTGCGGGTGAGGCGGACCAGCCCCGGCAGGCGGAAGCGGGGTTCGGGAACCAGCCCGGCCAAGGCCAGGGCGAACCAGGACAGCAGAACGGCGGACAGGATGGCGGGCACCCAGGAGGGCCCGGGAATCGCGGCTCCGGCGGCGCCGGCCACGCCCCCCAGCGCCATGTAGGTCGCGAGGCGTCCGGCGTGCCAGGAGAGGCCCCGATCCCGTCCGGCTCCGCAGGCC
>DATHRY010000270.1:0-2923 GCA_035464715.1 Longimicrobiales bacterium
AGTCGTCGCGGTCCATCAACGTCGCCCCGGCTCCGATCTCGGCGGGGGCCGCGCTCATGGCCAGGGCTGCCCGGTCCTGCCCGGTGGCCTGGGCCGCTTCGGCGGCCGGGTCTTCCGCTTCGGCCTGGGCACAGGCCACCAGCAGGGCGGAGGCGAGGGCGAGGGGGATGATGCGCGACATCGGCGATCTCCTTTTCGGGGGGCTCCGTCCGGCTTCGATGCCGGCGGGAAGCCGATCATTCGAGCCGTGGATGGAGCCTACGATCCGGGGTGGTGGGGCCCGGTGCAAGTGCAGAGAAGGCGCAGTCCCGGGCCTCCGGGCACGTGGATGGCATCGTTCCGCCCCCCGAAAGGACTGGTGATCCCGGCATCGGAGTCGCACCCTTCTCTTCCATTACCGGGCGGCGGAGCGGCTCGGCGAGGCCCGCTGGACTTCCGTCGCGGAACCACGGAGGACCCCTATGGCCACCCGTGCGCTCGATGCTGCGAGAGGGCTCGGTGGAGACATCCTGGCGGCCCGCGAGGAAACCGAGTCGTTGCGCCAGCTCGCTCCGTCCGTCGTCGACTCCCTGGTGGAAGCCGGCCTGTTCCGAATGGCGGTCCCGGCGCTCCACCGGGGGGGTGAGGTGGACCCGGTCGTGGCTCTGTCGGTCTACGAGGAGCTCGCCCGGGCGGAACCGGCGGTGGCCTGGTGCGTGTGGAACAGCGCCTTGCCGTCCATGTTCGGGCGCTGGCTCGACGATGACACCCGGGAGACCGTCTTCGGGGATCCCTCGGCGAAGTACGCCAGCTCCACCCGTCCGACGGGCCGGGCCGTCCGGGAGGAGGATGGATATCGCGTGCACGGCCGCTGGTCCCTGGTCTCGGGGTGCATGCACGCCGATTGGCTGGCACTGGCCACCTTCGAGGAGGAGGACGGCGAGCTTCGCATGGCGGAACCGGGCATGCCGATCATGCGCATGACCTTCGTGCCGATCGAGGACGTCCGGATCGTGGACACGTGGCGGTCCGGTGGCCTGCGGGGCACGGGAAGCCACGACGTGGTGGTGGAGGGACTGTCGGTACCGGAGGCCCGCACCTTCACCCCCGCGGACCCTCCCCGTCTGGACCGACCCATCGCTCGTCTTCCGGCGGCCTCCACCATGGCCCTCGGTCACGCCGCGATCTGCCTGGGGATCACTGGCAGCTCCCTGGACGAGGTGGTCGCCCTGGGACGGGACAAGGTGACGGTGGATCCGGTGCCCCGCCTTCCGGACCGTGCATCGAACCAGGAGCTGGTGGCTCGAGCCGGCACCCTCGTCCCGGCCCTGCGGGCTCGGCTGCACGAGGTCATGGGCCGCCTCTGGGCCGCGGCCCAGGGCGGGGAGGACGTCACGCCGGTGTTGATCGCGGACGCCTGGTGCGCGGCCGTGACCACGGGGCGAACCTGCCGGTCGCTGGTCGAGGAGCTGTACGAAGCCGCCGGAACGCCGGCCCTCTACGAGGGCAACGTGCTGGAGCGGAACCTCCGGGACGTACAGGCCGCCATGCAGCACGTCGTGGCACAGCGCACCTGGTTGCAGGAGGCGGGGCGTGTGGCGTTCGGAATGGACCCCGTCAGCCCCGTGTTCGCCCTCTGACCGTCACCCCGGACGAACGACGCCCCCGGCGCCGAGGGCACCGGGGGCGCTCGACCCGGAGGTCGGTCCCGCCTGGATCAGCCCGTCTGATCCACCACCTTGGCGCCGTCGGCCGCCCGGCCGACGGCCTTCATGCCGTTGTCGCGGCCCGAGGCCGAGGCGTAGCTCTGGCTCGTGCCGATGACCTGCTTGTTCTTGGCCGTCATCACGAAGGTGAACTTCCCACCCTTCGACTCGGAGGCCTCGAAGCGGGCGGCGTCGCCGGCGTTGCTCTGAACCGACTTCACTCCATTCATGGCCGAGGCCTTCGACGCGTAGCCCTGACTGGAAAGAATGATCTGTCCGTTGGCCGCCTTGAGACGAAAGCGGAATGAACCGGACTTGTCCTTGAAGACCTCGAACGTCCCTGCCATCGATGTGCCCTCCTGAGGGATGCGGATGGATAGTGCGCCTAAGGTAGCCGACAAGATGCCAGGGAGGAAACCGGGCTCACGACGCCGCGTTCAGAGCCCGTCCGATCATAGCGCTCCATCCCGGAGATGCTCGTTGAAGAAAGCGACGGTACGATCCTGCGCGAGACGGGCCGCGGCCTCGTCGTACCGTGGGGTCGTATCGTTGTGGAAGCCGTGATTCGCGCCCTCGTACATGTGCATGATGTACGCCTTCCCGTTCGTATCGAGGGCCTCCTTGAACGCCGGCCAGCCGGCGTTCACACGCTCGTCGAGTCCCGCGTAGTGGATCATGAGCGGGGCCCGGATCGCCGGGACGTCTTCCAGGGGCGGCGCCGAGCCGTAGAAGGGCGCGCCCGCGCCGAGGTCGGGGAGCCGCGTGGCCAGGGTGTTCACCACTCCGCCACCGTAGCAGAACCCCACCGCGCCGATCCGACCGGTGGTCGTCTCGTGGTCACGGAGAAACCGGAAGCCCGCGAGCCAGTCCTCCATCATGACGTCCCGGTCCAGCTGACGCTGGAGGGCCCGCCCCTCGTCGTCGTTCCCCGGATAGCCCCCGAGGGGGGTGAGGGCGTCGGGACCCAGGGCGACGAAATCGGCCGCCGCGAACCGCCGGACCACGTCCTCGATGTACGGATTCAATCCCCGGTTCTCGTGGATCACCAGGACGCCGGGGCGGGCGGCTGCCCCTCCGGTGGGAACCGCCATGTACGCCCGCATGGTGCCGGATCCGTCCGGCGACGGATATTCGACGTACTCGGCCCGGATGCGCTCGTCCTCTTCGGGCACCTGCCGCGCCCAGGCGTACCGGGGCCGGAGAGCATCGAGCACCGCCAGCGCCGCCGCCCCGCCCCC
>DATHRY010000271.1:0-24891 GCA_035464715.1 Longimicrobiales bacterium
CAGCTCGTCCCTCAGGTAGGCGTTGAAGGCGGAGGTGTAGGCCGAGCTGATGGCGGTGGACTGGGGGTCGTGGGAGGGTGTGGTCTGGAGCCGGTCGCCCACGGGGCCCGTGAAGCGGGCGTCCAGCCGTCCGACCTGCCGGCCCTCGCTCCGGAGGAGCTCCGCTTCGAACTCGGGCGCCGTGACCCGGAGGTCCGCCCGGTCGAGGAAGTCCGGATCCAGGCCCGTGTAGGCGTGCATGCGGTCGATGACGGCGGCCCGGGTGGCGGCGTCGAGGTTGTCCCCCTGCAGGAGGGCCGAGGCGTAGTCGCCCAGGGCGAAGGCCTCCACCTCGGCCATGAAGGTCTCCAGGTCTCCGGGATCGCCCCCGGGAAGGGCATCGAGGTACTCGGCCACCACCGCGTACGAGGGCAGGTTCACCACGTAGGGCAGGTCGTCGCCCGGAGGGAACTGGATGGTCCGGAACTCCAGGACCGCCGAGACGAGGACGATGCCGTTCAGGTCGATGTTGGCCCGCTGGAGGTGCCCGGCCAGCACCGCCGCTCGGGTCGTCCCGTAGCTCTCCCCCAGGAGGTAGCGGGGGGCGTTCCAACGGCGTTCCTGCGAGAGGAAGCGCCGGATGAACTGGGCCAGGGAGGCGGCGTCCTCGTCGATTCCCCAGAAGTGGGAGCCCGGGGTGTCCCCCAGGGTGTGGCTGAACCCCGTGCCGATGGGGTCGATCATGACGATGTCGGCGATGTCCAGGAGCGTGTACGGGTTGTCCTGGAGGGGATAGGGTGGCGCCCCCTGGGGGCCCACCTCGGGGGTCACGACCCGCCGCGGCCCCATGATGCCCATGTGGAGCCAGAAGGAGGCGGAGCCGGGGCCGCCGTTGAAGGAGAAGACCACGGGCCGCGTGCCGGCGTCCGGCACGTCGGTGCGGAGGTAGGCGGTGTAGAAGAGCTCTCCCGTGGGCTCGCCGTCGTCGCCGGTCAGCGTGATGCTGGACACCACCGCGTCGTAGTCGACGTTCTGTCCCTGCACCTCGATGGAGTGGCTCGTGGCCCAGCGGTCCCGGGCTGCGGCGTCCGCCGGGTCCGGCCCCTGTTCCTGGGTCCGGGCCGGGGTGGCCGGCACCATCGAGACGAGGAGCAGGACGAGGAGCGAGGTGGACCGGCGCATGACGTCTCCGGGTCGAGGTGGGTGGAGGCGGCCACCATACGCGGACCGGGGCCGGGAGGCCACCGGGACGCCCTACCTCAACCTTCCGGCCGGGGCTCCGCCGTCGCGGCCACGCTCCCGGCGTCCGCCTCGGTCATGGGGACGGCGCCCATGGAGACGACGAAGGTGAAGGCCGACTCCACCGGCGCCGCCAGGGGACGGGTCTTCGCCACCGGGACCACCAGGAGGAAGCCGGACATGGGGTTCGGCGCCGTGGGCAGGAACACGGTCACGGCGTCCTCGCCCACGTCGCCCACGAGCTGCTCCGGGGCGGCGCCGGTGACGAAGGCGATGCTCCAGATCCCCGGACCCGGATACTCGCAGAGGACGGCCCGTTTGAAGGACTGGGAGTCCTGCTCCACGAGGGACTGGAGCATGCGGCGGGTGCCCCGGTAGACGGGTCGGGCCACCGGGACCCGCACCACCAGCTTCTCCCAGAGCTGGGTCGCCCGGCGCCCGAGGGTGCGCTCCGTGAGCCAGCCGATGGCCACCAGGAGGGCCACCAGGACCACGATCCCCAGCCCCGGTACGTGCCGCCCGAAGACGGGCACCAGAACCTCGCCCAGGATCCCGTCCAGCCGGGTGAAGAGCCACCAGAGCACCCATAGGGTGATGGACACGGGAACCACCAGGGCCAGTCCCTCGAGAAAGTAGCGTCGAAAGCGGTTCATGGGCCGGGGCGTGGGAGGGGTGTCCTCCACATTCCCCCGGCGTCGGGTCCGGGGCAAGCCGCGGTCGGTGTGGCCTCCCTTGCCCCCCGGGGGGTCCCCCCCCAGTGTCCGGATGTGCCTCGATCCCCCGCCTCCCCGCCCCCGCCGGCCGGGCGCCCCCGCCCCCGGCGTCGGGCCCTGGCCCCCCTCGTCGTCCTCCCGTTCCTGTCCCTCCTGCTCCCCGCTCCCGGGGCGGGACAGGTGCGGGGCGTGTACCTGCCTCTCGACCACCCTGCCCATCCGGTGGCCGAGCTCCTCGTGGCCAGGGGCGTGCTCGACGACCTGGACGGGTCGATACGGCCCTTCCCCCTGGCCGGGCTACGGGAGGCGATCGCGGCGGCGCAGGCCGAAGGGCGAGGCGGCGGGATGCTCGACTGGCTGTCCCGGAGCCTGGGTGAGACGCTGGAGGAAGGCGCCTGGGGCGCCTCCCTCGAGCTCGACGTCGGCATCCTGGCCGGCACCACCGTGAATCCCGAGCTCCTCCTTCCCCGGGGGGACAGCGCCGCCGCCGACCTCCAGGGGGCCCGGTTCGGCGCCGAGTACGGCCCTGTCGCCCTCCAGATCGAGCCGTGGCGGATGCAGCAGGGCCGTCACCTGGACTTTCCGGTGGCCGCCGGGCGGGCCGAGTGGCGCTGGGGCTGGGTGGAGTGGGGGCAGGTGGACCGGAACTGGGGCCCCCCGGGGGTGACCGGGCTGCTGATCGCCCCCCTGGCCCGCAACCGGGCCGAGCTCTCCTTTGGCCTCGGTCCCCCGGTGATCCGCTTCGAGTATCGGGCCGCGGCCCTCTCGGACGGGGTCGCCTCCGCCACGGGGGAGCCGGTGGCCCGGTTCTGGGCCCAGCACCGGCTGCGGTGGCGGCCAGCGTCTGGGCTCGAGCTGGCCCTGTGGGAGACCACCCTGTCGGCCGAGGAGCTGGGCCCGGACGCGGCCCGGCGCTCCCCCTTGACCCCCTTCAGCCTGTTCGGCCAGCAGGGGCGCTCCGACCGGCGCAACGTCATCGTGGGGGTCGACGGGAGCTGGCGTGTCCGGCGCGGCCTCCTCCTGGAGACGCAGTTCGCCCTGGACGACTTCGTCAAGCTCGGCGACGACGACAATCCCTACCCGCACCGCTTCGGGTGGACGCTCCAGGCCCGCGGGGGGCTGGGCGAGCGGGGCACGTGGCGGGCGTACGGTACCACCCTGTCCGGGCTGGCCCTGAACACCTTCCGACCCGAGGAGGCGTACACGGACCGGGACGAGGGGCTGGGACGGTTGCGCCCGGACCACGTGGAACTCGGGGTCCTCCTGGGGCTGGCCGCGGGATTCCCCGAGCCTCAGGGGCCCGTGGCCGCGGGCTGGCCGGGTCGAGGGGTGGTGGAGGTGGGGCTCAAGTGGCGCCGCCAGGGGGAGCGTACCCTGACGGACCCCTTCCCCGACGCCGAGCCCGGCTCGCCGAACCTCCCCACCTGGTCTCCCGGGATCGAGCGCGAGGTGTGGGCCCTGACCACCCGGGCCGATTGGTACGCCGGGCCGCTGATCCTCCAGGGCGAGGCCCACCTCCAGCACCGTCGGTTCCCGGCCTCGGGGGCCGACGCCGACTGGGGGTTGGAGGCCGTCGTGCAGCTGGTGTGGCGGATCGGTCCCTGGGGGTGGCGGGGCGAGGCCTGACCGGCGTCCTCGCTCGCCTACCCCCGCACTGCTCCCGTCCGGGCCAGCGCCCGCATCGAGAGGATACCCGCCACCGGGCCCAGGGCCAGGAGGGAGAAGGCCGCGGGCCACCCCGCCGCCAGGTGAACCCGGGACGCCACCTCGATGGAGACCCCGGTGAGGGCGAACCCGAGCATGGTCTGGAGGGTCAGGGCGGTCCCTACGGCGTGGGAGGGGGCGACTTCGGTGACCACCGCCGAGAACTGGGCGCTGTCGGCGACGATCGTGAGGCCCCAGACCAGACCCACCGCTCCGGTGACCCAGGTCGGCAGCCCCAGCGTCCACCCCGCGACCAGGCAGCAGGCTCCGGAGATCCACATGGCCCCGTTCGCCACGTGCACCCGGCCGACCCGGTCGGCCACGCGACCCGCCTGGACGCAGCCCACCGCACCCACCGAGATCATGAGGAAGGTCCAGAGGTCCGGTCTCGCGAAGGCCTCGGCGTTGAAGGCGCTCCAGAGGGTCCAGGCGGCGTACAGCTCCCACATGTGGCCGAGATATCCACCGGTGGCGAGCATGGTGGGGCGGTGCCGAAGCAGCTCGCCCACCCTGGACCAGGCGAAGGGGCGGGATTCGAACCGGTGCGGGCCGTCCCGGTAGAAGGCCAGGACCAGGACCGCGCCCGACACCCCCGCCAGGGAGGTACCGCCCACCACGGCGACCAGGGGCGCTTCCCCCAGTCCCTTCAGGAGGTAGGGCAGCCCCTTCCCCGCCGTCAGGGCACCCACCACCGTCCCGATGGCCAGGCCCCGCGCGCTCCGGAACCAGGTGGCCACCATCTTCATCGCCGGGGGGTAGACGCCGGCCAGGAAGAAGCCCGTGAGGAACCGGGCCACCCCCGCCGATCCCCCTCCCGGGACCGCCAGGAGCGACAGGTTCGCCACCGCCGCCGCGATCGCGCAGGCCGCGAAGAAGAAGCGCGACCGCACCACGTCGGCCAGGTTGAGGATGGCCGCCGTGGCGGTGCCCGCCACGAAGCCCCACTGGACCAGCGTGGTCAGGAGGGTCACGCGCTCGGGGGCCAGGGACCATCGGGCCGCCAGCTGGGGCGCCACGGCGGTGGCGGCGAACCAGCTGCACATCCCCAGGAGGAGCGCCACCGAGAGGAGGGCCAGGTTCCACCACCGGGCCGGGTCGTCCCCGCCGGGTGACCCGGGCCGGGCGCCCCGGGGACCACTCACGCCCGCCCCGTGGGTGTGGGGCCGTCGAGGTGGCTCACGATGAGATCCCGGGGTCGTGGGCCATGAGGCGGCGCGCCGGACCCCGCTCCAGGCGGGGCGTCAGCTCCGGAACATCTGACGGAGCACGAACCCCACGTTCGCGGGGCGCTCCGCCAGGCGGCGCATGTACCAGGGGAACCAGTGGCTCCCGTAGGAGATGAGAACCCGCAACGGCGTGCCGGACCGTCGGAGCCGGGCCTGGGTGCCGGTGCCGATCCCGTAGAGCATCTCCACCTCCCAGGCGTCCTGCGCCAGCCCGAGCTCACCCGCCGCACGCTCCGCCTCCCGGATCAGCCGGTCGTCGTGGGTGCCGAGTCCGGGGCGGCCCATGCGGCCGTCCCGGCGGTCCTTGAGCATCCGGATGGCGAGCTTGCGGTAGGCCTCGTCCACGTCGGCCTTCCGGGCCATGGCCACATCGGGGGGCTCCATGTAGGCCCCCTTCACCAGCCGGAGGTCGGGCGTCAGCGGCAGCAGGGACTCGTAGTCCGCCTCGGTGCGGTGGAGATAGGCCTGGAGGCAGAGCCCCACGTTCGGGACCTCCTCCCGGGCGCCCCGGAAGACCTCGAGCGTCGGGTCGACGTAGGCGCTGGACTCCATGTCCACCCAGACGATCCCCGGGGCCGCCCGGGCGATCTCCACCAGGAAGGCCCGGGCCTTGTCGGCGCCCAGGTCGAGCCCGAGGTGGGTGAGCTTGACGGACAGCTCCATGTCCAGGTCCCGGCTGCGCACGCCCTCGGCGATGCGCAGGTACTCGTCCACCACGTCCCGGGCCTGGCTCACCGTCTCCACGTTCTCGCCGAGCTCCGTCACCAGGGTGGGCGTGCCCAACTCGGCCAGGGTCGCCCCCTCCCGGAACGCGTCCTCCATCGTCTCCCCGGGCATGAAGCGGCGCACGGCCCGCTGCACGAAGCGGTACCGGGGAAGCCGTCGGGCCAGGGTCGGGTTGGTGGAGGCCCACAGCAGGGCCGACTTCATCATGGCCTACCTCCCGCGTGCAGGTCCGTCGTCATCCCCGGGGCCGCGGCCTCCGGGGTGGGGTCCAGGGGGTCGAGCCGGTCCCGGAGCGCCGCGGCGGCGGCGCCCGCAGCCTCGAGGCGCTCCCGGCTGGCCCTCACCGCGGCGTCCACCCGGGCCACGATGGTGTCCCGGGCCGCCTGGGCCCGTTCGAGGAAGGTCTCCTCCAGGTCCGTGACCGGGCCGTGCCCCCCGCCGATCCGGCTCCGGGCCGCGCCCACAGCGTCCGCCACCGGGTCGCCGGGGCAGATCCCCTGGCAGTCGGGCCCGGTGAAGAGCTCCTCCCGCAGGAGCCTCAGCTCGGCGGCCATGGTCTCGGCCTCCCGGGCGGCGGCTCCGTTGCCCTCGGCCGACTCCCGTACGTCTTCCAGGGCGCGCTCGAGGCGCTCCTGGGCGGCGTCAACCTCCTCGTCGAGGGCCAGGACCCGTTTGTAGGCGGCGACCCGGTCCCGCCGGGCCACCAGGGGCGGCGCCTCCTCCCGGGGATCCCAGACCACCTCCAGGGGTGCCTCGGCGGTAGCCCCGTCCACCGTGATCCGCACGGTGTAGCGCCCGGGGAAGACCTCCATCCCCTCGGCGGCGTCGGGGCTCTCGTCCACCTCGCCGCCGGCCCGGAGGTCCCACGCCCAGCGGTTCAGCCCGGTGTCGACCTCCCGTTCGCTCGTCATCACCGTGCGGCCCACGGCGTCCCGCACCTCGATGTCGGCGCGCTCGCCGTCGGCGTCGGGGCCCACGAACCAGGTGAGCAGGGCCCCCCGTGGACGGGTCTCCCCCTGCCACATGGCCATGCCTGTGGACCGGTAGCCGATGGCCTCAGCGACCTCGTGGAGGATCGCCGGCTTCGGCTCGGCCAGGAAGAGCGGGGCCCGGGCGAGGAATGGCTCCCGGGCGAGCCGGCGCAGGGCCGTGATGTCGTCCAGCACCCACAGCCCGCGTCCGTGGGTGCCGAGCACCAGATCCGCCTCCCGAGGATGGATCTCCATGTCCCGGATCGGGACCGCGGGGACGTGGGTCCAGCGCTTCCAGGACGCCCCCCGGTCGAGGGAGACGTGGAGCCCGAACTCGGTTCCCAGGAAGAGCAGGTTCGGCTCCGCAGGGTCCTCCTCGAGGACGTGGGCGAAGCCGAAGCCCTCCCCCTCCGCGAGTCGGGTCCAGGTCGCTCCCCAGTCCTCGGTCCGGTACAGGTACGTCTCCCAGTTCCCCCGGCGGTGATCGTCGAAGACCACGTAGGCGGTGGCGGGGTCGTGGGCGGACGGGTGCACGTCCGGCACCCAGGTCCCGTGCGGCACGTCCGGGACGTTCCGGGCCACCTCGGTCCAGGTGGCGCCTCCGTCCCGGGTGAGCTGCACGTTGCCGTCGTCGGTGCCCACCCAGATCACGCCGGGCTCCAGGGGCGATGGGTTGATGGTGATGATGGTCGTGTGGGTCTCGGCACCGGTGGCGTCCATGCTCAGGCCCCCGGTGGCGGGGTCCTGCTTGGCCGGGTCGTTCGTGGTGAGGTCCGGCGAGATGATCTCCCACGACGCGCCCCGGTCCCGGGTGCGATGCACGAACTGCGTGCCCAGGTAGAGGGTGCCGGGCTCGTGGGGGTCCAGCTCCAGGCCGGCGTTCCAGTTGAAGCGCAGGGGCACGCCGTCGGGGTGGATCGGTTGGATGGAGGTGCGGCGTCCGGTCACGCGGTCAAAGAGCTGCAGCGCCCCACCCT
Source organism: Longimicrobiales bacterium (assembly GCA_035464715.1). Lineage (GTDB taxonomy): Bacteria > Gemmatimonadota > Gemmatimonadetes > Longimicrobiales > Gaopeijiaceae > Gaopeijia. Next base: position 7,536 of record DATHRY010000271.1, read on the forward strand.
GGGACATGGAGTACCCGTACCGGTCCTCGGTGGGGTCGTCCAGTACGCTGAAGCCGTCGCCTCCGCCGACCCGGGTGAAGTGGGCGTTCAGGATCCCCTTGTTCTCCCAGACGTCGCTGGGCCCGAACCAGGAGCCGTTGTCCTGGAGCCCGCCGTAGATGTTGTACGGCAGCCGGTCGTCCAGGGAGATGTTGTAGAACTGGGCCAGGGTCAGGTTCTCCACGAACCGCCAGTTGTCCCCCCGATCGTGGCTGATGCCGACGCCCCCGTCGTTGCCGATGATCATGTGCCGCCCGTCGGCGGGGTCGATCCACAGCTCGTGCACGTCGCCGTGGATGATGGCCGAGGGCACGACCGTCCGGAACGTCCGGCCCTGGTCGTCGCTGACCCGGGCCTGGGAGTGCAGCGAATAGAGCCGGTCCTCGTCGTCGGGGTCGACCCGGAGGTCGGCGTAGTAGAAGGGGCGGTTGGCCACCCCGGGCTCGTCGCTGATGGTGCGGAAGGTGCGGCCTCCGTCGTCGGAGCGGAGCAGCTCGCTCCGTTCCGCCTCCACCAGGGCGTAGACGACCTGCGGGTTGGACGGCGCGATGGCGAGCCCCATCCGTCCAAGCTCCCCCTCCGGGAGTCCGTTCTCGGGGCCCAGCTCGGCCCAGGTGTCGCCTCCGTCCTGCGTGACCCAGAGGCCGCTGCCCGGCCCCCCTGAGCGGAAGAACCAGGGATCCCGCCGGAAGTCCCACATGGCCGCGAAGATGCGGTCGGGGTCCGAGGGATCCATGACCATCTCGCCCACGCCCGTGCCCTCGTCCACGTAGAGGACCCGCTCCCAGCTCTCTCCGCCGTCCCGGGTCCGGTAGACGCCCCGGACCTCGCCGTCGCTCCACGCCGGGCCCATGACGCCGGCGTAGACCACGTCGGGATCGGTGGGATGGGTCAGCACCCGATGGATGCGCTCCGAGCCCTCGAGTCCGACCCGCTCCCAGCTGTCACCGCCGTCCCGGGACCGGAAGATCCCGTCGCCGACCCCGGCGGAGTTCCGGGGATTCCCCTCTCCCGTCCCCACCCACACCAGGTCCGGGTCGGACTGGAAGACCGCCACGCTGCCGATCCCCAGGACCGGCTGTTCGTCGAAGACCGCCTCCCAGGTCACCCCGCCGTCCACCGAACGGAAGACGCCGCCCGTGGCCGATCCCACGAAGATGATCGACGGGTCCGACAGGACCACGTCCACGTCCGAGACCCGACCGCTCATCCCGGCGGGCCCGATGTTCCGGGCCTCGATGGCCCCCAGCTTCGCCACGTCCGGCGTCTGGCCCCCCGCGGGACCCGCCACCAGGAGGCCGGTCGCGAGGCTCGAGAGCGCCCCGGCCGCGAGGACCGAGAGCCCCGGCACCGCCCCCGGCCGAGGGGCGCCCCTTCCGACTCCGGGAGCACCCTCTCCGGGCCCGGAGCCCGCGTGCCGTGGGTCCCGGGCCCGGCGCCTCACCGGCCCACCGGGTCGAAGCTCGGGAAGAGGTCGAGGTCCGTGGCCGCCACCTGCGCCCGGAAGTCCGAGACCGGCCCGGCGAGCATGCGGTTGATGTCGGCCTCGATCCCGTCCAGGGCGTCGGACATCCGCTCCATGACCGTGAGCTCCAGCGTGGTGGGTGCGTCCCAGGACGACTGCATGGCGAAGAGCCCGCGCCTCTGATCGTTGGCCGGGTCGAAGTCGATCTCCTCGTCCAGCGTCTCCTGGAGCTCCTCCGCGGCGGTGCGGAGCGCCTCGACCTCGTCGCCCTCCATCCCGTCCAGCGTCTCCAGCACCTTGTCGATGGCGTCCTCGACGTCCTCGACGCGGTCCTGGGCCCGGGACAAGCGCCGGTTCAGGAGTGCCGCCTCCATGGCCGCCTCGTACTTCGCGACCCGGTCGGCCATGGGCACGTCGGTGCGGGGATCGGGATGAACGGTCAGGGGCTGCTCGCTGGTGGCGTCGCCCACCGCGACCTGGACGGTGTAGCTGCCCGGCACGACCTCGGGTCCCATGTTGCCGCCCCCGAAGAAGCCGCCGCCCCCGCCCCCGCCCTGCTGCTCCTCGTCCTGGCCGTCGTCGGGAAGGTCCACCCGGAGGTTCCAGGCCGTACGGTTGAGCCCGGCCTCGGCGGGGCCGTCGAAGGTCCGGATGACCTCACCCGAGGCGTTGCGCACCGTGATCTCGGCCTCGTCGGCCTCGACGCCCTCGGGAACCCAGTACGAGAGCATGGCGCCCCGCATGCGGGTCTCCCCCTTGAACATGGCGTCGCCGCTGAAGTGGTAGCCGTTCATGGCGGCGATCCGCTGCAGGTAGGCGTCGGGGGTGTCGAAGAGCGTCACCGCAGCCGGCGCCCCACCCCGGGCCATAGCGCGCAGCGGCCGGACGTCGTCCAGGATGTAGATCGCCCGGCCGAAGGTGCCGATGGCCAGGTCGTGATCCCTGGGGTGCACCACCAGGGAGCGCACCGGGACCGTGGGGAAGCCGTGGGTCCACTTGAACCAGCTCTCGCCCCGGTCCACCGAGACCCACAGGCCCAGCTCGCTCCCGGCGTAGAGGAGGTTCGGCTCCACCGGGTCCTCCTCCATGGTGAGGACGTACCCGTCGATGCCCTCGGCGATGTTCTCCCACGAATCGCCGTAGTCGTCGGTCCGGTAGATCCAGGGCTCCCACCCGCCGCGGCGATGGTCCTCCAGGACCACGTAGGCGGTTCCGCCGTCGTGTTGCGAGGCCTCGATGTGGGGCACCCAGGTGTTCGGCGCCGGGCCCTCCATCTCGTCGGCGAAGTTGGTCCAGCTGTCCCCGTCGTCCCGGGTGAGCTGGACGTTGCCGTCGTCGGTGCCGACCCAGATCACGCCGTCCTCCACGGGGCTCGGGGCGATGGTCAGGATCGTGGTGTGGTTCTCGGCGCCGGTGGCGTCCCGGGTGAGCCCACCGCTCTCGTCGTAGTTCTGCTTCTCCGGATCGTCGGTGGTCAGGTCCGGCGACAGGGTCTCCCAGGTGCCGCCCTGGTCCGGGCTCCGGTGGAGGAACTGGGAGCCGTAGTAGATCATCCCAGGCTCCTGCGGATCCAGGGCCAGCGCCGCGTTCCAATGGAATCGCAGTTCTGCTTCCGGGTCCGGGTGGTACGGGCGGATGGGCTTCCGCTCCCCGGTCCGGGTGTCCCACCGCTGCAGGTTGCCCCCCTGGCTCATGCCGAAGCCCTGATCAGGGAAGCTAGGGTCCGCTATGGAGTTGAAGCCGTCACCGAAAGTTGTTTCTACCCATTCCCAGTTCCGGATCCCGTCCACGTTCCACTTGTCGGACGGCCCCTTCCAGGACCCGTTGTCCTGCATGCCGCCGTAGACGTTGAATGGGTAGTCCATGTCCACCGAGATGTGGTAGAACTGTCCCACCGGGAGGTTGTCGGTGACCCGCCAGTTCGCCGCCCGGTCCTGGGAGATCACCAGCCCGCCGTCGTTCCCCAGGTAGATGAACTCCCCCTTCGTGGGCTCGATCCACATGGCGTGGAAGTCCGAGTGGACGTCGTTGGGCATCCGCTCGAAGCTCCGCCCGCCGTCGTCGGAGATCCGCACCACGGAGCTCAGGTTGTAGACCCGGAGGTGGTTCGTGGGGTCGACGTGGATCTCGGCGTAGTAGAAGGGCCGGTTCAGGACGCCGTTCTCTTCGTTGATGAGCTCGAAGTTCCGGCCCCCGTCCCTGGACAGGTACAGCCCCTCGTCGTTCTCGGCCTCGATCAGGGCGTAGACCCACTCGGGGTTGGACGCGGCGATGGCCAGGCCCATGCGGCCGAGCTTCCCGTCGGGCAGGCCGTTCTCCGGGCCCAGCTGCTCCCAGGTGTCGCCGCCGTCGTAGGTGATGTGGAGCCCGCTGCCGTCGCCGTACCCGGACTCGAAGTACCAGGGCCAGCGCCGGAACGACCACATGGCGGCGATGATCTTGTTGGGGTTCACGGGGTCCTGGACCATCTCGGCGATCCCCGTGTCCTCGTCCACGTAGAGGACGTGCTCCCAGGTGCGCCCCCCGTCGGTGGTCCGGTAGACGCCCCGCTCCTCACCGGCGGACCAGATGGGGCCCATGGCGCCGACCCAGGCCACGTCGGGATCGGTGGGGTGGAGCAGGATCCTGTGGATCTGGCGCGTATCCTCGAGCCCCAGGAAGGTCCAGGTCTCGCCGCCGTCGATGGAGCGGTAGATGCCGGCCCCGGGATCGGCGGAGTTCCGGGGGTTCCCCTCCCCCGTCCCCACCCAGACGACGTCCCGGAAGGACGGGTGGACCGCGATGGCGCCGATGTTGGCGATCCGCTGGTCGTCGAAGAGGGGACGCCACGTATCCCCGCCGTTGGTGCTCTTCCAGACCCCGCCGGAGGCCGCCCCGGCGTAGACCGTCATGGGGTCGGTGTCCAGAGCGTCGATGGCCGTGATCCGCCCGCTCATCCCGGCGGGCCCGATGCTCCGGGCCTCCATCGCCGACAGGAGGTCGGGGTTCACCTCCTGGGCGCCCAGGGGGGCGGCCAGGGCGAGGATCAGGCTCAGGATCGCGAAGCGGCGGGGCGTGGAGAGCGGTGGGGCGGTCATGGCTCGACGGCTCGAGATGCGGGGGCGCGACCCCGGAGGCCGCGCGGGTGAAAGCGGCGCAAACTAGGGAGCCGGATCGGGCCCCGCCAGCGGAATTACTGCGGGCTGCGGGCGCCCGTGTGGTGCGCCCAGACCACCCGGGAGATCTCGGCGGCGAAGGCCGTCCCCTGATCCTCCGCCGGGTGACCGCGGAGGAGGATCACGAGTACGTAGGGCGGAGCGGCCTCCGGGAAGACGAGGGCCGCGTCGTGGTTGATCCCGGTGATCCACCCCGTCTTGTTGGCCACCCGGACGCCGGGGGGCAGGCCCGCCGGGATGTTGTCGCGGAAGTGCTGTCGCTCGAGGATGGACAGCATCTCCTGCCGGCCGGGCTCCGACACGTGGTCGTCGAGAAGCGCGGCCATGACGGTCGCCAGGTCCCGGGCGGTGGTGGTGTTGCTGAGGCCTGCCTCGAAGGCGGGGATGTCCTCCACCCCCCGGAGCACCTCCATGGAGTCCGCCCCCAGTCTCCGGAGCGTGGCCGTCACACGCCGGGCGTCCACGTCCTGGATGAGCAGATTCGTGGCCAGGTTGCTGGACCGGGTGATCATGCGGTCCACGAGCTCCTGCCGTGAGACGGCCTCCCCCGCCCGCTCGTAGAGCGTGGAATCCGAATCGGATGCCCGGTCCAGGACGAAGGCGGAACCGTCCAGGATGGAGCGGAACGTGGTCTCGACCAAGACGCTGTCGCGGCGATCCAGAAGGCCCGCTTCGTCGTCCAGGTACACCTGGAGCATCACGGGGACCTTCATGGTCGAGGCGGCGTGCATCCGAATGTCGGGATTCACCAGGGCGGAATCCCGGCCGTCGAGGCTGCGGTAGACGACGCCGACGTCGGCCCCGCTGTCGGCGACGAGTGAGTCGAGGACGGCCTGGAGGGCCCGCGTGGACAGGGTTTCCGCCCCTCCGCAGGCGGCGACACCCGCCGTCGCCGCCACGAGGGTGAGACCCGCGACGGAGCCGGAGAAAGAAAGCTTGCACTGGGGGGGAAACATATGATTACCTTGGATTCAGCGGGGCGCCTCACCGGCCACGATGACCACAACCCTGGAAGGAGGCCAGGTCCAATGTTCCACGCACCGGTCCCGCCAGGGGACGTCGAGCGTTCATGACCCGTCCGGACACCCGAACCCGCCATATCCCCCGCCGGGCCTACGTCGCGTCCGCGCTGGCGATCCTGATCCCGGTGGTGGGGGCACTGGCGCTCCCGGACCGGCTCGGGGAGCACGGTGCCCTTCTCTGGCTCCTGCCCCTCGTTCCCGCCTTCCTTCTGGCGTACTACCGGGGATGGCGGGGCGTCGGGACGGCCCTGGCGGTGGGCATGGCCGCCCTGGCCATCACGCAGGCTCTGGCCAGCTGGCAGCTCCTGATGGTCCCGGACATGCTGCTCGGCGTGGTGATCGCCTACCTCGCCCTGTCGATGGCCGTCGGCCTCCTGGCCGAGTCCATGCACCGGGACCGGGACGCGGTGGAGGACATGGCCTTCACCGACCTCCTCACCCGCCTGCCCAACCGGCGCCACGCCGACGTGTTCCTCGAGAACGAGTTCGCGGCGGCGCAACGGGGTCGGACCCTGTCCGTGGTCCTCTTCGACCTGGACGGCTTCAAGCGGTACAACGACACGTACGGTCACCAGGCCGGCGACGAAGCCATCCGGGTGTTCGCGGACGTCCTCGCCCGGACCACCCGCCGCATGAACCTGTCCGCGCGCTTCGGCGGCGAGGAGTACGTCTCGGTCCTGGCGGGCTCCGACTCGGAAGGCGCCATGGTCTTCGCTGAGCGGGTCCGCATGGCCTTCCGGGCCCAGCACGTGGGTGACCCGCCGCTCACCGTGAGCGCGGGCGTGGCGACCTTCCACCCCGGCATGTCGTCGCCCGACGAGATCCTCGCGGCGGCGGACCAGGCCCTCTACCAGGCCAAGCGCGAGGGGCGGAACTGTGTGCGTCTCTACGTCGGCCCGGCCTCGGGCACCCTCCCGGTGCCGCCGCCGGTGGAGGACGAGGACGAGGACGCCCGCTCCCTGGCCGCCGCCTCGCCCCGGAAGCTGGGGGAGGGCCGCCGGGTGCTCCTGGTGGAGGACGACGAGGAGGTCCGCACCCTCCTCACCGACTACCTCCAGGGGGAGGCGTTCCAGGTGGCCACGGCCGAGACCGTTCGGGAAGCCCTCCGGGAGCTCCGGGCGGACTTCGACGTGGTGCTTTCGGACCTGCGCCTCCCGGGCGCGACGGGGCACGAGGTGGTGTCGGCCGTGAAGGCCCGCTGGCCCCACACGCAGGTGGTGGTGATGACGGGCCTCCAGGATGCCCGGGTCGCCGCGGATGCGTTGAACGCCGGGGCGGACCGGTACCTCTTCAAGCCTTTCGGGACCCCGGAGCTCCGGTCGCACCTCTCGGATGCCCTGGCGCGCCGGGACACGCTGCTCCGGGAGGAGCGGGAGCGGCGGGAGCTCACCGGCGAGGCCCGGCTCCGGGCGACGGAGGCCCGGGAGGCGGTGGTCCGGGGCGCCCGGGCGCTGGTGCTGGCCTCGGAGGTGCGGGACCCCTACACCCGCGGGCACTCGGCCCGGGTAGCCGCCTATTCGCAGGTCCTGGCCGACGCCGTCGACCCCGAGGGGACCCTGGTGGACCGCGAGCGGCTCCGCCTGGCCTGCGAGCTGCACGACGTGGGAAAGATCGGCGTGCCCGACTCGGTGCTCAACAAAGCCGGGTCGTTGGACGACAAAGAGATGCAGGCGGTGCGTCAGCACCCCCTCGTGGGGCGCAGGATTCTGGAGCCCCTGCTCGATGACGATCTGATTCTCGCGGTGGTGACGTGGCATCACGAACGGTGGGACGGAACCGGCTACCCGGACCGGCTGCAGGGGGAGACGATCCCGCTTGCGGCGCGGGTCGTGGCCGTGGCCGACACGCTGGACGCCATGACGTGTCCGCGGGCGTATCGGGACGCCCTGGAGTGGGACCTGGCGATCCAGCACCTTCAGAGCCTCTCGGGAACCGCCTTCGACCCTGGTCTGGTCGAGACGCTCCCGGAGTTTCTGTCCCAGCTAGAGGCCGTTCACACGGAACGTCCCGTCGAATACATGCCGTCGCCGGACGCGGAGTCTCCTTCTCCTAGATGATCCTCCTCCTGGCCGCAGCCGCGGTCACCCTACAGAGCGCTCCCACCCCCTACTCCGGCCGCTCCGGCGAGCTGGACGTGGACGTTCCCCGCATCGACGCCTCGTCGGTCGACATCGACGGCGTCCTGGACGAGGACGTGTGGACGGTGGCCGCGCGCATCGACGGCTTCACCCAGTACGATCCCGTGGAAGGCGCCGTGCCGCAGCACCAGACCGAGGTTCTCCTCTTCTACGACGCGGACGCCATCTACTTCGGCATCCGGGCCATGGATTCGGAGCCCCATCGGGTCCTGGCCCGCCTCGGAGAGCGGGACCGGTCGGTCTTCGGCGACGACTGGGTCCGCATCATGCTGGACACCTTCAACGACGCCCGGCAGGCCTACGTCTTCTACGTGAACCCCCTGGGCATCCAGACCGACGGGCTCTGGATCGAGGGGCTCCAGAGTCGGATGGGATCGATCTCCATCGACTTCAATCCGGACTTCATCTGGGAGAGCCGGGGACGGGTCACGGACGAGGGATGGGTAGCGGAGATCCGGATCCCCTACGTCTCCCTGCGCTTTCGTGAGCAGGAGGAGCAGGTGTGGGGGTTCAACGCCCTCCGGGAGGTGCGGCGCACGGGGTACAAGCAGGCCTGGGCCCCCCTCACCCAGGACAACCCCAGCACGCTGGTCCAGAGCGGGCGCCTGACCGGGATCCGGGACATCGAGCCCGGCCGGCTGGTCGAGGTGAACCCGGTGGTCACCGGGAGCAAGGTGGGCAGCCTCGACGAGGACGGGGTGTTCGGTCGAGACGGCTTCGAGGACGAGTACGGCCTCAATCTTCGCTACGGCCTCACCCGGAACCTCACCGTGGACGCCACGGTGAACCCGGACTTCTCCCAGGTGGAGGCCGACGCGACGCGGCTCACCACGAACGAGCGGTTCGCCGTCTTCTACCGGGAAGCCCGGCCCTTCTTCCTGGAGGGGTCGGAGATCTTCCAGATGCCCCGGAACCTGGTCTACACCCGGCGCATCGTGGATCCGAGCGTCGGCGGAAAGCTGACCGGCAAGGTGGGGCCGTTCCAGATCGGGTACCTGGGCGCTCTGGACGAGAGCCCGTCGCGGCTCGATCCCCTGGACGACGACGCCCTCTTCAACATCGTCCGGGCCCGGGCGGACATCGGATCCGGGTCCACGCTGGGCCTGGTCTACACCGACCGCACCGTCTCCGCGGACCACTACAACCGGGTGCTGGGCACCGACCTCCGGCTCCTGTGGGGGCGACACACCTTCACGGGGCAGCTGGCGGGGGCCTGGGACGCCGCTCCCGGCGTGGCCACGGCCTCGGCGCGTCCCCTCTTCCTGGCCCAGATCGAGCGGAGCGGCCGGGAGTTCGGGTGGAACGCCCGCCTCGAGGCGGTGGATCCGGACTTCACGTCGAGGTCGGGCTTCATCAACCGCACCGGGGACGCCCAGCTCTACGCGGAGGTGCGGCGCAGCTGGTTCCGGTCCGCCGGATCGCTGCTCGAGAGCTACGGGGTCACCGTCCAGCTCGACAACTTCTTCGGATACGACGACCTGTGGAACGGGAAGCGGCCGTACGAGCACGAGATCCAGGTCAACCCCACGGTGAGCCTCCGGGGCGGCCGCAGCCTCACGGTGATCCTCCGTAACGGGTACTTCCGGTTCCGCGACGAGGATTACACGAACTTCGGGGTCCAGAATCCCGACGGCTCCATCGGCGATTACGAAACGCCGCCGTCGCTCCGGAACATGCTGGCCGCTGCCTTCATGCCCCGGATCCGGATCAACGACGCATTCAACCTGAATGGGCGGGCCTTCTTCCGCACGATTCCGATCTACCTGGAAGGGGCCCGGGGCTTCGAGGTCCAGCTGGCTCCGAGCCTCACGGTTCGGCCTACCGACAACCTGGAGACCGAGCTCGCCTACACCTGGTCCCGCATCCGGCGCACCGAGGACGACAGTGAGTACTCCCGGGCCCAGATCACCCGGGCCAAGGTCCAGGTCCAACTCAGTCGTTCCCTCCTGGTCCGGTTGATCGGGCAGTACAACATGGAGGAGCGCTCGGCGCTCATGGATCCGACCACGGGGCTCCCCATCACGGTGAACGGGACCCCGGTAGCGGCCCGGGACCACGGGGATTTCCAGGGCCAGTTCCTGGTCCAGTTCGAGCCCTCCCCCGGAACGATCTTCTACGTCGGCTACAGCCGCTTCGAGGTGGGGCCCTGGGGCTACTCGCTATCGGCCATGAACCCGGTCGAGGACGGGCTCTTCGTGAAGCTGAGCTACCTGTTCCGACTGTAGCCCGGCGGTGGTGCCGGGCGCGGGGGGCCGCCTGCATTCGGGCGGGGCGGCATCCGTTCCGGCCGCGTCTCACCGCCTCACCGTAGCGGGGCTACGCTTCGGCGTCGTTCCTTGCCGGGGCGGCGCCGCCGAGCCGAGGGGCCCGGACCCGAGCGGCCCTGCCCCTCAGCATGCCAGTGGGCAGATCTCCAGGCTCTCGTAGGCGAGCCACCCGATGAGAGCCACCGCCCCGACGGCAGCGTACAGGAGTGTGTAATCCCGGTCCCCCGGAACCTCCAGCCCCTGGATGTCGTGAAGCGCCGCGCCGGCAGGGCGAAGGGCCCGACACGCCTCGCTGCGGCAGGACGACGCATCCGAAAAGACCGAGTCGGCGTCCACCCACGGGTCCTCGATCACCCGTGTCCTACCCGAGTGGTCCGTGATGCGGACGGCGGACGGCTCGGCGCGCGTGAGGACGTCGACCGGGTCCCCCATCGCGGGGACCCATGTCTGGCACCCAGCGGCCAGGAAGGTGAGGAGGGACAGGGCGGCGAACCAGCGGCGGTGTGGGGAACGGCGACGGGGTGTTGGGCAGCGGCGTCTCAACGTGGCCTCCACTTGAGGGGAAGACGGCAACTGACCTCAAACAACGATTTCTGGAACGAGTCGAGGATACGTCGTGCTACGCACTGCCTACGTAACGCCGGGTCGTGCTCCGGGCTCCTGCCCTCCCCGACCGTGAGGCGTGATGATGCCGCGACTTGCCGGGGAGGGACGTGGCCCTGAGACTACGGGCGCCGTTCCTCCCCTGACCTTCCGGAGCCTACCCTGAGCCCGCTCAAGCCTGCCGCCCGGACCGAGTCCTTCACCGAGTCCGTCATCCGTGAGATGACCCGGGTCGCCCGGGAGCACGGTGCCCTGAACCTCGCCCAGGGATTCCCGGACTTCCCGGCGCCGGAGCGCCTCAAGGAGGCGGCGTGCGAGGCCATCCGGAACGACGTGAACCAGTACGCCATCACCTGGGGGTCGCCCCGCCTGCGCTCGGCCCTGGAGGACGCCTACCGGGACCTCTACGGGATGGACGTGGAGGGGGACCGGGAGATCACCGTGACCTGCGGGGCCACCGAGGCCATGGCGTCGGTAGTGCTGGCGCTCCTGAATCCCGGGGACGAGCTCCTGGTCCTGGAGCCCTTCTACGAGAACTACGGCCCCGACGCGGTCCTGTGCGGTGCCCGGCCGGTCTTCGTCCCCCTGGACGCCCCGGAGTACCGGCTGGACCCGGACCGCCTGGAGGCGGCGGTGACGCCGAAGACCCGGGCCATCATCCTGAACACCCCGAACAACCCCACAGGGCGCGTGTTCTCCCGGGAGGAGCTCGAGGCGGTGGCGGCCCTCTGCCTGCGGCACGATCTGGTGGCCATCACCGACGAGATCTACGAGCACATCGTCTACGAAGGCGAACACGTGCCGCTGGCCACGCTGGACGGGATGCGCGCCCGTACGGTCACGGTCAGCGGCGCGTCGAAGACCTTCTCGGTGACGGGCTGGCGGGTCGGGACCATCGTCGCGCCCTGGGAGCTCACCGCGGCGATCCGCAAGGTCCACGACTTCCTCACCGTGGGTGCGCCGGCTCCCCTGCAGGAGGCGGTGGCCAGGGGGATGACCGAGCTGGGGCGGCCCTACTACGAGACGCTGGCGGGCGACTACCGGGTGCGGCGCGAGGCGCTGGTGCCGGCGTTGCAGGAGGCGGGCTTCGACTGCCGGGCACCCGAGGGGGCCTATTACGTGCTCGCGGACTTCTCGGCCCTGAGCGACCTGGACGACACGGCCTTCAGCCACCTCCTGACCCGGGAGGCCGGAGTCACGCCGGTGCCCGGCTCGAGCTTCTATTCCGAGCCGGAGCGGGGCCGGAGCCGGGTCCGGTTCGCCTTCTGCAAGCGCCTGGAGACCCTGGAGGACGCCGCGGAGCGGTTGCGGAAGTTCGGGGGCGCGGGCGGCTGAGGCCGGGAAAGGCCCATGGACGCCCGGCGTCCGCTCCGGCGGCTCCAGACGCCACGGGACCGGCTGCCGCCGGTTCAGTCCCCTGGCTCCTCCCCGTCGTCCGCTCCCGGCCCAGGTCGGGTCGGGACGTCGTCGTCCGCGGCCCGCGATGCCCCGGGCGTGGCAGCGCCCGCGCCCAGCACGGGCTGGTCCGGGCGCTCCAGCTCGGCGATCCGGTGGTCCCACGTCTTCATCATGCGGACGAAGGCCCGGCCCAGGTCCGGATCGAACTCGGTGCCGATCCCGGCCATCATGTAGTCCAGGACCTTCTCCTGGGACCAGGCGTCCCGGTAGGGCCGGTGGGTCCGCAACGCGTCGTAGACGTCGCACACGTGGACCAGGTCAGAGGCCTGGTGGCAGCGGCGATGGAATCTGAACGAGGGGTATCCGGTCCCGTCGATCTTCATGTGGTGCTCGTACGCCACCACGGCCGCCAGGTCCAGGTGCTCCTCGGACTCCAGGATGATGCGGGCGCCCTCGGTGGTGTGGCCGTTCATGACCTCCCGTTCCTCGAGCGTCAGCTTGCCGGGCTTGTTCAGGATCTCCACCGGGACCGTCACCTTGCCCAGGTCGTGGAGGAGCCCGGACACGCCGAAGGTGCGGACCTCCTCGGGGCCGAGCCCGATGTGCTCCGCCAGCGCCATGGTCAGCACGGACACGTTGAGGGCGTGGGTCGTCGTGTACTGGTCGTACTCCTTCACCTTGAGGAGAGGGATGAGGAACTCCTGGTCGCCGTGCATGGCCACGGTGAGGGAGCGGACCAGCGCCTCGGCCTCCAGGAGGTGGAGGCGCTTCCCGCCCCGAAGCTCGTCGTGGAGCCATTCCACCGTCCGGACCTCCTCCTCGAGGTCGTAGCCGAGGGTGGCGGTGGCGAGCTCCTCCATCTCCTCCAGGACCTCGCCGCTCTCGTCCTGGATGCCGACGCTGCCGTAGCGGATGGCGGTGGGCCGGCTCGTCCGGGCCTCGGCGCTCCCGGGACCCGGGCCTACGAAGCGCTCCAGGGTGTCCTGGAGGAAGACGTCGAGGTCGTCCCGGGACACGGGTCCGCTGAACTCCAGGCGCTGGATCCCGACCCTGGAGAGCCGGCGGCCCCAGTCCCAGCGACGCAGGGCCCGAAGGGGCTGGGCTCCGAGGAGGATCTCGTCGTCCAGGAAGGTGAAGTGAGGGGTCGGGACCTCCTCCTGAAGGCGCCGCAGATGTTCCCAGGCCAGGTCGACCGCCCGCTCCCGGGAGGGGTGCCCCTCGTCGTAGAGCGTCATGGTGCTCACGGCCTGGGCCAGACTCGTCAGGAACTCCACCGCTTCGGTCACGTCGGCTCTCCCTCCACGGCCCGACGGATGTGGGGGTCCTTCGACTTCGCGGCCTGCGCCAGGATCGGGGCGACCTCGGGATCGGCCGCCCAGCTCTCCGCCAGCACACGGATGCCCGCGATCACCGGGGGCTCGGGCTCGGCGATCCGCGCCTTCCCCAGCAGGGAGCGACCCTCGGTCACCACCTCCAGCAGGGTGTCCCGCACCAGCGTCGTCCGGGCCCCGGTGAGCGCCCGGATCGCCATCGCCTGAACCGTGGGATCGCGGTCGCCCCGGACGATGCGCTTGAGGATGGTCGGGACGAGGGGCTCCGGGACCGGCCGACTCAGGCCCGCCACGGCGGCGCGGCACACCTGTTCATCGGGGTCCGCCAGCCCCAGCGCCAGACCGCGGTCCCGCTGGTCCGGGTCGGCCAGGACCAGGGGGAGGGCCTCCCGGCGCACCCGGGGGTCGTCGTGATGGAGGTACGGCATGGCATCGAGCCTGGCGGCGGCCTCGGGCGCGAACTCGAGGAGCGCCAGCAGGTTGCGGAGGACGAACCAGCGGGCCTCCCCCTCGAGCCGTTCAAGCGCCCGCTCCCCCACGGTCGGCCCCAGCGACCGCGTGACGTCGAAGACCTTCCGCCTCACCGACCTGGACTCGGCCTTGGCCAGCCCGTCGAGGAAGAGGGGGACGATGGCGGGGCCCGCGAACTCCGCCAGCGCGCGAAGTACGTCGTCGTCCACGTCCGGGAGCGTGAGGTAGACGCGGACCTGATCCGGCGAGGTGAGCTGCCGCACCACGGCCTGGCCCACGACGCTGTCGGGGCCCACCTGGCGGGCAAGGTCCGTGAGCACCGAGGTGCGCCCCATCCGCGTGAGGTCCTGGATCGCCGTCTGGACCGCGGGCCCGTAGGCATCCACCTCCAGCGCCATGTGGAGCAGGCGCAGCGGGCCGGATTCCTCCGGCTCTCCGGGGCCGCCGTCCTCGTCGGACCCGCCGTCCCGTCTGGACCGGTCGAAGAGGGGGGAGGACCGGGAGATGCGGTCCAGCACCCGCGTGTAGTCCTCGGGGTTCGGGTCCGCCAGCTCCCAATCGTCCAGGAGGACCTCCACGTTCTCCTGGAGCGCCGCCCGGGCCTGCACCCTCAGGCGCCCGCCCCCGTCCTCGGCGTGGGCGGCCATCTTCGACAGCAGGCGGGTCATGGAGTTCGAGACCGTCTGATCCGACGCGGTGGCCGCGGCCTTGAGGACCTTCACCACCGCGTCGACGGCCAGGCTCTGGTTCGCGTCCAGGACGAAGCGCTTCCGGGAGCCGAAGTCGCCGCCCAGCTCCACCAGCCGGGCGAGGGTGGCGTCGTCCATCTCCCGCATGAGGGCCGTGAGGCGCTGGCGGACCCGCTCCGACTCGGCTCCCTGCTCAGACTTGAGCTCCTCGGCCAGCTGCAGCATGTAGCCCACGATGACCTGATCGTAGGCGGCCTCGCGCTGGTGCTCCTCGATGGACGCGGCGATCACCTTCGGGTCCGCGTCGTCCCCGGTGCCGTCGTCGGCCCCCGCCATGGCGGCCTGGGCCAGGCCCAGCCAAAGGCGGGTCGCCCGGTCTCCCCCGCTCCCGGCCTCCTCGTCCCCCTCCCGGATGCTGAGTCGCTCGTACCCGAGGGGATGCAGCTTGATGTGGGGCCAACTGGGGATCTCCTCCGGGCTCCAGGGCTCCCCGTCGTCCTCGTGGTCCGGCTCCCTGGCGAGCGACGCCAGGAGGCCCAGGATCTCGTCCCCCCGGGCCCCGGCCTCGAAGGTGATGGCGCCCACCTGGAGGTCGTGGAGGCGCCGGGCCAGCTCGGAGAGGACCGGGTGTCTCGACTCGGTGGCCACCCCCTCGATGACGAGCTGCCGCCGGGCCACGCCGATGTTGAGGGAGCGCCGGTCCGCGAAGAGGGGGCCCAGCCGCCGCACGATGCCCTCCACCGCCGGGGCCAGGGACGGGTGCCCCGCGGGATACATGGCGTAGCGATGCACGCCGATGCTGAACTCGATCAGGAACTCGCTGAGCCCCTTGGACAGCGCCTGTCGACGGTGGGACCCGCCGCTGGGGTTCGTCTCGGGGGTTGAGTCCGTCACGAGGCCTCGGAGGTATGGACGCGGGCTTCGACGCCGACCGTGGCCAAGCTATACTGCCACCGTGCGTCGTGCGAGCAGCCCCCTTTCCCCCGCCCCGCCCCATGTCCGAGCCCTCTCCCGCGCAGGTTCCCGGCACCCTCCGGGTGTTCGGCTCCGAGGACACCCCGGCCCGACTCCGGGTCCTGCCCCGGACCCTGGGCTGGCGGGCGCTCCGGGCCGGGGGCTTCATCGCGGCAGGGGTCGTGGCGGCGCCGATCGCCGTCCTGCTGCCGCCTCACGTGGTGTGGGCGTCCGCGGCCGTAGGCACC
This sequence comes from Longimicrobiales bacterium, assembly GCA_035464715.1. Lineage (GTDB taxonomy): Bacteria > Gemmatimonadota > Gemmatimonadetes > Longimicrobiales > Gaopeijiaceae > Gaopeijia. Next base: position 23,316 of record DATHRY010000271.1, read on the forward strand.
GGCGTGTTCCTGGGCCTCCGGAAGTGGGCCGAGCGCTACACGGTGCTCGAGATGGAGGGCCGCTGTCCGAATTGCGGGGAGCCCTTGGGGGTGACCTCCGCCACGCGGCTCCGGAATCCCTGGACGGTGAGCTGCGACCACTGCCACCGGGCTGCGGTGCTCGAAGTTCGGCCGGAGGATCTGCCGGCAGCGGGCTGACGCCCCACGTCACTCCCCCCGCAGTACCGGCAGCGGTGGCTTCCGGAAGAGCTCCCGGGACCCCAGGAGTCCGCTGCCGAGGGTCAGCACCGCCAGGCCCACCGCGATCCCCCCGAGCGACACGGCGTCCAGGCGGAAATCCATGCCGAAACCGAAGGCGACGAGCCCCCAGGCCGCCGCAACGGCCAGCCCGAGCCCGGTCACGGTCGCCAGCAGCGCCAGGGCGAGGAACTCGCTGAACAGCACCGCCAGCACCTGGGAGCGCCGGGCCCCGAGGGTCCGTAGGAGCGCCCCCTCCCGGAGGCGCTGGGCCCGGGACGTGGCCAGCGCGCCGGCCAGGACCAGAGTGCCGGCCAGGGCGGCGAACCCGGCCAGCACGCCGATGGCCCGGGTGACCTGGCTCAGGATCGACTGCACCACCTCCTGGATGCGGGCGATGTCCAGCACGGACACGTTGGGAGACGCCATCACCAGGTCCCGCTGGAAGCGGCTCCGGGCCTCTGCGCCGTCCACCCGGGCCAGGACCACCCAGGTGGCCGGGGCGCCGTCCAGCCCCCCGGGCTCGAAGACCACGAAGAAGTTGGTCTGGAACCGGTTCCAGTCGACGGTCCGGAGACTGGTCACCCGGGACTCCACGGGCACCCCGCTGATCTCCCAGGTGATGTGGTCCCCTACGCCGACCCGGAGGTCTCCCGCCAGCTCCGCCTCCAGCGAGATCCGGGCGACCCCTTCGGGCGCGGTGGGCGCCTCGTCCCACCACGCCCCCTCCACGAGTGTCTCGGCGTCGGTGAGGGTGTCCCGCCAGGTGTGCCGGTAGTCCCGGCGCACCGCCCAGCCCGCCGGCCGCTCATCTCCGGTGAGCGTGTCCATGGCCGTACGGGGAACGCCCTTCACGGCCCGGATCCGGGCCGGTACGATGGGCGTCACCTCGGCCCCGCCCCGGGACTCCGGGGGAAGCAGTTCCACGATGCCCTCCCGCTGGTCCTCCTGGACGTCGAAGAGGAGGAGGTTCGGCTGCCCCTCTACGCTCTCCAGTGCGAGCTCACGGCCCAGGTTGGAGCGGACCTGGAGCACCGTGGCCACGACGAAGGTCCCGAAACCCAGGGCCAGCGTCACCGCCACCGTCTGGTTCCGGGGCCGGAAGAGGTTGGAGAGCCCCTGGCGCAGCGGATAGGGCCCCCGCCTCGGGACCCGGTCCCGGACGATGCGGACCAGGGTCCACCCGGCGGCCCAGAGGACGCAGGTGGTGACGGCCAGGCCAGCGGCGAACCCGAGGCCCTCCTGCCATGACGGCGCCTCGGCCACGCTCAGGGCCAGCACCGAAGCGGCGCCCAGGGCGATGGCCCCCCACCGGAGCGGGTCCACCCGCCGTCGCTCC
>DATHRY010000272.1:0-2873 GCA_035464715.1 Longimicrobiales bacterium
CGGATCTCCGGGGCTTCACCGGTTCCCCGCTCCAGGAAGTCGGCCAGGAGGTAGGTCGGATGGGGGAGGATGTCCAGGAGCTGCTCCACTGGGGTCCGGGGCCGGCGCCCCGACACCTCGCGCCGCGGCTTGAACGCGAAGTAGCTCTCCACGTGCCGGATCTCGCCCAGCCCCTCGAAGTAGTCCCGCCCGGCCAGGGTGGCCGGATCCATGAGGAGCTGATGCCCGGCGGCCACGAGGAGCCCGCGCTCACGCGCCGCCGACAGGATCGTGCGGGCCTCGTCCACCTCGAGGGTGAAGGGCTTCTCCACGTAGAGGTTCGCACCTCCCTCGAGCGCCCGGAGGGCTACGGACCCGTGGAACCGCGGCGGGGTGCAGACGTGGACCACGTCGGGCCTGGTCCTCGCCAGCGCCTCGTCGAGGTCCTGGAACCCCGGAACGCCCTCCTCCTCACCGGCCTCACCCACGGCCGTGGGATCCGGATCCACGAAGCCCGCCAGGAGTGCGAGCTCGCCGTCGAGGCGGGCGACGGCCCGGGCGTGGTGGCGGCCCATGGGCCCAGCTCCGACGACCAGGATCTGCAGCGGTTTCGCACTCATGCCATCTATGGTTGAGGACGCCCGGACCGGATCGAGCCACGCTCGTCCGGGAGCCCCTGGAGTCAAGATTCCTTCAAGAATCACGGCAAAAGGGGACGTGATCAACCGGGCCTGTGGACACTCCCCCCGCTCCGGGGTAACCATGGAAGTGGAGGTGTGTCTCGACTGGGCGCGCCCACGGCCGGTTCCGGCCTCCGTCCGGCCCGAAACCCTCGCGGAATGACCCGTCCCCTTCAACAAACCAAGATAGGGTGTTCGGTCCGGGGAGCCGAGCATTTCGAGCTCGACGCCCCCGGGGCGGACGTCGGCGTCGAGGTGATGCGGGCGCGGATCCCTCCGGGCTTCCGCATCCTGCGCCTGCCCAAGTTCGGACGCGGGTCCTCGGAAGAGTCCGTCCTCGCCGCCGTCCGGGGGCTGCGGGAGCTGGCCGAAACGGAGCCGGTCCTCAGGGCCCACGTCGAGGTCTGGAGCGAGCGCGCCGAGGACCGGGACCGGGTCGCCCGGGTTTGTGCGGAAGAGCACTTCACCCCCGCCGCCACCCCCCGGATGTACCGGGAGACCCTCTGGATCGACCTCGACCTCGAGGAGGAGGACCTTCTGGCCAGCTTCCATGCGACGGCCCGGAGGCACATCCGCACACCCGGGCGCCGGGGCTTCCCGACGATCCCGGTGACCGATCCGCGCTACGCCCCTCGCCTGAAGCAGCTCCATCTCGAGTCGTTCCGGCGATCCGGAGGGGAGGCGCCGCACGTGGATTGGCCCCAGGTCCTGGCGGCGGCCCGGACGCACCCGGACCGGGTGGCGATCCGGGGCATCGTGGAGGGGAATGGCTCCCTTCCCGGGCTCGTGAGCTTCGCCGCGGCCGTCCGTAACGACGACGTGGCCGAGTATCTCCACGCCGGATGCTCCCGGCGCCCCGACCTCCGGATCCCCCTGCTCTACGCCCCCACCTGGGAGCTCATGCGGTGGGCCCGGAGCCACGGCGCCACCAGCTGGGATTTCGGGGGGATCACCCCCGGGAGCGCCGACGACGACGATCCCCGGGGCGGGATCAGCGACTTCAAGCGCTACTTCGGAGGGCGGGTCGTGGAGGTCGGCGGGGAGTGGGTCTACGAACCGGCGGGGGTGGCATCGGGGCTCGCCCGGGCCGTGAGCCGGGTGAAGAGCCGGCTCCTGACCCGGGACGCGAACTGAGCCACCGCGGCGCCGCTCCCCGATCCCGGGGCCAGGCGGTCAGCCCGGGAGGACGCCCCCGAGCCGGAGCCGGAGGCCGGCCGGCGAGAGTCCCCGCGGCACGTTGATGCGGGGGGTGCCGGCGTCGCCTGCCATCGGCCGACCACGACGCCACGCCAGGCCGCCCTCGATCAGGAGCGTGCCAACGAACCGTTCCCGGGCGGCGGTCACCGCCGGGGGCGCGTGCAAGCCGTAGGGATAGGCGAGCCAGTCCGAGAAGCGGGGGGCCCGTTCCTCTAACCAGGCCCGGGATCGGTCGTACTCGTCGGCGCACTCGGCCTCGGTGAGGACCGCCAGGTTGGGGTGACCCCAGGTGTGGACCCCCAGGGCGGTCTTCCCCCGTCGGCCCGCCTCGACCACCTCCTCGGCGGTGGCCGGCAGGGCGTGGTCGGGAAGCTCCGCCATGGGAAGGCCTTCGTCCCGTGCCCAGTCCAGGATCCTCCCGCCCCGGCCCTGCAGGACCTCGAGGGCGTGTCGGCGAAGCTCCGGCGCCAGCCCCGGCTGGTCCGGGAGGGAGAGCGCGTCCCACCAGGTCGCCGTGCCGAGGATCCCCGGGGCCACCATCACCGTGGAGGGCATGTCGCGGCGCTCCAGCTCCTCCAGCCCAGCGGTGAGGGCCCCCCGGTACGCGTCGTCGAAGGTGATCACGGCCCGGGGCCTGTCCGACGTCCAGGGCGCGGCGAGGGCCTCCAGAGGGACCACGTCGTGTGTCTCGGCGAGGACGTCGAGCTGGTCCGCGAAGTCCGCCTGGTCCAGGTGCAGGCTCAGGTCCCCTGCCGGTCGTTCGCCACGGGGCACTATGTTGTGGTACGCAAGCACGACGGCGCTGGGCGCCAGGCGCCGGAGCGCCCGTCGGTGAAGTCCGAGGCCCACCAGGCCTCGCTCCAGGTATGCCTTCCAACCGCTCGCCACCCGCCCTCCTCTGAACGCTTCTTCCTCCCGCGACGCCGACCCGACGAATCTGTCGGGCCTCCGCGCACGTGTCACCCACCTCCTGGCCCCCGGGGCGTTCGGGGGGCTGGAGTCGGTGGTGGCCAGCCT
>DATHRY010000273.1:0-2026 GCA_035464715.1 Longimicrobiales bacterium
AGGCGTCGTAGGCGTGGGTCAGGTCGACCCAGCGGCCCGCCGTACCGTCGAATACGCCCGACAGGTCCGGGGCTTCGGCGGGGGGCGTGCAGGCCGTCACGACCAGGAGGGCGACACCGGGGATACACCGTGGGATTAGCATGCGGGCAGGATGCGCCGGGGGTGGAGGAGGGCGCAAGAACGAAGGGCGTCCCGGGACGTATGCCCTGACCCGGGCCATCGTCGACGCCGACCCCCTGCTCCCGCCCCAGGACGTGTTCCGGGTGGAGACGCTCGTCCGGAACGCCACCCAGCGGGAGCGCTTCTTCGCCCAGCTCCTGGGCGGCTTCGCGGCCCTGGCCCTCGTGCCGGCGGGGACGGGCGTGTACGGGGTGGTGGCGTACACGGTGCGCCTCCGCACCCGGGAGATGGGCGTCCGGCTGGCCCTGGGAGCGTCCCGCTCTACCGTGACCTGGAAGGTCGCGCGGGACGGGCTCGTGCTGGGCGGGGTGGGCGTGTTCCTGGGCCTCCTCACGGCCCTGCCCGCAACCCGTCTGGTGGCCGGCATGCTCTTCGGGGTCCAGCCGGCGGACCCGGTGACGCTGTTGGCCGTCCCCGGCCTTCTCCTGGGCGTCGCGGCCCTGGCGTGCCTGGTGCCGACCCGACGGGTGTCCGGCCTCGATCCGGCCCGGGTGCTGAGAGAGGACTGACCCCGCCGGCACGGTCCCGACGGCCCCCTTTCGGAGGGCTCGGCGGCACTCGTCGCCAGACATCCGACCGTTGCTATACGCATGATACGTATGCATACGTACCCCCGTGGCGGGGCCCCGGTGGCATCGTGTCGATGCACCGGCCCGTCTCCCCCCGGACGCGGCCCGCGCCGCCCTCTCCCACGGAGGCTCCATGCACGGCAACGGCAACGGAAACGGTACACAGCTCCCACGGCCCCTCCCCCTGGTGGGCCGCCGGGACGAGCTCCAGCGGTTGTTCCGGGTCTTCGGCGCCGGGTCCGAGGGGGGCGCGCTCCGGGTCCTCGTCGGTGAGGGCGGGGTCGGCAAGTCCCGTCTCGCCCAGACCCTGGCCGAGGAGGCCTCGCGCCGGGACTGGCGGGTCGTGCACGGACGGGCCTACCCCGTGGAGCAGGGCGTCCCCTACGCGGTGATGGCCGATGCGTTCGTCCCGCTCCTCCGCGAGCTCGACGCCTCCACCCTCACGGTCCTGTCCCGGGGCCGCGAGGCGGATCTGCGCCGCCTCTTTCCGGCCCTCGGTGTGGAGGCGGAATCCGACCGGGGCGGACTCGACCCGGACGAGCTCCGGACCCGGCTCTTCTGGAGCTTCGGGACCCTCCTGCAGCGCCTCGGCGAGCGGGAGCCGATCCTCGTGGTGCTGGAGGACCTGCACTGGGCGGACTCCTCGTCGGTGTCGCTCCTCCACTTCCTGGTGCGCCACCTGGAGGGGGACGGGGTGAGGATCGTGGCGTCGAGCACCGCCGAGGATCGTCCCCGCAATCCCCGGCTGCTGGAGATGGAGCGGTCCCTGGAGTCCCTCGACCGGCTGGAGCGGTTGGACCTCCAGCCCTTCGGTCTCGCCGAGATCGAGACGCTCCTGAACCTGGTCTTCCACGTGTCCGGGCCCGCCGTCTCGGAGTTCGCCGACCGGCTGTTCGGATGGACCCGGGGCAACGCCTACTTCGTGGAGCAGACCCTCCGCTCCCTCGTGGAATCGGGGCGGCTCCACCGACGGGACGGCACCTGGATGGGCTGGGAGGCTCGGGACCTTGCGCTGCCGTCCACCATCCGTGACGCGGTCGCGGCCCGTTTCGGGGACGTCTCCGAGGCGGCGCTGGACACGGCGCACGTCATGGCCGCCCTCGGGCGTCCCGCCCGCCTGGACATCCTCCGGGAGGTCACCGGGGTCGACCGGGACGGCCTGGCCTCGGTCGTGGAGGAGCTGGTGGCCTCCGGAGCGGTGGAGGAGATCGAGCGGGAGGGGCGGGTCCTGCTCCAGTTCCTGCACCCCCTCACCCGGGAGACCCTCTACCGGGGCA
>DATHRY010000274.1:0-16331 GCA_035464715.1 Longimicrobiales bacterium
GGAGGAGAACGCCTTCGAGTTCTACACCAAGAAGGAGCGGCTCCTCCTGGACCGGGAACGGGCCAAGCTGGACAAGTACCTGTCCGGCGTGAAGGACATGTCCCGGCTCCCCGGCGCGGTCTTCGTGGTGGACGCCAAGCGCGAGCACATCGCGGTGAAGGAGGCCAACCGCCTGGGGATTCCGGTGATCGCCATCACCGACACCAACGCCGACCCCGATCGGATCGACTACCCGATCCCCGGGAACGACGACGCGATCCGCTCGGTGGCCCTGATCGCCAAGGCCATCGCGGACGCCGTCGAGGAGGCCCGGCAGGAGGCACCCGACGACGAGCGGGACATGTCGGAGGAGGAGGCCACCACCTACTCCACCGAGACCGGCGAGACGAAGGACGAGGCCGCTTCGGAGCGGCCCGCCCGCCGTCGCCGGCCCCGGAAGCGCCGGCCCCGGCCCGAGGTGATCGCCCAGATCAAGGGCGGCGAAGAGGGTGGGGACGAGGAAGAGGCGTCGGCGGCCGGAGAGGACGACTCCGAGGGCTGAACCGTCCGGAGATCGGGCGCTTCGGCCCGGAGAGGCGGCAGCAGGATGGCACCGACGGACCCGCCACCCCGCTTCCGCCTCTTCTCTTGACCAACGACGAACGACGAACCACGGAAGACGGATGACGGATACGATGGCCATCAGCGCAAAGGACGTGAAGGAGCTCAGGGACCGGACCGGGGCTGGGATGATGGACTGCAAGCGGGCCCTGGAGGAGACTGGCGGCGACATGGAGGCCGCCATCGACATCCTCCGCGCCAAGGGCGCCGCGAAGGCCGCCAAGCGGGAGGGCAAGAGCGCCAACGAGGGTGCGATCGGCACCTACATCCATCACTCCGGTCGTGTCGGCGTGATGGTGGAGCTCAACTGCGAGACCGACTTCGTGGCCAACACGGACGACTTCCAGCAGCTCGCCCGGGACGTCGCCATGCACATCGCCGCCGCCAAGCCCCTCTCTGTGAGCGCCGACGACGTGCCTCAGGAGGACGTGGAGCGGGAGCGTGCGGTCTACCTGGCCCAGCTCGAGGAGGAGGGCAAGCCCGCCGAGATCCGCGAGAAGATCGTCGAGGGGAAGCTCAAGAAGTGGTTCAAGGAGACGGCCCTTCTGGAGCAGCCCTTCGTCAAGGATCCGGACCAGACGGTGAGCCAGCTCATCACCGCCGTCTCGGCCAAGACCGGAGAGAAGATCGAGGTCAGCCGGTTCGCCCGGTTCGCCATCGGCGAGTAATGTCAGGGCGGCTCCCTCCGGGGGGCCGCCCTTCGATCGTTCCAGTGCCCCGAGACAGAGTTCCATGTCCGACAAGCCCACCGAGCCCCGGTACAAGCGTGTTCTCCTGAAGCTCTCCGGAGAGGCGCTGGCCGGCGACCGAGGCTTCGGCATCGAACCGGAGGTCGTGGACCGTCTCACCGACGAGATCCGGGCCATCACGGAGATGGGTGTCGAGCTCGGCCTCGTCATCGGCGGCGGAAACATCGTCCGGGGCGCCATGGCCTCCCGGAAGGGGATGGACCGGGTACAGGCGGACTACATGGGGATGCTGTCCACGGTCATCAATGCGCTGGCGGTCCAGGACCTGCTGGAGCGGAAGGGTGTCGAGACCCGGGTCATGACGGCCATCCGCATGGACGAGATCGCCGAGCCGTACATCCGCCGCCGGGCCATGCGGCACATCGAGAAGGGGCGGGTGGTGATCTTCGCCGGCGGGACGGGGAACCCCTACTTCTCGACGGACACGGCGGCGGTACTCCGGGCGATTGAGATGGAGTCCGAAGTGGTCATCAAGGCCACGAAGGTCGAAGGCGTCTATACGGCCGATCCCGCCAAGGACCCCAACGCCGAGTTCCTGCCCAACGTGACCTTCCACGAGGTCATGACCCGGGAGCTCGGTGTGATGGACGCAGCGGCGGTCTCGCTGTGCAAGGAGAACGCCCTTCCCATCATCGTGCTCAACCTCGAGGATCGGGGAAAGGTGACCGCCGCCATCCGGGGCGAACGTATCGGCACGCTGGTCTCGTAGCGCGCCGCGCACCGCCCCGGCCCGACGTCTCCCTCCCGTTTCATTCTCACGCGACAGGACACGCCCGGAGGATTCAATGCCCTCTCTGAAGGAAGCCCGCTCCCGCATGGACGCCGCTTTGGAAGCCGTGCGCCGTGAGTTCGCCACCGTGCGGACCGGCAAGGCCACGCCCGCCTTGCTGGACACCGTGAAGGTGGACGCCTACGGGGCGAAGATGCCGTTGAACCAGGTCGCCACCGTCCATACGCCGGAGCCGTCGCTCCTGGTCGTCCAGCCCTTCGACAAGACGCTCATGGCCGATGTGGAGAGGGCCATCCAGTCCGCCGACCTGGGGCTGAACCCTTCGAACGACGGGAACATCATCCGCATCCCGATCCCCCCGCTCAACGAGGAGCGGCGCAGAGAGTACGTGAAGCTCCTGCACAAGCTCGCCGAGGAGGGCCGGGTGTCGCTCCGGCACGCTCGGCACTCGGCCCGGGACGACATCCAGACCCGCATGAAGGAGCATGAGATCGGGGAGGACGCCGGGCACCGGGAGCTCGACGAGGTCGACAAACTGACCCACGAGTACTCGGATCGGATCGATGAGATGTTGAAGGCCAAGGAGGCCGAGGTCATGGCGATCTAGGAGCCGACGCTCCTGGGCCGACCGAGCTCACGCCGTGGAATCCGAGACCCTCGACGGCCTCCGCCTGACCGGCGAAGTCCCCAGGCATGTGGCCGTCATCATGGACGGCAACGGGCGCTGGGCCCGCGCACGGGGCCTGCCGCGCTACGAGGGGCACCGCCGGGGTATGACTGCGGTCCGGGAGGCTGTGGAAGGCGCCGTCGAGGCGGGGGTGGGCATCCTCACCCTCTTCGCCTTCTCCACGCAGAACTGGGAGCGGCCCCGGGTGGAGATCCTGGCGCTCATGGGGTTGCTGCGACGGTTCGCCGACAAGGAGCGGACCTCGCTCCGGAAGCAGGGCGTCGAGGTCCGGGTCATGGGTGAGCTCGACCGACTCGACGACGCCACCCGGTCCGCGGTGGAGGAGATCACGGCCGCCACCGCCGGGGGAACGGTCATGCAGCTCAACCTGATGATCTCGTACTCGGGTCGGGCGGAGCTCGTGCGTGCGGCCCGCCTCATCGGTGAGCGGGTCCGGCGGGGCGAGCTGGCGCCCGAGGACATCGACGATGCGGAGGTCCAGCGGCATCTCTTCACAGCAGATGTCCCCGACCCGGACCTCCTGGTACGCACGTCGGGGGAGCAGCGCATCTCGAACTTCCTCCTCTGGCAGCTCGCCTACACCGAGATCCACACCAGCCCGGTGCTCTGGCCGGACTTCACCCGCGCCGATCTGTTCGAGGCGATCCGGGACTACCAGTCCAGGGACCGGCGCTTCGGTCGGGTCCCCGCGGTGGGGGAATCATGAAGCGCCCGAGCGATCTGGCAGCCCGGCTCGGGGTCGCGGCGGTGGGCATCCCCGTGGTGCTGGGCGTCCTCTGGTTGGGCGGGTGGGCGCTGGCTGGGCTCATCGGCTTTCTCGCCGTGCTGGGGGCCGGCGAGTTCTACGCCCTGGTCCGGAACCGTGGGGATGTCCCGTTCGGTGTGCTGGGGGCCGGCGTGGCGGGGATCCTCGTGCTGACCGCCGGAGCCGATCCGGAGCTGGCCCGCTTCGCCCCGCGGGCGGTCTGGCTGCTCCTGGGGCTCTCGGGGCTGACCCTTGCCCTCTCCCTCCGCTTCCGTTGGCCGGGGGGGAGCCCGCTGGGGGCGTTCTCCAGCACCTTGGCCGGCGTCCTGTACGTCGGGGTGCCCCTCTCGTTCGTGCCGCTTCTCAGGGCCTTGGGGAGCACCCCCCTCGCCGACGTGGCGGGTGGGCCCGGCGCGACGTTCTTCGTGCCGATGGCCTTCGTCCTCCTCCCCTTGCTGACGACGTGGGCGGGAGATACGGCCGCCTACTTCGTGGGGCACGCGGTGGGGCGGCGGAAGCTGGCTCCGGCCGTCAGTCCGGGAAAGACCATCGAGGGCTCCCTGGGGGGGGTCGCCGGATCGGTGGGGGCCGCGACACTGGTGGCGTACCTCTGGCTGGCGGAACTGCCGGTCCGGGCGGTGCCGGTGGGAACCGCCGCCCTGGTGGGGCTGGCCCTGGCCGTGGCGACGCAGCTGGGCGATCTGGTGGAATCGGCCCTCAAGCGGGAGGCCGGGGTGAAGGACTCGGGTTCCCTCCTCCCGGGGCACGGGGGCGTCCTGGACCGGCTGGACGCGCTCCTCTTCGCTTTCCCCCTGACCTGGTTCCTCCTCTCGTTGATCTGGAGGGGCGCGTGATCAGGGTCGCCATCCTGGGCTCCACCGGCTCCATCGGCGAGAGCACCCTCAACGTCGTGCGACGCCACCCCGACGCCTTCCGGGTCACGGCGCTGGCGACCCACCGCCGGGTCGGGACGCTGGAGACGCAGGTGCGGGAGTTCCAGCCCGCCGCCGCGGTGGTGGCCTCGAGGTCCGTGGCCGAGATCCCCGGGTCGGACGCCGTCACCACCTGGTCCCGGGGTCGCGAGGCCCTGGTGGCCCTGGCCGTGCGCGACGACGTGGACGTGGTGGTCAACGCCGTGGTCGGTGCAGCGGGGCTTGAGCCGACGCTGGCGGCCCTCGGGGCCGGGAAGCGGGTTGCGCTGGCCAACAAGGAATCCCTGGTGGCGGGGGGCGAGCTGGTGCTTTCGGCGGCCCGGGAAGGGGGCGGCGAGCTGGTGCCGGTGGATTCGGAGCACAGCGCCATCCTCCAGTGCCTCCAGGGCTGTCCCGACGAGGAGGTGGCGCGCGTGATCCTCACCGCTTCGGGAGGTCCGTTCCGCGGATGGCCGGTCCATCGGCTCCGGGAGGTCGGGCCCAGCCAGGCCCTGAACCATCCGACCTGGTCCATGGGGGCGAAGATCTCCATCGACTCGGCCACCCTGGCGAACAAGGCCCTCGAGGTGATCGAGGGTCACTTCCTCTTCGGCGTCCCGTACGACGCCATAGAGGCCGTGGTGCATCCGCAGTCCATCGTCCACTCCTTCGTGGAGTTCGTGGACGGCTCGATCCTGGCCCAGGTGGGCGACCCCACCATGGAACTGCCCATTCTCTACGCCCTCACGCACCCCCGGCGTCGAGCCGACAGGGTGCTCCGGACCTTCGATCCGGTGGCGGCGTCGCCGCTGACCTTCGAGCGGGTGGACCGGGAGGCGTTCCCGCTGTACGGTCTCGGGGTGGGCGCGGGGGCCACCGGTGGGCTGGCCCCGGCCTACTTCAACGCTGCGAACGAGGTGGCGGTGGAAGCCTTCCTCCAGGAGCGGATCGGCTTCATGGAGATGGCCGAGGTGGTGGCCGAGGTGGTGGATCGGGCGCCGCGGATGGAGCCCACGGGGCTCGACGTGGTACTGGAAGGGGATCGGGAGGCCCGGCGAATCGCCCGGGCCGGTGTGCAGCGCCTTGAAACGGGAAGAAGCGGAGTCCGATGACCATATTTGCCCTCATCGTGGTGCTGGGCGTCCTGATCTTCGTCCACGAACTCGGCCACTTCGCGGCCGCCAAGGCGGTCGGGATCGGCGTGGAGCGTTTTTCCATCGGGCTCGGCCCCAAGGTCTGGGGTGTGACCCACGGCGAAACCGAGTACGTCCTCTCGGCCATCCCCCTCGGGGGATACGTGAAGATGGTGGGGATGGACGACGAGGTGATGGAGCGCATGGAGGGCGGGGCGACCCGGACCCCGCGCACCCCGTCGGACAAGGACTACGATTCCAAGCCCGTCTGGGCCCGTGCGTTCGTGATCTCCGCCGGCGTGATCATGAACATGCTCTTCGCCTTCGCGGCCTACACCGCCGTGATGGGGTTCTGGGGCTATGCCGAGATCGCCGAGACCCGCCTCGGCGAGGTCCAGGCCGAGCGCCTGCCCGAAGGGGCTGAGGCCCTGGCCCAGGTCCCCCTGGGCGCACGCTTCGTCCGGATCGGCGACGAAGAGATCCGGCATTGGGGGGACGTTCGGGACGCCTTCCTGGACGGACCGACCGGGGCCACCGAGGTGGTGGTGGAGGCCCCGGACCTGAGTTTCACGATCCAGGTTCCCGCCGGCGAGCGCGACCGGCTCCTGCTGGCCTCGTCGGTGGCGGCATGGGCCGAGCCGCTGGTAGGGCTCGTGGAGCCCGGAGCGCCGGCGGACCGGGCCGGTGTCGAGGCCGACGACCGGGTCCTTGCGGTCGATGGCGAAGAGGTGACGACCTGGTACGAGGTGGTGCGGGCAATCCAGGCGCGGCCGGATGTGGCCACGGACCTGCGACTCGAGCGGGGCGGGGGCGAGCTGACCCGGACCGTCACCCCGGAGCTCCAGGTGGAGGAGGATCCCATCACCGGAGAACGCCGGGAGGTAGGGCGGGTGGGGATCGCCCTCCCGCCCCGGGACGCGGTCTACGAGCGGGTGCCCTGGGGTGACGCCGTCGCGTACGGGTACCGGGAGACGGTCGCGGCCACGAGCCTCATCCTCGGCTTCCTCGGGGATCTGTTCACCGGCGGGGTCTCGCCCCGCTCCATGGGCAGCATCATCACCATCGGCCAGGCCTCGGGAGACGCCGCGGCGGCGGGGATGGACGTCTTCCTCCGGTTCATGGCCCTGTTCAGTGTCAACCTGGCCATCCTGAACCTCCTTCCCATCCCGATCCTGGACGGCGGCCACCTGGTGTTCCTGGCCATCGAGGCGGTTCGCGGGCGGGCCCTGAGCGTCGAGCAGCGGATCCGCTGGTCCAACGTGGGCTTCCTGATCGTCATGGGCATCATGGTGTGGGCCCTGGGCAACGACATCCTGAGGGTGTTCGGGCTCTAGGCGGCGGCGTCAGGACTGCCGTCGCCGTTCCAGCCGCAGGCGGGCCCGCCCCGACGGCCGAGGAGGCGGCCGGGCACGGGGCCGTCCGTCACAGGAGGCTGAGCTGTTCCGGTTGGTGCCGGTCCCGGAGGCGGCCGACGTCCAGGAAGGGTAGCGGCTCGTCCTGCAGGGCCACCTCGAGCACGCCGCGGAATCCCACGTCCCGGAGTGCGCGCCCGACCACCCGCCGCGCCATCTCGGGGCGGTTCGACTCGCCCGACAGGTGCGCCAGGATGACCGCGAGCAGACGGTCGTGATGCAGCTCCGCGGCGAACCGGGCCGCGGCGTGGTTCGAGAGGTGGCCGTGGCTGGACCGGATGCGGGACTTCACACTCCATGGATAGGGTGCGGCCTGGAGGAGGACCTCGTCGTGGTTGGCCTCGAGAACGAGGACATCGCACCGGGACAGTGCGTGTCGGATCCCGGCTGTGGGTCGACCCAGATCGGTAGCGACCCCCAGCCTGGCATCCGCGTCCCGGTCCACCACGGCCACCCCCACGGGCTCCCGGGCGTCGTGCACGGTCAGGAAGGGCTCCACGGTGAAGGCCCCCACCTGGAAAGGGCGACCCGCCCGGTAGGCCACGACGGTCTCCCGGCCCCGAAGCAGGTCCGCGCAGGCCGCGCGGGTGCCGTCGGTGAGGTACAGCGGTGTCCCGTGACGCCGGGCGAAGACGCCCATGCCCCGGGTGTGATCGCTGTGATCGTGGGTGACGACGATGCCGGTGAGCCCATCGGGATCCACCTCGATGGCTTCCATGCGCCGGGCCAGGTCCCGGGCGCTGAACCCGGCGTCCACCAGGATCCTGCAGTCACCGGACTCCACGAGGATGGCATTCCCCCGACTGCCGCTGCCCAGGACCGAGACCCTCATGTACCGGATCCGTGGGTTCGCTCCCAGAGGCCCTTGAGGATCCGGATGGTACCGTCCGCCAGGGGCTGATCGCGTCGCGCCATGACCACGCGGGCCACCTCGATGAACTTGTCCCACCGGAAGGGGACCACCGTTCCTCCCCCGGCCCAGGAGAAGGGTGGGAGGGTCTTGGGCGGCATGCCGCCCCCGAACACGTTGCAGCCCGCACCCACGACCGCCCCGGTGTTCAGGACGGTCCCGATCCCCGTCTTCACGTGATCCCCGAGAAACACGCCGATCTTCATGCGCCCGGTGTCCACCGTACCCGACGGGAGCTCGACCCGGACCGGACCGTAGTCGTTCTTCAGGTCGGAGTTGGTGGTCAGGGCCCCCAGGTTCACCCACCGGCCCAGGAGGGCGTGCCCGAGATAGCCGTCGTGGGCCTTGTTGACGTAGCCCACGAGAACGGAGGAATCGATCTCGCCCCGAAGCTTGCAGACGGGCCCGGCGGACAGACGTCCGACCTGGCCGCCGAAGACCCGGCAGCCCGGGCCGAGGTGCAGGGGGCCGACCAGCCGCGCCGGTCCCTCCACCACCACGCCGTCGTCCAAGCGGATGGGACCGCCTCGGGTATCCAGGACCACGCCCGGGCCCACCTCCGCCCCCTCCCCGAGGCTGACCGGCGCTTCGCCGAGCCGCCAGCACCCGTCCGGCGCCACGGATTCGCCCGAGCCGTACATCGTCCCGAGGTCGTCGGACAGGCGGACGGCGTTCCGCTCCACCAGGTCCCAGGGCCATTCCAGGAGATCGCCGGGGACGACGGTGCCCGGTCCGTCGCCCGAGACGGGGCGACCCAGAGCGGCCCGCGCCTCCGTCAACGAGCCACCGGCGGGCACCCGGATCCCCGCGACCCGACCGTCCATCACGAAGACGCCCGAGGCCGAGTCCTCCGGGGGTGGCCCATCCAGCGCCGGGGCCGCCCGGCTGCACCACATCAGGGCACCCCCCTCGGGTGCCGTCTCCTCTCCCGGCACGCACGGAGGGGTGTTCGGCTCGTCGCACCCGGTCAGGGCCGGGGCCGACAAGTGACCGGAGCACACCAGTCCGGACCAGCGCTCGAGCCGCTCCCGCAGGAGGAGCGCACCGAAGCGGAGCTCCCCTACCGGCCGGGTCTCGGCGAAGGGGCTCCACCGGAGGGCCTGGTCGTCGTCCAGCAGGTAGAGGCGCATCAGGCGTCCGGGTCCTTGAGATCGGGGGGCAGGGCCGAGACGAGCTCCTTGAGCTCCGGGGCTCGACCTCGGGAAGTCACGAAGGTCACGCCGCCTGTCCGGACGACGATGAGGTCGTCGACCCCGTAGAGAACGACCGCCCCCCCCTCGGCGAAGACGACGTTGTCCCGGCTCTCGACGGCGACGGTCCGTCCCAGGGCGACGTTCCCCGACGCATCGGCAGGTCGGGTCCGGGCGAGGGAGGCCCAGCTCCCCACGTCGTCCCACGCGAAGGTCGCCGGCAGGACGCCGACCCGCTGGCTCCGCTCCAGCACGGCGACATCGACCGTGACCGGCGTGCATGCGGCGAAGAACGCGTCCACGTCTCCGGCCTCCAGGTGGGGCAGGGCCGCGGCCACCTCGGGCGCGTGGGCCCGGACCTCCTCCAGGAACACGTCGGCCCGCCAGACGAAGATGCCGGTGTTCCAGAGGAAGCCCTCCGTGAGGTACCTGTCCGCCGTCTCCCGGTCCGGCTTCTCGTGGAACGCCCTGACCCGGGCCGCCCCGGCGGGGGGCGCCGGGAGGGCTTCGCCGGGCTGGACGTACCCGTAGCCCGTCTCCGGGCGGTCCGGTCTGGCCCCGATCGTGACCAGGATCCGCTCCCGGTTCGCCAGGATCGCAGCGTCCCGGAGCCGCTCCGTGAAGGCCTCCTCGGGATCGACCTTGTGGTCCGCATGCAGGGACACCAGGCACGCATCGGGGTCGGTGCGAAGGAGCGTCCAGGCCGCCCACGCCAGCACCGGCGCCGTGCCCCGGGCCTCGGGCTCCACCAGGTACGCCGATTCGTGGAGGTCCGGCAGGGCGGCGATGAATCTGCGGGTCAGGTCGGCGCCGGCGAGGATCCGGATGCGCTCGTCCGGCACGAGTCGCCGGGCACGGGCCAGGGTGTCTTCGATCAGAGGACGATCCCCGGCCAGGGGGAGGAGCTGCTTGGGACGCGCCGGGGTGCTCACCGGCCAGAACCGGGATCCGACGCCACCGGCGAGGATCGTCACCCAGACGCTGGGGTCAATCGTCGAGGAGCTCATGGATGCGGGCGAGGAGCTTCTTGGGGCTGAACGGCTTGGTGATGAAGTCCCGGGCTCCCAGGGCGGCCGCGAGCTGGCGGTCGGCATCCTGTCCCTTGGCCGTGAGCATGATGACCGGGGTGGTCCGGCGGTGGACCATGCCCTGGATCTCCTTCAGGAGGTCCAGCCCCGTGTGATGGGGCATCATAAGGTCCGTCAGGATCAGATCGTACATCTCGGGCGAGGCGATCCGTTCCAGGGCTTGCCGACCGTCCACGGCCACGTCCACATCGAACTCCGCCGACTCCAGGAGGGCGAGGAGGATCCGGCGGATGTGCGGTTCGTCCTCGGCCACGAGGATGCGTCGGCCCATGCCACCTCCTGAGGTCGAGTCCGAACGGCGCGGGAACCTACCCGTCGAGGGGTGTAGAGTCAAGGAACCATGCGGGTTTCCGGGTTGACACCGGCTCCGGGATTCCGGTAGCATCTTCCCTTGTTTCCGGGACCGTCCGCCCTCTTTCCCGACCGAGTCATTCCATGCGGTTTCGTGGTCATCTGCGGCTTCTCGCCGTCGCTCTCGCATTGACGCTCGTCGCCTGCGACGACGATCCCTTCCGGATCGACTGGGAGGTGGCGCCGGATACGATTCTGCTCTACTCCCTGGCCCGACCCGAGCTTGGGCTTCCGTCGGCGTACAACTTCAACCGGCGGCAGTTCATCGAGATCGAGGCGCCGGGAGCCACCGGAAGCTGGGATCTGGCCCTGGACACGCAGGACGACGAGCTGGTCTTCCTCGTCCCGGGGGCCATGGGCCTGACGTCCCGGGCCCGGATCGCGACGCTCGACGGCATCGCCTTCGAGGACCTTCGCGAGGCGCCGGCGGACTCCTCGGCCTACGTCTCCGACGTTCCGGTTCCGGTGGAGCTCGGCCCCATCTACGTCGTCCAGACGGGCGAGACCACCTCGCGTGGCATTCGTTGCGTCTACTACGCCAAGCTCGAGGCCCTCGAGTCGGACGTGGAGCTGGGCACCCTCCGTTTCGTCTACGACACGAATCCGGTCTGCAACAGCCGGGACCTGGTCCCGCCGGGGGACTGAGGTGCTGGACCTGAGGCGGATTCGGGAGGAGCCCGAGTCCGTCGTACGGGGCCTGAGTCGCCGGGGCGAGGACTTCGGGCCGGTGGTGCACGAGATCGTGCGCCTCGACGCCGAGCGGCGGGACGGCCTGACCGCCGTCAACGACCTCAAGGCCGAGCGCAACACCGCATCCAAGGAGATCGGAGAGCGGAAGCGGGCGGGGGAGGAGGCCGACGACCTCATCGGGGCCATGCGCACGCTCGGGGACCGGATCTCGGAGCTGGACGCCGCCGTCGCTGCCGCGGAAGAGCGCATCGACCTCCTCATGCTGGAGCTGCCCAACGTACCTCTGGACGAGGTGCCCGAGGGAGGAGAGGAGGCCAACAGGGTGGTGGGCACGTGGGGAGCCCCGGCGGAGTTCGGCTTCACCCCCCGGCCCCACTGGGAGCTCGGCGAGGCCCTGGGCATCCTGGACCTTCCGCGAGGCGCCAGGATCTCGGGCTCGGGCTTCCCGGTCCTCCGGGCCGGCGGAGCGCGGCTCCAGCGCGGGATCATCAATTACTGCCTCGACCGGCACGTGTCCCGGAACGGGTACGAGGAGCTCCGGGTCCCGTACCTGGTCACCCGGGAGACCCTCACGGGCACCGGCCAGCTGCCGAAGTTCGCCGACGAGTCGTACCTCTCGGACCGGGACGATCTCTGGCTGATCCCCACGGCCGAGGTCCCGCTGACCAACCTGCACCGGGACGAGATCCTGGAGGGCGCCGACCTCCCCGTGCGCTACACCTCGGCGACGCCCTGCTTCCGCCGGGAGGCCGGCGCGGCGGGGCGGGACACCCGGGGCCTGCTGCGGGTCCACCAGTTCGACAAGGTCGAGCTGGTGCGCTACGAGACCCCCGAGCGCAGCCGGGAGGCCCTGGAGGAGCTGACCCGGGAGGCCGAGGAGCTTCTGGAGGCGTTCGGCCTCCACTACCGCCGACTTCTCCTCGCCGGGGGCGACCTGGGCTTTTCGGCGGCAATGACCTACGACCTCGAGGTCTGGTCGCCCGGGGTCGAGCAGTGGCTCGAAGTGTCCAGTTGCAGCGTCTTCACGGACTTCCAGGCTCGGCGGGCCAACCTCAGGTTCCGCCCGGCGCCTGGAGAGAAGCCGGCGTTCGTCCACACCTTGAACGGCTCGGCCCTGGCGCTCCCCCGGATCGTGGCCGCCCTTCTCGAAACCCATCAGACGGTCGACGGGAGCGTAGACGTCCCCGACGTCCTCCATTCGTACCTGGGGTTCACGCGGCTGGAGCCGACGGGCGGATGAGGCTCGACGATCCGGGTGCCGCGGGGGGGTGGGCGCAGCGGATCCGGTGGCCGGTCCTCCTCTCGACCCTCTTCGCCATCCTCCTCGGATGGTACCTGGTCTACACCCAGAGCATGGTCCGGGCACTCCGGGCCAACGCGGAGACGCTGACCGAGGTGTTCTCCGAGGTGAACGACGCCCTCATCGATCCGGACCCCCTCCGGGCCGACGACGCCCTCTTCCGGCTGAACACCATCATCCGGGAGACGGGGATCCCCATGGTGCTCATGGGGCCGCAGGACACCGTGTTGTCCGTCGAGAACCTGCCCTTCGAGGTGGACGTCTCCCGGCCGGAGGGACAGGATCGCGTCCGGCAGTACGTTCGACGGCTGGATCAGCGGAACCCACCCGTGGGGGACGTGAGCCTCACCCACCTCCACTTCGGGGACACGCCCGAGGTTCGGAGCCTTCGTTGGATCCCGTGGCTCCAGGTCGTGGGCCTTCTGTTGACGGTGCTGGTGGGGTTCACGGTCATCCGCTCCCAACGGAGGGCCGAGGCGGAGCGGGCCTGGACGTCCATGGCCCGGGAGCTCGCCCACCAGCTGGGTACGCCCATCTCCTCGCTCCAGGGGTGGCTCGAGGTCATGCGGCTCCCGGAAGGGGAGCGGCCGGGTGACCTGGGGGAGGGGGAGATCGCCGCCGCGCTCCAGGAGGACCTGCACCGCCTCGAGCGTGTTTCCCATCGTTTCGAGTTGATCGGTCGGGAGCCGGAGCTCGAGGTGCTGTCCGTTCCCAGGGTCGTCGGGGATCTGGAGCGCTATCTCCAGTCGCGGCTGCCGCGGTTCGGCCAGGGCGTGCGGCTTCGGGTCGACATCCCCACCGACACACCCCCCATCCGGGGGAACGAGGTCCTCCTCGCGTGGGCCCTGGAGAACGTGGTCAAGAACGCCCTGGATGCCCTGGCCGGCACAGGGGGGAGGATCGAGATCCGGGCGGGCCGCATCAACCAGTGGGTGACCATCCGGATCTCGGACACGGGTCCCGGCGTCGATCCCGAGATCCGGGACCGCATCTTCGACCCCGGCGTCACCACCAAGTCCGGAGGATGGGGCGTGGGTCTCGCCCTGTCGCGCCGGATCGTCGAGGGGGTCCACAAGGGGCGCATCGAGCTCTTGGACGGAGCGGGGTCCGGGGCGACCTTCCTCATCTACCTCCCCGCGGCGGTCTGAGCCGATTCGCCCCACGGGGATCGGCGCGCGTCTTTGATCGAGCTGTGTATCTGTCGTGGTGTCAAGCACTTCACTTTCGCTGGGTGACCTGAATTCTGAACAGCGGGCCGCCGTCGAGCACGTACACGGTCCCGCGCTGGTGCTGGCCGGTGCGGGGTCGGGAAAGACGCGGGTCCTGACCACCCGGGTCGCCCACCTCATCCTCGAGCACGGGGTGCCGGCGGACCGCATCCTCGCCGTCACCTTCACCAACAAGGCCGCGGGGGAGATGCGGGAGCGCATCGGCCGCTTCCTGGGGCGGGAGCCCCGGGGCATGTGGGTCGGGACCTTCCACGCCCTGGGCGCGCGTCTGCTGCGACGGCATGCCCAGCTCCTGGGGTGGACGAACACCTTCACGATCTTCGACGCCGAGCAGAGCCTCCGGCAGGTGAAGCGGAGCCAGGAAGCGCTGCAGATCGATCCCAAGAAGTGGAACCCCAAGGCGCTCCGGGCCCACATGAGCGGGGCCAAGAACCTGCTGCAGGGGCCGGCGGATTTCGCCCGGGAGCACGAAGGGAGCTTCGACCTCTTCCTTCGCCAGGTGGCGAGGGTGTATCCCGCCTACCAGGCTGCGCTGGCGGATCAGAACGCCTTCGACTTCGACGATCTCCTGGTGAAGCCCGTGGAGCTGCTGGAGCGGCATCCCGAAGTGCTGGCCCGGTACAAGGAGCGGTTCGCCTTCGTCCTGGTGGACGAGTACCAGGACACCAACCGGGCCCAGTTCCGCTTCCTGGAGCTCCTTTCGGCGGACCACGGGAACCTCATGGTGGTGGGCGACGACGACCAGTCCATCTACGGGTGGCGAGGCGCCGACATCCGGAACATCCTCGACTTCGAGTCGACCTTTCCCGGAGCACGGGTCGTGCGACTGGAGCAGAACTACCGCTCCACGTCGGTCATCCTGGACGCCGCGAACGCCGTCATCGCCGAGAACACGCAGCGCAAGGGGAAGACGCTCCGGACGGATCGGGCCGGCGGAGAGATTCTGACCCGGGTGGAGTGCTTCGACGAGACCGACGAGGGCCGGTGGATCGTGGACGAGATCCAGGCCCGCTACGAGAACGGTCCCGACCTCCACAACTACCGCGACTTCGCGATCCTGTACCGTACCAACGCCCAGTCCCGGGCGCTGGAGGACGCGTTCCGCCGCAAGGGGATCCCCTACCAGATCGTCGGCGGGGTCCGGTTCTACGAGCGGCGGGAGATCCAGGACGTCCTGGCCTACCTCCGTCTCATCTCGAATCCTCGGGACGAGGACGCCTTCCTCCGCATCGTCAACTATCCTCGCCGTGGGATCGGCGGGACCTCGGTGGAACGGTTCGTCGAGGCGGCCCGGAGCCGTGGGGCGGGGTTTCTCGAGGCGGCCGAGAGCGCCACCTCGCTGGACGGCGTCCCCACCGGGGGCGCCCGAGGGCTGGAGAAGTTCGCCGCCCTCGTTCAGGCCTTCTCCGCCCGGGCGGCCCAGCTCCGGGTCGGGGATCTCCTGGAGGAGCTGGTGGACGAGCTGGACCTCTTCATGCACCTCCGGGACGAGGGCCCCGAGGGGGACGATCGGGTGGAGAACGTGAAGGAGCTCATCGCCGGGGCCCTGGACTTCGAGACCGGGCTCCTGGACGGTCTCGAGCCAGAGGAGATCGACGCCTTTTCGGAGCTGGATCTCTTCCTGCAGCAGGTGGCGCTGGTGGCCGATGTGGACCGGCACGACCCCGACGCCGACACCGTCACCCTCATGACGCTCCACAACGCCAAGGGTCTGGAGTTCCCGGTGGTCTTCATCGCCGGGCTCGAGGACGGCCTCTTTCCCCTGAGCCGCGCCTACGACGATCCCTCCGAGATGGAAGAGGAGCGTCGACTCTTCTACGTCGGCATCACCCGGGCCGAGAACAAGCTGTACCTGACCCACGCCCGGCAGCGGCGTCGGGCCGGGGACTTCATGTACGGACGCCTTTCCCACTTCGCCGAGGCGATCCCGGAAGAGCTCGTCGAGGAACGGACCACGCCGTCCCTGAAGGTGTCGGCATCGTCCACGCCCCACCGCTCCCGGCGGCGGAGGGACGACGGCTTCGAGGGCGACGGGCGGTACGAGGCCCTCGACGAGCCGGCCTACAACCAGGATGCGCCCCGGCTGGTGAAGGGGGAGCGGGTGCTCCACCCCTCCTTCGGGTCCGGAGCGGTGGTGGAGGTCACCGGCTTCGGAAAGGACACCAAGGTGACCGTGGACTTCGACCAGGCAGGTCGGAAGAAGCTTCTGGTGCGCTACGCCCAGCTCGAGAAGGACTGGGACTAGGGCTCCGGAGCTCCCGGGGCGGGCGTGCGCCTGCATTCGGGCGGCGGGGCATCCACCCGGCCTGCGTCTCTCCCACTCGCCGTAGCGGTGCTACGGCTCGCGGTCGTTCCTTGGCCAGGCGGCGCCGCGCCACCCTCGGTGCGACGGCGCACGTCCGCCCCGGAACCTCCGGAGCCCGGAGGTCTAGCGGGACGGTCCGGAGACGGCGGCGTCTCTCCCAGTCGCCGTAGCGGTGCTACGGCTCGCGGTCGTTCCTTGGCCGGGCGGCGCCGCGCCCCCCTCGGGGCGACGGCACACGCCCGCCCCGGAACCCCCGGAGCCCGGAGGTCTAGCGGGACGGTCCGGAGACGGCGGCGTCTC
>DATHRY010000275.1:0-18798 GCA_035464715.1 Longimicrobiales bacterium
ATGTTCGCGAACAACGCCTGGACCGCGGTCTTCACCTTCCTGGTCGCCGGATGGGTGCTCTGGTACGGCGGGCTGGTGCGGGGTGGCCCCTAGGAGCGGGATCGCCTCCGCCGATTCTGCTCCGAGCTGGCCGTGGAGGACCGGCGCGTGGTCACGGTGTTCCACCCTATTTGCCCACCTTCGACGCGCCCGCTACCCTCGCCAACCCGGTTCGACCCCCCTCGAATCCCCGAGTCCGCCAGGAGCCGGAGTCGAATGACCCCAGGGAGCCCCCCGTTGCACTGGATCCGGCCGGCGTGTCGTCTCTGGCTCGGCATCTGGCTGACCTCGGCGACGGCCTGCACGCCTTCCGGGAGCGGCGACGCCCCGGACGATGTCCTCCACGTCCAGCCTCCCACAGGGGAAGCCGAGACCGACCGCAACCGGGTGCAGGCCGCCTTCGACAGCGTCCCGCCCGGGGGAACGGTGCAGTTCGCCCAGGGCACCTACGTACTGGGAGAGGGCGCACGGCTCGTCGTCCCGGACGTCACGGTGCTCGGTCACCCCGACGGTACCGTCCTTCGCGGCTGTGACCCCGCAGGTCTCGAGTTTCCGGACGAGCCGGGACAAGAGCCGAATACCCTCCCCATCGTCTACGGCTGCACCGGGCTGTTCGTCGAAGCGCCT
The DNA here is from genome assembly GCA_035464715.1 of Longimicrobiales bacterium. Lineage (GTDB taxonomy): Bacteria > Gemmatimonadota > Gemmatimonadetes > Longimicrobiales > Gaopeijiaceae > Gaopeijia. Next base: position 667 of record DATHRY010000275.1, read on the forward strand.
CGTCAGACGATCCGGGGCCTCACCTTCGAGTACGCGTGGCACGGCCTCTTCGTGGGTCTCGCGCCCTGGCTCCCTCCGCGAGACGAGACGCAGCCCGGCCCCCGGTACGGGGGACACCGCATCGAGGACAACGTCTTCCGGTACACGGGGAACGGGATCCGGGTGGTCGGACCGGCAGAGCACCCCACGGTCATCGCAGAGAACGTGGTCCTGAACAACTTCCACGCCTTCCAGGGGAATGGGGCCGCCATCCACGTCCTCGGCAATCGGATCGAGGTCCCGGACCCCCACGGCGTTCCGACTGCGCACTACCCGGAGAGTGCCGTGATCCTGAACGACTGGGGCGACGAAGGAGCCCCCTGTACGGGGAGTCTCGTCCGGGGGAACGTCGTGGAGGGGACGGTGAACGGAATCCAGGTGATTGCGCCCGCCGGATCGACCTGCTCGGGACACGAGATCCGGGACAACGAGATCCGGATCGGGGAGGTCTCGCTGTCCTCGACGTACCCCCGGCGGCTGCGGGACTACTTCTTCGGGGAGGATGCCGTCGGCTCCGCCGTCGCCGGGGTCGCGATTCGCCTCATCGGCGAGCCCGGCGGAGCGCCCGAGCAGATGGCGGGTCAGGTCACCGACGTGGCGGTCGAGAACAACCGGGTGAGTGGCGGCTCGGGCCTCGGGATCCAGCTGATCGACGCTTCGGGCAACCGCATCGTCGGCAACCACATCGCGGGGATCTCGAGGCGCACTCCCCTCGACGGACCGACCTGGGGAGACGATCCGACCACGTGGGCGGCCGCCAACGGGGCCGGCGTATGGATCTCGGAGGGGAGCGACGGAAACCATCTGGAAGGGAATACGTTCGACGACCTCGCAGGACCTGCGATCCACATCGACGGCGCGGAGAACGAGGTGATCGTCGGCGATTCGGAGCCCGCCGTGGAAGACCGAGGGCGGGACAACCGGATCGGTCCGCCGTAGCGCCTGGAAACCGTCATGGACCGGGCGGACGCCAATCGCCCGGTCCGATGCAGGCGATCGTCAGGGAGCTCCCGGGCACCTCACTCGAACTGCCGCCGGAATGCGTCGAGCTCCGCGCGCAGGCCGGCCACCTCGTCCCTGAGGGAGGCGACCTCCGCCTCCAGCGCCTCGATCCGGTCACCGCTGGAGCCGCTGGCACCCGAATTCGATGCGCCCTCACCCCGACCCGGAACCTCGGAGGGCTCCGCGGGCGCGACCTCCTCCTCCACCTCCGGCGAGCCTCCCAGGAGGTGGCCCCAGCGCAGCTCCTTCTGACCCGGACGACGGGGCAGCGCGGTCACCAGGGGCGTGGACAGCTCCGCAAGTGAGTCGAGGGTGATCTCCACGTGGCTCAAGTCGATGAAGTCGGCGAGACGGTTGGTCCGCGCCTTGATCTCCCCCACCGTCTGAGGGCCCCGGAGAAGGAGGACCGACAGGATCGCCAGCTCCGGCTGGTGCAGGTGCAGCGTCTCTCCGATCCGCTCCCGGTGGCGCACGACCCGGGCATGGCCGTGGTGGACGTCCCGGGCCCAGGAGCGGCGCTTCAACTCGTCGAGGCCCCGGAGGACCGCCGTCTCGTCCAGCTGCATCACCGGATCGCGGTTCGACGTCTGGTTGCAGGCCGCCGTCAGCGCGTTGAGCGTCAGGGGGTAGTTGTCCGGGGTCGCGAACTCCTTTTCGATCAGCGACCCGAGCACGCGCACAGCCACGGGGTCCAACGGCTCCATCGTCGTCTCCGCTCCAGGGGGTCTGGACCGCCGTCTCGGCGGCCGGTCTCTGGAAGGAGGATACGGGGAACCGGCCCGGGGCGCGCGGCGTCTCCGCGGGCGGACCCAAAGCCCGGTCGAGGGTTAGCTTCGGTGTTCCGAACGCGTCGCCCTCGAACTCAACGCCTCCCATGCTTCTCGTGACTCGAGCCCTTCGCTTCGCTCCCCTGGGACGGGCGCACGTCGCTCTCCTCGGCCTGGCCGTCCTCGCCCTGGGCGCCCCGGGGATCTCCGCGCAGGCCAACGACCTCTCGGGGGACTGGGTCTTCACGGTCCAGTCGCCCAACGGGACCGGTACCCGGCAGGCGACCCTGGTCCAGGAGGGGGACAGCATCACGGGCACCATCTCCAGCGACCGCGCCACCGGCGACCTCGTCGGCGTGGTGGAGGGAGACGTCGTGACGCTCCGGGCCCTGCTGATGATGGCCAGCGGCCCCTTCGAGGTCGTCTACGAGGCGGAGTACACCGACGCGACGATGACGGGCACGGTGGACTTCGGGGACTACGGGGAGGGCACCTTCACCGGGAGACGGGCCGACGATCCGGGCGGCCGGGACCCGGCGAGGTAGCGCCCCTCCGGTTCCCGGCGGGGCCACCGGCAGGCGGGCATCCCGACGGCATGGTCTAGATCTCGTCGAACTTCTTGACCACGCGCATGACCAGGGCCTCCACCACGGTCCAGCCGCCCAGGGCCAGGACCATGGTCCCGTTGAAGCCCTCCCCCGCCACACCCCCCATCAGCCCGCCCAGACCGAACGGGAGCCCGCTCCCGACGTTCCGCACCGGGTACGCGAGGGCGTCGCTCCCGCGGATGATCGGCTCGCCGACCACGCTGTCGACGGGGATGACCCCCAGGTCCAGCAGGATCCGCGCGACCAGGACGGCCTGGATCAGGGCGAAGGCGAGCACCGTGATCCGACGGATCGTGCGGGAGAGGTCGAACCCGGAGGCCGGGGCGGCGGCCTCCGAAGAGCCGAAGAGAGCCATGGGACGGGTCGCCTGGCGAGAGCGGAGTCGGGTCTCCGGGCCCGTCGTGACGACGGTCCGGACATCGATCGCCCCAGGAGGGTTGCGATCGCTGCCAGGGTAGGTGGGCCGATCGGTGTCACGCAACACGGGTCGGACGCGCCGAAGCGAGGACCCGACGGGGCGAGCCCGACGCCGGCGGCGGACCGGCTCCACTCCTCGCACGGGTCGGTGGCCTGGGAGCTCGACGTGGTCCGCCCTGCCGTCTCCGCCCGTGACATCCCCGGGATGGACGCCTACCGTCCCCCGCCGTCCCGTCCGGTCTTCCCATCATGTCGAGTCCAATGACGTACCCCACGCACTCGATCCGCGTCGCAGGCGCTGCCGCCGCCGCGATCGTCCTCTCCACCTGCGGTGATGCGAACCCGGGCGTTCCGACGCGCGACTTCGCGAACTGGTCCGTCAACGCCGGCGATCCGGGACGGACGCACTACACGACGTTGGACCAGATCACTCCGGACAACGTGGCGCAGCTCGAAGTCGCGTGGACCTTCGACACGGGCGACGCCTTCGAGGGGTCCGAGATGCAGGCCAACCCGGTGGTGATCGACGGGATCCTCTACGCGACCTCGCCGAAGATGCACGTCTTCGCCCTCGACGCCGCCACCGGGGAGCAGATCTGGCGGTTCGATCCCAACGACGGGAGCTGGTCGGGCCCGCGCATCCGTCACCGGGGCGTCGTCGTCACCGGCGACCGGGTCCTCTTCAACTACCGAAACCGCCTGTACGCCCTCGACCGGGAGACGGGCCGTCCCATCCCGAGCTTCGGGAACGGCGGCCAGGTGGATCTCCGGGAGGGGCTGGGACGCCCCGCGGAAGGGCTGTCGGTGAGCGCGAGCTCGCCCGGCGTCGTCTTCGAGGATCTCCTCATCCTGGGGAGCTCGGTGCCGGAATCCCTGCCGAGCGCGCCGGGGGACATCCGGGCGTTCGACATCCGGACCGGGGCGCTCCGCTGGAGCTTCCACACGATCCCCCATCCCGGCGAGCCCGGCTACGAGACGTGGCCGCCGGACGCATGGCGGATCGCCGGAGGCGCGAACGCCTGGAGCGGGGTGAGTCTGGACGCCGAGCGCGGGATGGTCTTCGCCGCCACCGGATCGGCCTCCTACGACTTCTACGGCGCCAACCGCCTCGGTGACAACCTGTACGCGAACACCGTTCTCGCCCTCGACGCCCGGACGGGGGAGCGCATCTGGCACTTCCAGGGGCTGCGGCACGACCTCTGGGACCGGGACTTCCCCGCGGCCCCGGCGCTGGTGACGGTCGAGCGGGACGGTCGGCCCGTGGACGCGGTGGCGCAGATCACCAAGACCGGACACGTCTTCGTCCTGGACCGGGGGACGGGGGCGCCTCTCTTCCCCATCGAGGAACGCCGGATCCCCGGTGGGGGCCTGGGGGGGGAGCAGTCGGCGGAGAGCCAGCCCTTCCCGGTGTTGCCGCCCCCCTTCTCCCGGCAGCGCCTCACCGAGGACGGACTGACCCGGCGCACGCCCGAGGCCCACGCGGCGGCCCTGGCCACGTTCCGGGACTTCCACACCGAAGATCCCTTCAGTCCTCCGGACACCAGCGGGACGATCATCTTCCCCGGGGTGGACGGGGGCGGGGAGTGGGGCGGGCCGGCCTTCGATCCGGAGACGGGCATCCTCTATGTGAACGCCAACGAGATGGCCTGGCTGCTCAAGCTCGCGCCCCAGAGCGACGTCTCCCTCTACCAGGCCACCTGCGCAGGCTGCCACGGGTCCGATCAGAAGGGCACGGGCATCGCCCCGTCACTGGAGGGGCTCTTCGAGCGCCGCACACGGGACGAGGTGGTGCAGATCATCCGGAACGGGACGGGGCTGATGCCCGCCTTCGGCGCCGCGATGGGCGGATCCACGATCGACGACATCGTGAACTACCTGCAGACCGGCGAGGACGTCTCCGCCGCCCGCCTCGGGGACTCGCCCTTCATCCTCCCCTACCGGACCGCCCTCTTCGACATCTTCCTGGACCACGAGGGCTATCCGGGCATCGCGCCCCCCTGGGGCACCCTCAACGCGATCGATCTGAACGAGGGGTCCATCCGTTGGTCGATCCCGTTCGGCGAGTACCCCGCGCTGACCGAACAAGGCGTGACGGGCACGGGAACCGACAGCTACGGGGGCATGATCGTGACCCGGAACGGTCTCCTGATCATCGCCGCGACCACCTACGACGATCGCATCCGTGCCTTCGACAAGAGCACCGGCCGCCTGCTCTGGGAGGCGGAGCTTCCCGCGGCCGGAAACGCGACGCCGGCCACCTACATGGTGGGCGGGCGGCAGTACATCGTGATCGCCTGCGGAGGGGGCAAGAACGGAGCCCCGAGTGGCGGCACGTACGTGGCGTTCGCACTCCCACGCTGAGGCGACGCGGGTCCGCGCCGAACGATCGTCAGGAATCCCGCAGCGAGCTCAGGGGGAGCTCCGTCGCGACCCGATCGGTCGAGCCAGGCCCGGGAGCGCCGCGTCGTCGATGCGGCCCGAATCGACCCGCCGTCCAATCCACCGCCGCCTCGATCAATGCTCGCTGCTGGGCGCGATCGCTGAAGGTGTGGTCGGCGTCCGGGAAGAACATCACCGTGATCCGGGGATCAGCCGCGAGGTCGGGGAACACCCCGGCGAACTGACCGCGGTGATTGTAGTTGTGTTCCAGCCCGGCGGAGAAGGCGAACAGGACGTCGGTGCCCCTCGCGACGATCGAGCCGACGGTCCCGTGGGTCTCCTGACGGGTCAGGGGCCGACGACCCCCGTCGACCGACGAGGTCCCGACCGTGTCCGGACCCCCGGCGCGGCGCCCCACCGTGGCCCGAAGCCACGCGCTGAGGGTCCCGTTCCTCCCGAGGAGGGTGTTCTTCCAACTCTCCCAACGGAGGAGCCGGCTCCCGTAGCGGACCGCGTGGTGTCGCCAGTTCCGGAAGTCTGCGAGGAGATCGATCGCGACCACGCCGACGACGGCGTGGTGCGAAGACGCGGCCTGGATCGCATCCACGGCCCCTGAGCACAGCCCGGACATCACGACCCGGGGCCAACCCCGCGTGTCCCGAACGTAGGCGATCGCATGATCCATGTCCCGGAGAACCGACGCGTTGAGCGACTCCGCCTCCAGCGCGTACCCCGAGTCCCCCACACCGGAGAGGTCGAAGCGGAGAGACGCGACGCCGACGCCGGCCAGGGCGCGCGCCAGCCGGACGTAGAGACGCCAGGCACCGACGTGATGGATGATGCCGGAGTTGACCATGACGACCACGACTCGATCGTCACTCGGTACGGGCTCCTCTGGTTCCGACCAGACGCCGACCAGGGTCCGTTCCGGCCCGAACCGGACCGCCTTCTCGATCATCCTGCTCGGGCCCATTCGACAATCGTCTGCAAGGATCGGACGGGCACGGGCACGCGACCAGGCGCCACCGCCTCCTCGTCCCACGGCCGTCGCTCATCGTGCCTCACGACGGCGAGGCCGGCGTCGTCGGCATCGAGCATCCCTACGAACGCCGCGGCGCCCTCGAACGTTCCGTCGGTGGACAACAACAAGGACCCCTCGGGTAGAGCCCCCGGACGAGGGACGAAGGGGGAGTCGGACGGGACGCGGGGGTCCGGAAGCGCTCCGACGGGGTGGCCCTGGACGGCGACATCCGGGAGAGGGATCGGATCCCAGAGCGCGATCCCGTCGAACGGGAGGCCGGCCTTCGATGCGACGAGCGACAGCCCGGCCCCGGCGCGGATGGCGATGAGACGGAGGGTGGTGAGGTCCGCCATGTCCCTCAACTCGGTCGCTGCCAATTCGATGTCCTCCAACCAGTCCCGGACGCCCACGTCCTCGGGCTCGAGCGCCGAGTCCCCCGTCCCCAGGTAGTCGAAGCGGAGCGTGTGGACCCCGGCCTTCGCCAGCCGAACGGCCAGAGCGCGGCAGACGGCGTGCGAATGGTAGTACTCGGCCCCCATCGGCGGGCAGATGAGGGCGCCCGTTCGGGAGATCGGCCCGGCGGCCGGTTCATACACCCCGTACCGGGCCCTCCCGGACGGCCCGAAATAGAGGGGCATCACGAGGTGAACTGCTCCGCCAGTTGAGCCAATGTCTGGAAGAACATCGCCCTGGGATCCATGGCGTGGCCGTGCCGCTCCGCGACCATCGCCACCGCCCGTAGAGAGAGGAGCGAATGTCCCCCGAGCTGGAAGAAGTTGTCGAATCGTCCGATTCGATCGACCTGCAACAGCTCGGACCACACCTCCGCCAGGCGTTCCTCGGCGGGGGTGGCAGGAGGAATGAACCGGGCCCCCGAGGTCGCTCCGGACCCGATGGCATCCGGCATCGCAGCTCGATCCACCTTTCCACTCGGCGTGAGGGGAAACGCGTCGAGCTCCATCACGATGCCCGGGATCATGTAGCTCGGCAGACGCTCACGGAGATAGCGCCGGATCTCGCTCGGCGTGAGGGACGCGCCCTGGGCCAGGATCACGTATGCGATCAACCGTGCGTGCGGGGTACCGGAGTCGGCCACGGCCGCCACGGCACGCTGGATGTCCGCGTGCTCGACCAGCACGGTCTCGATCTCCCCGAGCTCGATCCTGAAGCCCCGGACCTTGACCTGGTGATCCGCTCGGCCGAAGAACTCCAGCGTCCCGTCGTCCCGGTAGCGCACGAGGTCACCGGTTCGGAAGAGGCGGGCACCGGCCCGGGACGAGAAGGGATCGGGCAGGTAGCTGCGGGCCGTCTCCTCCGGCCGGTTCCGATAGCCTCGGGTGACGCCGGCTCCCCCCACGAAGAGCTCCCCCCGGACCCCCACGGGAACGGGACGGAGGTCCTCGTCGAGGACGAGAAGCCGTCGGGCGCCGATGGCCGTGCCGATCCGGATCTGGTCCAGGTCCCCCTCCACCTTCCAGCACGTCGCCCAGACCGTGCCTTCCGTGGGGCCGTAGATGTTCCAGACTTCGCCGCAACTCTCCACGAGACGGGCCGCCAGCTCGGGAGACAGCGCCTCCCCGCCGACCAGGACCCTGAGGTCCGGATCGCCGGTCCAGCCCGCCTCGAAGAGCATCGTGAAGGTGGCGGGTGTGGCCTGCAGCAAGGTCGGCCTCGCCCGGGCCAGGACCCTCCCCAACCCTTCCCCGTCCCGCATCTCCTCGGGGCGGGCGATGACCATCCGGGCGCCGACGAGGAGCGTCCCGAGCAGCTCGACCACGGAGGGATCGAAGGCGGGCGTCGTCCTCGCGAGCACGACGTCCTCCGGGAAGAGACCCGGATACTCGATCATCCCTTCCAGGAAGTGCGCGAGGTTGCCGTGGGTGACGTCGACCCCCTTCGGACGGCCGGTCGACCCGGACGTGTAGATCGTGTAGGCCAACTGGTCGGGCCCGATCTCGACGTCCGGACCGAGGCTCGACAGGGCCTGGAGACGGGATTCGTCGCGATCGAGGCACACCGCAGACCCCTGGAACGCCTCCAGATCGGTCAGGATCCCGGTGGTGGTGACGAGGATGGTGGCAGCACCGTCCTCGAGCATGTAGGTGAGCCGCTCGGCCGGGTACTCCGGATCGAGGGGCAGGTAGGCCCCGCCGGACTTGAGGGCGGCCAGCATGGCCACCACCAGATCCGCCGACCGTTCGAGGGCGATCCCGACCAACACCTCCGGTGCCGCGCCCAGCTCGATCAGGTGGCGCGCGAGGCGATTGGCCCGCGCATCCAGCTCCTGGTAGGTCACCGACTGGTCGCCGTCCACGATCGCGACCCGATCCCCGTGGCTCCGCACCGAGGCCTCGAATCGATCCAGGAAGAGCTCGGGCGCGGAGGCATCGGCCTCCGGGCCGAGAAGGGAGGCCCGCTCCCGCTCCGACAGGAGACGAAGACCGGAGATCGGTTGAGATGGATCGGCGGCCACGGACTCGAGCAGATTCACGAAGTGCCCCTGCATCCGTTCGATCGTCGACGCGTCGAACAGGTCCGTGGCGTACTCCCAGAGGCCCTCCAGGGCCACCTCGCCGTCGGGGGTCGTCGTCTCCTGCAGGTAGAGGGTGAGGTCGAACTTCGAGATGTCCTGGTCGAGGTCGTAGCGGCCCACGTCGATGCCGTCCAGCTCGAGCGCCAGCCCCTCGGGGTCCTGGAGCGCGAACATGATCTGAAAGAGGGGGTGGCGGCTCAGATCCCGCTCGGGCTGGAGGACCTCCACGAGCTTCTCGAACGGGACGTCCTGTCGCGCGTGGGCTGCGGTGGACTCCTCGCGAACGTCCGTGAGGAGGTCCCGGAAGCTCATGTCGCGACGGACGTCCGCACGAATCAACAACGTGTTGACGAACATCCCGACCATGTCCTCCGCCTCGGCCCGGGTACGCCCGGCGTAGGGCGTGCCGATCGCGATGTCCGTCTGCCCGGTATAACGGTACAGGAGCGCACGCAGTGCCGCGGTGAGGGTCATGAACAGCGTCGTGCCCTCCCGGCGTCCGAGCCGACGGAGCGCCTCCGCGAGCGGGGGGGCGATCTCCACGCGATGGACGGCTCCCCGGAAGCTCTGGAGGGTGGGCCTCGATCGATCCGTCGGGAGGTCCAGGGGCGCCAGGTCGGAGAGCCGGTCCCGCCACCACGCGACCTTCTCCTCGAACTCGGGAGAGTCGAGCAGACCCCTCTGCCACGCCGCATAGTCGGCGTAGTGCACCGGGAGCGGATCCCAGGCCGGCCGGTCGGGGAACGACCGGTAGGCACGACTGAGATCGCGGGTCAGGACACGGACCGACCATCCATCCGCGACGCTGTGGTGCATCGACATCAGAAAGACGTGATCCTCGGCTCCCAGCCGGAACAGGGTCGCCCGGAAGACGGGACCGGTTGCGAGCTGGAAGGGCTCGGCCGCCACCGACTCGACGCGCTCTCGAGCCTCCTGCGGACCCAGCGCCTCGAGGGTCTCCTCGGCCCAGCCCCAGGACGATGCCGCCTCGTCCGCGATGGCCTGGTGCGGCGAGCCCCCGGCGCTGGGATAGCGGGTCCGCAGAACCTCGTGGCGCTCCACCACGGCGGTGAGGGCGGCTCGAAGTCGATCCGCGTCGAGGGGCCCGGACAGGCGCACCGCGACGGGGAGGTTGTAGACGGCCGACTCCCCCTCGATGCGGTCGAGCGCCCAGAGCCGCTCCTGGGCGAACGACAGGGGGAGCGGACCGGTCCGGGGTGCCCGGAGGATGGCGTCCGACGGTGCGGGCTCCGGCGTCTCCCCGAGCACGCTCAGGATCCCCCGGACGGAGGGTGCACCGAAGAAGTCCGAGATCGAGAGCGCCCGACCCGCTCGGCGTTCGACTCTCCGCAGGATCCGGAGGGCCTGGAGGGACGTCCCTCCGAGCTCGAAGAAGTCGTCGTCCGCCGTGACGCGGTCGAGGCCCAGGACGTCCTGCCAGATCTCGGCGACGGCGAGGTCCAGCGGCCCGCTCTCGCCGGCGGACGAAGACCCGAGGTCCACCCGACCCATGGGCGTCGAGGAGAAGACGATGCCCGGAAGGAGGTCCCCGACCGTCGTATCGTGGGTCGCCCCGGCGAGATCGCCCAGAGCCCGTGCGATGCTCTCGAGCGCCTCCTCGGCCCCCGTCGACCCGGAGTCGTGAACCAGCTTGAGTTCGAGCCGTCCCTCGGAGATCGCGATGCCGAGCAGGAACGGGTAGGCGGCATCGAAGGTCGCGCCCACGGGTCGGATCTCGAGGTCGAGCCAGTCCGGCTCGGAGCGCTCGCCGAGATTCAGGACGACGAGGAGGTCGAAGAGCGCCTGGTCGGGGGGGAGGTCCGATACGTCGTGGATCACGGCGGGGGACACGTGCTCGTGCCGCGCCCGGCGCAGGTGCGAGCGCTGGACGGTGCGGACGAGGTCGAGAACCAGATCCTCGGGGTCGAGGCGAACCCGCAGCGGGACGTTGTTCACGAACGAGCCGACCGTGTGCTCCACCTCCGGCAGCTCGGCCGGTCGGCCCGACACGGTGAGGCCGTAGACGACGTCCCCCGATCGATTTCGCCGAGCCAGTGCGATCGCGATCGCGCCGAGCACCTGGGCGGCCAGGGTGGACCGCCACGCCGCGGCGTTGGCACGGAGCCGGGCCGTGGTGTCCGCCGAGAGGAGACGGCGGGCGGTGCGTCGTTCACCGTCGACGGAGGGGGTCCCGCCGTTCGCGAGAGGGGTCGATCGACGGAAGTCCCGGAGCTCTTCCGTCCAGAATCGAGTCCCCTCGGGATCGTCCTGATCCCGGAGCCACGCGATGTAGGAGCGGAAGCCCGCCGCAGGCGGGAGGTCGGCCTCCTGGCCCCCGGACAGCTCCCGATACACGAGGGCGAGCTCCGAGAAGAGCGCGTCGTGACTCCACCGGTCGATCACGAGGTGATGGGCCGTCCAGAGCAGAACGTGGCGGTCCTCGGCCGTCCGGAGGAGGGTACAGCGCATCAGCGGCGCCACGCCGAGGTCCATGGGAGTGGCGGCATCCTCGTCGGCGAGCTCCTGGACCCGAGCGGGCGGCTGCCCCCTCAGGTCGATCTCCTCGAACGACACGTCGACGCCCCGTCGGACCACCTGCACCGGTCGATCGAGTCCCTTCCACAGGACGGCCGTTCGCAGCGCGCCATGCCGTTCGACGAGCCGAGCCCAGGCACGGCGGAGAAGATCGCCGCGAAGGGGACCCTGGATCTCGTACCGGGCTTGGTTCACGAGGAGCGTGGGATCCGCCCCGGACAGGACCTGCGTGAGCATGAGGCCCTGCATCGGGCTCAGCGGATAGATGTCCTCGACGTTCTGCAAGGGCATCGTCAATCTCCGTCGATCTCGGCGAGGAGGTCCGCGACGCGGGACAGACCTGCGTCGTCGAGACCGGCAAGCTCGAAGCCTCCGGCGGACTTCGGTGGGTCGCCAGCCAGCTCCGACAATGCCCGGCGCAGCCGTCCCACCAGCTCTTCCATCTCCTCTCTACCCGAGTCGCGTCGGGCATACTCCACGTCGACGGTCAGGCGACCGTGCCGGACCCTCGCGTTGACCTCGACCCCGTAGGCCCGGGGTGCCACCCGGCTGCGGGCGCCGCCGGTGGACTCGTCGGCCCGGCCGAACGGGGAGTCCGCTGGGAGAACCTCCTCGACCGTGCTCAGGTAGTTGAACAGGATCTCCGACCTCGGGACGCTCTTCATCGCCTCGCGCACCGCGGCGTCGGGATGCCGGTACCGAAGCAGTCCGTACGTTTCCCGCCCCCCGGGCAGGCCGGCGAGCGCGTCCCGCACCGCGCGGATCGTCGGCTCCACACCCCCTGCCGCCGGCGAAAGCAGCAGCGGGGAGACGACGGTGAACCAGCCGACGGTGCGTGAGACGTCCAGGCCCCCCACCGCATCCCGCCCGTGGCCCTCCACGTCGACCCGCAGGCGGCGGTCCGGCCCCCCCGGCCACATGGCCACGAGCGCACCGAGGAGGATCTCTTCGGTCGTGGCACCGAGTCTCCGTGGGACGCGGTCGAGGAGGGCGGCGGTGACCTCGCGATCCAGCTCCAGCGTCACCGTCTCGGCGTCGGCGACCCGAGCCGAGGTATGTGGTCCACGGGAACGCTCCCGCACCTCCTCGGCGGCGGCACCTTCGGTGTGCCAGAAGGCGAGTGCCGCCCGGGTGTCGGCTTCCGTCGCCTTCGCGGTCAGCGCTTCCGACCACGCCTGCACGGAGACGGTCTTCGGCGGGAGGCGGAGCGGGGCTCCCTCCATCGCCTGGGTGACCAGGGTGGAGAGGTCCTCCAGGAGGATCCCCCACGACATGGCGTCCACGACCAGATGGTGCGCGAGCAGCAGCACCCGGTGGGCACCCGACTCCCCGAAGAACAACACGGCGCGGAAGAGACCTCCTGCGTCCAGATCGAGCGATCGGTGCTGGGCATCGGCCTCGTCCTCGATCCGGGTCCGCCGGTCCGCAGTGGCCAGACCGGACAGGTCCACGACTCGAACCCCGGGCTCGGGGGAGTGAGGACCGAGCTGTTGGATCCTCCCGTCCCCCCGGGAGGGGAACCGCAACCGGAGCGCGTCGTGATGGGCGACGAGGGCGCCGATCACCTTTCGGAAGATGTCCGCGTCGAGCTCGGGCGGGGCTTCGAACACGAAGGCCTGGTTCCAATGAGCACGGCCCTCGGTGATGTGCTCGAAGAACCACTCCTGGATCGGCGCCGGCGCGAACTCACCGGTCACTCTGCCCTGGTCCGCCGTCGACGGATGCTCCCCGCTCCGCGCGGCGAGTCGAGCGATCGTCGGGCCGGCGAAGAAGTCCTCGGGGCGGATGGAGATCCCGGCCGTGCCGGCCCTGGAGAGGACACGGATGCTGAGGAGGGAGTCCCCTCCCAACTCGAAGAAGTCCGCCTCCACGTCCACCTCCTCGAGCCCGAGGACGTCCTTCCAGATGGCCGCCAGCTTCTCCTCGGTGGGGGTACGGGGCCTCCGGTGGGCCCTGGACGGGGGTGCAAGGTCGGTGGCCCCGGACTCCTGGAGCCGTCGGCGATCCAGCTTCCCGGCCATCGTCCGGGGCAGGCGATCGACCGCCAGGTACCGGGTCGGGACCATGTAGCCCGGGAGCCTCTCCTCCAGGAAGGCCACGAGCTCCGCGGACGAGGGCGCGGACGGGCCCGGGACGAGATACGCCACCAGCCGCCGCGCGCCGGGCGGCGCGGACAGGGTCACAGCGGCTTCGGAGACGCCCGGATGAGCCTCGAGGGCCCGCTCGACCTCGCTGGGCTCCACCCGATGGCCCCGCACCTTGAGCTGGTCGTCGATCCGTCCCAGGAACTGGAGACGCCCGTCGGTCGTGAAACGACCACGATCCCCCGTGCGGTACATGCGACCGCGGCCCGAGAAGGGATCCGGCACGAACCGCTCCTCCGTGAGGCGGGGATCGCCGAGATACCCGCGCGCGACGGTGCCGCCGCCGATCCAGATCTCACCCGGCACGCCCACCGGGACCGGTCGGCCGACCCCGTCGAGCAGGTAGACGAGCACCCCGGGGACGGCCCGCCCGATCGTCACCTCCGGGGGCGCATCCCCCGACAGATCCGCCACCGTGGCCCAGACGGTCGCCTCGCTGGGCCCGTACTCGTTGTGGAGCTCCGCGCCTGGGAGCGTCCGTCGATGCAGGTCCACGACCGATGGAGGGCACGCCTCGCCCGCGACCACCACGCGCCGCAGGGACCGAAGTCGCCCACCGTCCCCTTCCTCGAGCACCGTGCGGTAGAGCGAGGGGAGCATGAGGGTGGTCGTGACGGACGCATCCTCGACGAGCTGCATCACGGCATCCGGATCCTGCTCGATCCGGTGGGGCGGCACCACGAGGCACCCGCCCGAGCAGAGCGTCCCGTACAGCCCGGCCACCGAGCTGTCCACGGCCAGCGACGCCATCAACAGCTCCACCTCCGGCTCGGTCCCGTAGTACGCCATCCGGGCGGCCGTGGAGCGCGCCAGGTGCCCGCGTTCGATCACGACGCCCTTGGGTTCCCCGGTCGACCCCGAGGTCCAGACCACGTAGGCGACACACGCTTCGTCGGTCGGCACGTCGGGCTTCTGGGCGGGTCCCCCGGGGTCCCCGGACTCCTCGTCCAGCGGGAGCAGGCGATCGCCCCACCGTGCATCCCCGGACGTCGAGATCACGGACCCGACCTCGTGGAGCAAGCGTGCCAGGCGCCGGCCCGGCTGCCGCGGGTCCAGGACCGTGTAGCCCCGTCCGGCCTTCAGCGCCGCCACGACGGCGACGATGGCGTGGACTCCCCCGTCCGCGGGGATGCCCAGCAGCTCCTCGACGTCGGAGGATGCCCGCACGATCCGGTGAGCCGCCCGGTTGGCGGCCGCGTCGAGCTCGGCGTAGGTGAGCGACGACCCGCCGTCTCGAACCGCGGGGGCCTCCGGCGTGCACGCCACCCGCTCCTCGAACACCTCCAGCACGTCCCGGGCAGGGGGAGCGGGGGTGTCGGCCCCGCTCCACACCTCCAGCAGGGTGTACCGAACCGCCGGATCCAGGAGGTCGATCGACCCCATCGTGCGCTCACCCCCACGACTCAGCTCACGGAGGGCCCGCACCATCGCCCGAAGCAGGTCCTGGGCGGCCTCCGGTGTGTACAGCGCGGTGTCGTAGACCAGCTCCAGGGTCAGCCGACGACCCGGGTAGGCGAGGAGGGCCAGCGGGAGGTCCGACGGGGCCGAGATGCTCAGGGACTCCAGGCGCAGACCCGCCCGGGTCGCGGAGGCCCCGACATCCTCGGGAAACGACTCGTAGACGACCAGACTCCGCACCAGGGGGGACCCCTGGGGGAGCTCCGACCACCGATGGATGTCCGCCAGCCCGCCCGCGCTGTGATCCCGGGCATCCACCACGGTGCTCTGAAGCCGTGACAGCCACGCGGATACGGGGCTCCCGGACGGAATGGGGATCCGGACCGGCACCGTGCTGAGATAGAGTCCGACCGACCGGGACACGCCGGGGATCTCCGGCGGCCGCTCGGACAGGGTCACCCCGAAGGTCACCTCGTCGGTCTCTCCCTGGTAATGCGCGAGCACCGAGGCCCACGCGCCGAAGACGACCGTGCCGGGCGTGACCCGCATCCGCCCGCTGGCCTCCATCAACGTCCTCGTGGACTCGACGTCCAGCCGGATCTCGGCCCTCGCCTTCCTCCCGCCCGGGGCGTCGGTCGAAGCACCGGGGAGGGGTGTGGCGGCCCGAAGACCCGACAGCTGCGATCGCCAATAGGCCTCGGCGGCGTCGGCGTCCCGGGAGGAGAGCCACGACACGAAGGTGGCGAACGACGGAGGAGGATCGGGAGCGTGCTCCGACCCGGTGGTCAACGCGTCGTACTCCTCGAAAGCTTCCTTCAGAACGAGGTGACCGGACCACCCGTCCGCCAGCATGTGGTGAAGGCTCCAGAGCAACCTGTGTCGCTCCGGCCCGAGCCGCACCAGCACGATGCGCATGACCGGCGCCACCGTCAGATCCCGGGATCGCGCCCGATCGTCCGCCAGAAGCGCCTCCCACCCCAGCTGCTGGTCCTCGTCGGACCGCGACGACCAGTCGAAGAACTCCCAGGGTAACGAGACGCTGGCGCGGACGACCTGGAGCGGCCGATCCCGGCCCTCCCAGGCGAAGAACGTCCGAAACGCCTGGTGTCTCCGGACCAGCCGCTCCCAGGCCCGGCGGAAGACGTCCCGGTCCATGGGACCGACGAGGACGGCGTCGCACTGTCCCCAATACGCGGATCCATCCGGTTTCCGGATGGAATGGTAGAGCATCCCCTCCTGCAGGGGTGTCAGGGGAAAGGCCGTCTCGATGCTGCTGCCGGTCATCGCAATCCAGCGGGCGTCGGCGAGCGCCTCGGGACGAGACTCCGGTTTCTCCCCCAGGTCGGCCGCCGAAGTCCCCGGAAGAAACGCGGGTCGAGCCGACCGCGCCGCGGGCCCCGCCTGGTGCCGGGGCGCCAGGGCGGGGGGAGTCGGGGCGGCGGGACCGCGAGACTTCGGCGCGAAGAGGAGAGCATCATGGGGCAGATCGGGAGGACGGCGAAACCTGTTCGCGGCGGCAGACGACACAGTTGAAAGATGGGTAGGGCTCGAGAGCCAACGCCAGAATCTCGGCACGCCCCGCTTCGTTCGGTTGAAACGAAGGCCTGCAACTCTCCCAACCCCATCTGGGTCCCTGCGGCGGTGGGTCGCGGTCGGCGGTCGCCCCACGAGAATCGAGCTCGCATGCTCGGGCCGCCCAGCGTGGGTTCAGATCGTGTGGCGGAGGCGTCCGGGATCGGCCTCGTCGACGCCGGCGCCCGATCGAGGACGGATCCGCTCGGGCGGTCCGCCCCTAGGCCCAGCCGACCTGCTGCATGCTGATCGCGTCGTTCCAGATCTTGGTCAAGTGGCGGATCTTGTCCCCGTCGAACTCCATGACGTACACGTAATCCGCCTCCACCGACTTTCCGGTGGGAGGCACCGGGCCCCCTTCGCCGGTGTGGGTCCCCCGGAACACCGCGAACGCGGTGACGTGATTCCGCTCCTCGTCGACGGCGAAGCTCTTCAGCTCGTATCGCCCGTCGGGCAGTGGGCCGAACAGGGCCTTCATCCACTCGGTGTAGCCCTCGAGCGTGTCCACACCCTCCAGCGCTCCGGCCTGAGCGGCGAAGGTAGCGTCCGGGTGGCAGAACCGGGCGCACCCGGCCCATCCCTGTCCGGTCTCGCAGGCCTCGAAGAATCGGGCTGCGGTCTCGCGCATCTGGTCCACGGTCGTCTCCTTGTTGGTTCTGTGAAGATTGGGGTCCACGGGCGTCCGAATACGCCACTTCGTGGCGGGTAACGCAAGGAGGATATCCGCTCGGCACCGGCGGGGCCGGATGGACTCACCCGGGGCGGGCTTATCGCCGCTCCACCCCCGGAGGCTCCACCCGCCACCACCACTGGGTCGGGAGCGCCTGCTGCCGTGGCCAGATCTCGGTGAGGTCGTCGGCTTGGTAGAGCCGGCCGTTCTTCATCACGTGGCTGATGGAGGTCGTGTTCTGCAGGTCCTCCAGCGGATTCCGGTCCAGGACCTGGAGGTCGGCCAGCTTGCCCGGCTCCAGGGAGCCCAGGTCGCCGTCGAGGCCGATGGCGTCGGCGCTCATGAGGGTGGCCATGTGGAGCGCCCGGTGCGGGTCCATGCCGCCGGCGGCCATCATCCAGAGCTCCCAGTGGGTGCCGATGCCCTGGACCTCGCCGTGGGACCCCAGGCCCGCCATGCCGCCGCCGTCCATCCACTTGTCCAGCTGC
This sequence comes from Longimicrobiales bacterium, assembly GCA_035464715.1. Taxonomy (GTDB): domain Bacteria; phylum Gemmatimonadota; class Gemmatimonadetes; order Longimicrobiales; family Gaopeijiaceae; genus Gaopeijia. The sequence goes on from DATHRY010000275.1 coordinate 18,240, forward strand.
TCGGCGTGGAGGAAGTGGACGTACTGGTCGTCCCGATACCACTGGGTGGCCCGCCACTTGTCGATCTCGTCGTCGGGGGTGAAGCGCTGCAGGCGCTCGTTCCCGTTCAGCTCCTCGTGGGTGAGGTAGTACTGCCGCCCCGACGGGCCGCCGTAGGCGACGATGAAGGTCGGCGTGTACGTGATGCCGCTGAACGCGCCGAGGCGGACGACGTCGTCGTAGAAGGGGCTGATCGGGAGCGAATGCTCGAGCCCGGCGTATCCGTCCTGCATCAGCGTGAGGTTCATCGTGAAGTTCGAGCCGCCCTCGGTCGTCGGGGTCAGCCCGAGCTCCCTCGCCGCGGTGATGACCCACTGCCGGACCTTCCGGTCCCCCGCGAGATACTGCTTGATGGTCTGGGTGTTGTAGTGGTCGGCGTAGCGGCGGACGACGTCCCGGGCCTCGTCGAGGCTGGAGATGGCGTCGGCGCCGAAGATGCCGGGGCCGGTGGAGTAGATGCGCGGTCCGATGAAGTCGCCCACCTCCATGCGATCGGCATAGGTCACCACGTCGGTGCTGG
>DATHRY010000276.1:0-4278 GCA_035464715.1 Longimicrobiales bacterium
CAAGGCGGGCGCCGCGGTGGCCACGGGGACCTTCCCGTCGGTCTACGTGCACTCGAAGATCGTGCTGATCGACGACGCCTTCGCCTCCATCGGGTCCGCGAACTGCAACCGCCGGGGCTACTACTCGGACGGGGAGTGCAATCTCTTCGCCCTGCGGGAGACGGTGGCGGAGGGGGACGACAACTGGATCCGGGAGCTCCGCCTCGCCCTGTGGGCCGAGCACCTGGGGGTGAGCGACGCCTACGGCCGCGTCGCCCTCCTGGACCCGGCGGTCTGCCTCCCGCTCTTCGCCCGGAAGTTCACCACCGGCAACCGCTTCGTGCCCTTCGAGGCGCAGCCCTACGGCGTCGACCTCGAGCTGGCCACCGAGTTCGTCGACAGCACCGGCACGTTCGGCGGGATCGAGATGATCGCCACCCTGGCCGCGGGGATCGGGGCGGCCATCGCCGGCGCCGAGTCGGACGTGATCTTCGACACCTTCGTCGATCCGGGCAGCCAGGTCGAAGTGCCATGAGGCTCACGGAGCTCTTCACCTCCCTGGCCTCGGCGTGGCCCGTCGACGACATCGACACGTCGTTCCCGTCCTCCACCGACGGAGCGGGCCTGGCCGGGCAGATGGCGGACACCATCGAGGTGGAGGAGGTACGGACCGACGTCGCCGCCGACGGCACCATGACGGTGACGGGCAAGCTGAGCCTGGTGGACGACCTGCCGCCGGCGCCGACGACCCTGTTCACGCACCTGTTCCCGTCGATGGGCTTCGTGTTCGCGCCGCCGGCGGACTGGTCGTCCGACTTCCGCCTGATGACCCGCCCCGACGGGACGTACGACCTCCAGATCGACGCGCTGCCCCTTGAGGTGCGGGTGCCCCCGGACCTGCTGTCTGCCCACCCGGACCCCACCAGGCAGGGGATCGACGCGGGCATCACCCTCTCGGACGGCCCCACGGACACGGTCATCGAGCGGAGCTTCGCCTTCGGCATCGGCGAGGACGGCGCCATCCGCCTCGTGCCCCATCTGCCCATCTCCATCGGCCCGTGCCGCATCTTCGGGGTCCCGGCGACCGCGGTCCACGATCTGAGCCTGATCTCGGCGCCGGGCCGGGCCCGGGCCGACTACGACTGGCTCGTCCGGGACCTGGACCCTGGCGCCTTCCCCTTCAACGGCGGCGGCCTGGGCTTCGGCGGCATCGAGCTCGACTGGGAGGTGGAGGACTCGCCCCTGCACGACCTGCGGGGCCGGCTCCGCATCCAGGAGGACGCCGAGATCGTCCTGGAGGACCTGGTCCTGCCGGCGGCGTTCCTCCCGCCGGTGCCGCAACACGGCAACTTCGGCCTCCGCCGGAGCCTCGATCCCGGGGAGCCCCTGGCGGAGTTCCTGAGCTTCGAGGACGCGCCCCTGCTCGTGCCGCTGGGCGACGACGCGCACCTGTTCCTGAGCCGGCTCTTCTTCGCGACACCCAAGGACGGCGAGGACTGGTGGTCCGGCCTCACCCTCGAGGGGGGCGTGGCGTGGGAGGACAGCGACGACGACGCCTTCGAGATCGAGCTCGGGCTCATCGACGGCGACGTGCTGCGCCTCTCCTTCTCGCACCCGCCGGCGGAGCTCGACGAGGACATCCCCCTCATCCGCCTGGACCTGTGGAAGATCCTCATCGACATCTTCCGGGTGCGCGCCGGGGTCTCGCTGGTCGAGATCTCCAAGGACTCGCCGGACCCGGGCGCCGCGGTGCAGGTGCTCATCGACCTCTCCATCCGGGAGAAGCCGGAGGACGACGACGAGGAAGAGGGCGACGGAGACGACGGAGACGGGGACGCGTCGGGGGACGTCCGGTTGACCACCGAGGACGGGCAGCCCTTCGTCGCGGCCCTGGTGGACGTGGGCTGGGACCGGGGCAAGCCCACGGCGAACATGGTGATGCCCCGGGGCGCGCAGCTCCACCTGTCGCGGTTCGCCCTCGAGATCCGCCAGATGGGGCTCGTCTACGAGCAGGGCGCCACCTACTTCGCCATCTCCGGCGGCATCCGGGAGAAGACCTCGCCCCTGGAGGGCAGCATCTTCTTCCAGCGGCTCCGGGGCCGGGTGGCCGGCAACCCCGACGCGCCGGGCTTCCTGCTGGGGGGCCTCGGGGCGGAGCTCTCGGTGGAGGACGTGGTCGACATCACGGCCCACGGCATGTACCGCGAGGAGGTGCTGCCGGACGGGACGCGGGTGAAGGAGCAGGGCCTGGGCGGCGGCATCGTCATCCACGTGGGCGACAACGAGTGGGGCCTCACCCTGGACGTGTTCTGGGGCGAGCGGGTGCCGGTCTCGGGCGAGCGCACGGACTATCTGCTCTTCCTGGTGGCCCTGTTCGGGGCGATCCCCATGGGCCCCCTGGAGCTCCGGGGCATCGAGGCCCTCTACGCCGACTCCCTGGCCCCCAAGCTCCAGGACGGCGACCGGGAGGCCGGTGAGCTGAAGTACTACTCGTGGCTGAAACGGGCCCGTCCCACGGCCGTGCCGGAGACCCGGGGTCTGGACGCCTGGAAGCCCACCCGGGACGCCTGGGCCTTCGGGTTCGGCGTGGGCCTCTCCTTCACCGGCGCCGGCGACGTCTTCCAGCTGAAGGCGTTCGGGCTCGGTTTCGACTCCCCGGATTCCGCCGGCCTCGTCATCGTCGTCGAGTTCGGGATGTTCGGCTCGAAGAAGCCCATCGCCCTGGGCGTGTTCGAGTACGACTTCCGGCGGGACGCCTTCGTCCTGATGATCCAGCTCGATCTCACCCTGGATCAGCTGATCGACAACTTCCCCGAGCAGCTGAAGATCAAGCTCGGCGGGACGATCACCATCGGGAACAAGCCGGGCCTGATCGCCCTGGGCCGGCTGAACGATCCCGACACCTGGATCGGGGGCAAGCTGGAGCTTCAGCTCAGCGAGATCGCCCAGCTCAAGATCCGCGCCGGGCTGTGCGTGGAGTGGATGGAGGACACCCACGTGGGCGGGGGCTTCAACTTCAGCCTGAGCATCGCCGGAAGCCTGGCGGTGATCCGGCTCGAAGGGTGGGGCGCCCTGGAGGTCCTTCTGCGGTTCATGCTCACGGGGACGAACGACTTCGTGGCGCGGCTCCGCTTCGAGCTCGGGTTCGCCATCGTCCTGTTCGGCTTCCTGCGCTTCGGGATCAGCGTGGAGATGCTGGCCGAATGGCTCGCCCACGTGCCGAACTTCTTCGTCTTCCGCATCACCTTCCGGCTGGAGACGCCGTGGTTCCTGCCGGACTTCTCGTACACGCTGGAGTGCACGAAGGGCTCGCTGGAGCCCGCGGAGCGGGGGGTCGTCACCAGCCCGCTCCTGCAGGCGAGCGGCGCGTCCCGGGCGGGCAGCCGCGCGCTCCGGGTGCAGCGCCTGGACGGGGGGGTGGGCGGATCGCCAACGGCGCTGACGTCGGTGAACGCCATCCCCGGCACCACCACCGGCACGTGGCAGGGCGTGGCGGACCCGATCCCCCTGGACGCCTGCGTGGAGATCAACTTCAGCGTGATGCTCGCCGACCATCTGGGCATCGGAGCCGTCGATCCGGACCTGGGCCGACAGGCGAGCGGCGACGGCGACCTGGCGCTCACCACCCAGTACGCCCTGACGGGCATCAGCATGCGACGCCGACCCCTCGCCGGGGGCCCCTGGGAGGTCGTCGAGACGCTGACCGACGCGGCCTCGCCCCGCAACTTCCGCTGGCTCTGGGACGTGGACACCCGCACCCAGGGCAAGACGGCGCCGAAGAAGCTGCTCCTGAACGGCCGCACGCCCTTCACGGTGGGGCTGGACAACCCGTTGGGCGACGCCGAGATCCTGGAGGACGAGCCCGGCTTCCCGTGCTGCACCGTCCGGCCGCCCGACGTGGCGCGCTTCGACTTCGGCGGAGAGGCCCCGGGCCCGCTCCCCGGCGGGTTCACCCGCCCGTTCGAGTTCGAGGTGCGGGGCACCGTGGCCCCCCTGCGCATCCACGGCTCGCCCTGTGCCGTCCGCCCACCGGTCGTACCCGGGGCCACCGTGGACCGGGTGGGCGCCTTCCTCTCCCGCGCCGGTCATGCCTTCACGGTGGTGGCCTCCGAAGACATCGCCGCGGCCGTGCTCCGCCTCGCCGTCGCGGGGCGCGAGAAGGTCCGCCTGGTCGTGGTGGCCTTCGACGGCTCCGGGGCGGAGGTGGCCCGCACGGTGGACAACACGGGGGCGACCGCCTTCGTCGAAGTGCCCGTCGTGCCCGGAAGCCCCTTCCGGATGGTGCACGTGTCGCTGGAG
>DATHRY010000277.1:0-3093 GCA_035464715.1 Longimicrobiales bacterium
GCGCCCGCGTCAGGAGGGGGCGGGAGAGCGCCTCGACGTAGGCGGCGATCCCCGAGGGTTCCCAGGCCGCGATGAGCCGGAGGGACGCCGCCGCCACGGGGACCAGGGCGAAGTTGGATCGCTCTCCAACGTCGTACCGTATGGCGCCGGGCTGGTACTCGTCGGTGTAGTCCACCAGCCCCTTGAAGTCCTCGCTGCCCCTCCGGCCGATCCAGGTCTCCTCCAGGGGAACCCCGTCGTCGAAGCGCGGTCCCAGCCAGGTGAAGGCCATCGAGTAGGGGCCCAGGAGCCACTTGTAGGCGGCGACCACGAGAGCGTCGGGCTGCACGGCGGTCACGTCGAAGGGGACCGCCCCGACGGATTGGGTCCCGTCCACCAGGAGCGAGGCCCCGACGGTCCGCACCCGCTCGCCGACCGCGACCAGATCGAAGACGGTCCCGTCGGTCCAGTGGACCGTGGGGAGGGCCACGATACCGGTGTCGGGCCCGATGGCCTCCAGAAGGACCTCGTTCCACGCCGCGCCGATCCGGGGACCCTGCGGTCGCTCCACCGTGCGGACCCGGCCGCCCCGCTCGGCAGCGAGGCGTCGCCAGCTGTAGATGTTCCCCGGGAACTGTTCCGCCACCACGACGATCTCCTGACCCCGCTCGAGAGGGAGGTTCCGGGCCGCCGTCGCGACGCCGTAGCTCACGGCCGGGTGGATCGCGACCCGTTCCGCCTGGCCTCCGACGAGGGCCGCGAAGCGCCGGCGCACGTCATCGGACTCCCGGAAGAAGTCGTCGGGCCCGATGGAGGTGGGCACCCGCTTGAGGCGCAGCGCCCGAACGCCCGCCTCTTCGGACACCCGGGGCAGCGGGCCCATGTAGGCGCAGTTCAGGTAGTGGAGATCCGGCGGAAGCCGGAAGGCCTCCTTCTGGCACGTCAGCATCGGCGGTCACTCCGCAGGCGGGCGGCCCTGGCGATGCCAGGCCTTGGGGAAGATGGAGGGGGCCCGGGAGCATACAACCGGGCGGGAAGGGCCCGGTAGGATTCCATCGCCCGGGGACGTCCCGGGACACCGCCCCGGGCCATTTCGGCACCGGGGACCGGGGCGTACGTTGCCGACTTCCCTTCCTCCGAACCGACCGGCCCCATGACCATCCTGCGCCGCAGCTTCGTCCGCACCCTGCCCGTCCTCCTACTCGCCGCCTGCGGTCCCGGCGACGGAGGCGACTCCGCCGCCCCCGAGTCCGACGCGGAGCTCCTGTCGCGGGCCCTGGGGATCCACGAGCGGGTGATCACGCTGGACACGCACGACGACATCAACCCGACCAACTTCACGGCCGAGCGGAACTACACCCAGGATCTGGAGACGCAGGTCAACCTCCCGAAGATGGAGGCCGGGGGTCTCGACGTGGCCTGGCTGGTGGTGTACGTGGGCCAGGGAGAGCTCACCGAGGAGGGCTTCGCCGACGCCTACGAGCAGGCCGTGGCCACGTTCGACGCCATCCACCGGCTCACCGAGGAGATCGCGCCCGAACGCATCGAGCTGGCCCTGACCTCGGACGACGTGCGCCGGATCGCCGGCGAGGGGAAGCTCGTGGCCATGATCGGCGTGGAGAACGGCTACCCGGTGGGCATGGACGTGTCCCGGGTCCGCGAGTTCCAGGAGCGGGGGGCACGGTACATGTCCCTGGCCCACAACGGGCACTCCCAGCTCTCCGACTCCAACACCGGCGAGCGGGACGACGTCTGGCTCCACGGGGGGCTCAGCGATCTCGGCCGCGAGGTCGTCGCCGAGATGAACCGCTGGGGCGTCATGATCGACGTCTCCCATCCGTCGAAGGACGCGATCATGGAGATGATCGAGCTGTCGCAGGCGCCGGTCATCGCGTCCCACTCCTCCGCCCGGGCCCTGAACGACGTCTCCCGCAACCTGGACGACGAGCAGCTCGCCGCCATCGCCGCGAACGGCGGTGTGGTGCAGACGGTGGCCTTCCGCAGCTACCTGGACTCCGAGAAGAACGCCGCGCACCAGGAGGCCCGGGCGGCGCTCGAGGCCGAGATCGCCGCGGAGATGGGGGTCGAGACGGTGGACCGGCGCACCCTCTTCCAGATGAGCGCGGAGGAGCGGGATGCCTACCGGGAGGCGTACGCTCCCGTCCAGGAAGCGCTGATGGCGCGGATGGACGAGGTCAACGAGGTGGCGCCGCCCGTGGACGTGCGGGACTTCGTGGACCACATCGACTACCTCGTGGAGACCATGGGTCTCGAGCACGTGGGGATCAGCTCGGACTTCGACGGCGGTGGCGGCGTCACCGGCTGGGAGGACGCGTCGGAGACGTTCAACGTCACCCTGGAGCTGGTCCGACGGGGCTATACCGAGGAGGAGATCGGCATGCTCTGGAGCGGCAACCTCCTCCGGGTGCTCGACGAGGTCCAGGCGGTGGCGGCGGAGATCCAGGGGGCCAGCCAGGACTGACGGATCGCCGGGGCGGCGGCCCGGGTCGGGCGCGCCGCCCCGGGCGGGTCGTCGGAGGGTGGCGCGTCCGACCGGCCCCCGCCGCCGCCCTCTCTTGACATAAGACTTTTAGGTCATTACGGTCCCGACGTGTCCTAAAAGTCTTAGGTCATTCCGGGTCGAGCCCGGAGAAACGACGGCTCACGAGGGGAGGGGACGGGTGGGGAACGACGCGCTGAAGCTGTTCAAGGGCACCCTGGATCTCCTGGTCATGCGGAGCCTGGCCTCGGGTTCCGAGATGCACGGGTTCGAGATCCTCGACTGGATCCAGAAGGGCAGCGACGATGCGTTCCTCGTCGAAGAGGGCGCGCTCTACCCGGCCCTGCACCGCCTGGAGAAGCGAGGGCTGCTGGCAGCGGACTGGGGCATCTCCGAGAAGGGTCGCCGCGCGAAGTACTACCGCCTGACCCCCCGGGGGCGCACCGACCTGGCACGGGAACAGCTTCGCTGGGACCGGTACGTCGCCGCCGTGGAGCGCCTCGGCGCCTACGGGACCGAGGGCTGACGGTGGCCCCCCGTCGCGAGGGCCCGCCCGTTCGCAGGAGCCCCCTCTGGCAGCCCGGCCTCGACGACGAGGTGGACGCGGAGCTCCA
>DATHRY010000278.1:0-3232 GCA_035464715.1 Longimicrobiales bacterium
CCGACCTCACGGACGTGCCGACCCTCGTCCTTCCTCGGCGGGCCGGCGACGAGGTGCACGGCGTCCTGCGGCCCGGCGACGCGTTGCCTCCGGGCTTCGTCCCCGCGTCCCGCATGCGCCTGGAGCGTCTCCCCGCCGGCGCGGTGCTGCCCCGGCTCCGCGTGACGGACGCGGCCATCGAGCTGCTGGCGCCGGACGGGTCCGCCACCGCCTGGACCCTGTCCCCGGCGGACCAGGCGGCGCTGCGCGCCGAGGTCGCCGAAGGACGCGTCGGCGACCGCTTCCTGGCCCACGCGGCGTCCCGGCTGGAGGGGCTCGACGACGCGGCGATGCCCCTGGGCACCGTGGACCCGATGCTCCCCTTCGAGGACACGCTGCCCAACCGGCCGGCCCGCTGGCTGTACCGGCTGCGGGCCGTCGACGCCGCTGGTCGCCCTTCGGCCCGGGGGCAGATCCTCCCGCTGGTCGTGCAGGTGCCCTCCCCCGCCCGCTGCGTGGCGCCGACGCTGGAGGGGATCGAGGTCGCCGACGGCGGCGCCACGGTGCGGGTCAGGGCCCGGGGCACGCTGCAGGGGCAGAGCGTCTTCGTGTTCCACGCCACGGACGACCGGATCACGGGCTCGGCCGCCTCCCTGGCCACGATCCGGAACCGGGACGACCTGCCGCCGCTGGATCGCCTGGTCGTGCGGGACCAGGGCGGCCGGCGACTGGTGCCGACGCCGGTCCCGGTGGACGCGGCGGGCGAAGGCGAGGTGACGCTGTCCCTGCCCGTGGACGGCATCGCACTCCACGTGTGGGCGCTGGCGCTGTCGGTCGACGGGGTGCCGAGCCGGCTGGTGGGGCCCCTTCACGCCTCGATCCTCGGGGTGGGAGCCTGACGTGCTGACCTCGCCCCTGGCCTCGCTGACCGGCTGGACGTGGACCCGGACCACCGCCACGGACGTGCCCAAGGCGCTGAGACGCCTGTTCCCGCCGTCGGCGGCGGGCACGCCGGGGCCCGGTGCCGCCCCGGAGTGTGAGCCCTGGGCGGTGACGGGGACCGGCCCCGCCACGGCGCTCCGCTTCCCGGCCACGGGCCGCTGGCATCACGCCCAGGCCGAGACCTCGACCGTGCACTGGATCTGGGGGAGCGCCGCGGACCTGGCCCTCTTCCCGGCGCTCCGCACGCGCCTGCCGGCGGGCAACCCGGTGCTGGGCCTGCGCTTCGAGAACCCCGTCGACGCCCACGACGACAAGGGGGAGCCCAAGGGCGTGCTGCGGGGGGCACCCGTGGAGCTCGGGGGCGGGGCCATCAGCGTGACCTCGGTGACGATCGTGGGGGTGGCCCCCGGGACCCCGGGCCTCGACACCCTCGGGGTGCTCCGGTCGCTTCGGGCAGCCCTCGCCGGGGAGGCTCCGGCGGGCGCCCCGACCTTCCCGGATCTCGTGGACGCCCTGGACGCGCTCACCCAGCCCCTCCTGATCCTGGAGCCGGGCGGGAGCCCCGCCACCGGGCGGAGCGTGGCTCTGGGCGCCGGCACCCCTGTGGTGCTGGACGCGGCGCATCGGGGGGACCTGCTGACGGCCCTGGGAATCGGCCGGTCGGGCCTCGGCCCGGGCGCGACCCTCGACGTGGCGGGGGGCGAGGACGTGGTCGCCGTCTCCGGGGGCACGCCGGCCCCCACGGGACAGGTCCCCATCGGCCCCGACACCATCTCCGTGGCGGTGGCCTCCCTGGCCGCGTGGCTGGCCCCGCAGGGATCCCCCGCGCTGACCCGCTTCACCCGGGGCAACACGGTGGTCCCCTTCCGGGACGGCGTCACGACCTTCGCGGACCTCTTCCGGGAGCTGAACCGGGCCGTCACCGCCGGGCCCGAGGGGGTCTTCTACGTCACCGGCTACTCCCTCCGCCACGCCGCGGACCTCGTCCCCGAGGGCGCCGACACCCCGTTCCGGAGCGTCACGGCGGTGGCCGAGGCGATGGCGGCCGCGGGCGGCGAGGCCCGCTTCCTCGCCCTGCAGATGCTGCAGCTGGAGCCCGACTGGGTGCGGGACGTCCAGACCACGGCGGCGATCGTCAGCATGCTGATGGCCATCGCCGGGTCCATCGCCACCATCTTCCAGGACGACCGCTCGCCGGACCAGCTCTCCTTCTTCATCCACACCCAGGCCCTGGCCGCCGCCCTCTTCGTGGGGTCCGCCAGCCTGGATTCCCTGCTGGAGGGCTTCGAGCAGAACCGGGGTGCCATCGAGGCGCTGGACGGACTCAGCGGGGTGGAGGCGCACCTCGATCCGGTGGACGCCGACGTCGACGACAATCCCCACGCCACGACCTCGTCCGAGCTCAACGCGCTGGCCCTGAACGCCCAGCGCCGGTTCAACGTCTTCCACCAGAAGATCCAGGTCGTCCGCAACCTGGACGGGATCCACGCCTACTGCGGTGGGATCGACCTGAACACGAACCGCATGCAGGACCACCGTCATGCGGCCCGGAGCCCCTTCCACGACGTCCACGCCCGGGTGAACGGCCGGGCGGCGGGGGAGCTGGCCACGACCTTCACGGAGCGGTGGGCGGCGCATCCCGACACCACGACCCCCCTCGTGCTCGAGGCCCCCGGCGCCTTCGCGGCGCTCCCGACGGACGGCCCCGACGTGGTGCAGGTGGGCCGGACCTACTACGGCCCGCTCCCGGGCAGCCCCCGGGGCCATCCCTTCGCGCCGGCGGGCGAGCGCACCATCGTCGACACGCTGCTCCAGGCCATCGGCCAGGCCCGGCGCTACGTCTACATCGAGGACCAGTACCTCACGCCGCCCTTCGAATTCACCCGGGCGCTGGCCGACGCGGCGGCGGCGGTGTCGGGTCCCCTGGTGATCGTGGTGCCGTCCACGCCGGACCAGCCCTTCGGCCTCGCCCGGCGGCAAACCTTCATCCACGAGATGCGGGAGGCCTGGGGCGACCGCGTGCTGGTGGGCATCCTGCGCAAGCGCTTCGCCAAGACCCAGACGACCTTCGAGTCGGCCAAGGGGCGGGTCCGCCTAATGGCCGACCTGGGGAGCGCCGACACCGACGACGTCATCGAGCTCGGCCCCCCGGAGCGGGTGCCGTCCCCGCCCTTCTGGCTGGTGGTGGACAAGGAGGTCATGCGGGCCCACCACAAGGTGTCGGGCTTCAGCAGCCCCACCAGCGTGCGCCTCCAGGTGGACCGGGGCGGGGACACCAACCTGTTCAAGGCGGATGGTGGCACGTCGCCGG
>DATHRY010000279.1:0-13132 GCA_035464715.1 Longimicrobiales bacterium
TCTCCTAGATGAGACCCCGCCGGGTCGGGTGTCGGGCCCACGATGATCCCGCCGTGGGGGACTCCCCCACGGCCAGGGGTCCCCGCACGTCCCCAGCGGCGGGTGAGAAGCGTCGGCGAGGGCGGCCGTTCCGGGGGATCCCCGATACCGGTCTTCTTGACGCCCGGGGGCGGAGGCCGAATGATACGTTTTCAAGATCTGTGTCATGATTAACGGACTCACTTCCGCGAGCGGGGGCGAGGATGGCATCGGTTCGGGAATCGGATGTCGGGGGGCGGCCCTGGGACACGGCCGGTACCGTGTCTGTGGTGGTCGCGGTGGGCGTCGTCCTTCTACTGCTGGCTCGGCCATCGCTCGGCCTCGCTCTGACCTGGGACCTCCTCGTCCCCCTCGTTCCCCTGACCCTCCTCGTTGCACCGCGTTTGTGGCGGAACCTCTGTCCGATCGCGGTGGTCCACCAGCTTCCGGTCCGGATCGGACGGGGGGGGCGGCGCCGACCCGGGCGCGCCGCCCAGTGGTGGATGTCGGCGGCGAGCATCGGCCTCCTGGCGATCATCGTGCCGCTCCGCCTCGTGGTCTTCAACGAGAACGGGCCGGCGCTCGCCCTCTTCGTCGTTTCCGTCCTGGTCATTGCGTTGCTCGGGGGAGCGTACTACGCGGGGAAAGCGGGGTGGTGCGCCTCGCTCTGCCCGGTGCTTCCCGTCGAGCGCCTGTACGGCCAGGATCCGTGGGGAGAGCCGTCCCATGCCCACTGTTCGTCCTGCGTCGGCTGTGTCTCGGCCTGTCCGGACCTCGATCCACGGGCCTCCTTCCGAAAGGCGACGGGGCCGAACGTCCTGCGGACGCCGATGGGGCTCTTCGCCCTGGGTTTCCCCGGTTTCGTGGCCGGGTACTTCCTCGCCGATCAACCCGCGTCCCTCTTCGCCGCGTATGCGTTGACGTTCGGCGGAGCCGTGATCTCGGGGGTGGCCTTCCTGGGCCTGATCGTTCTCCTGCGGCTGGATCACGGTCGGGTGGCGCGGCTCTCCGCGGCGGTGGCCTTCGGCGTCTACTACTGGTTCACGGTGCCCTCGGTCGCCGCGATGCTCGCCGGAGCGGTCGGTGTCGCTGGCCTGCCTACGAAGGGAATCCTGGCGGCTCAGCTCGGCCTGATCGGCCTGGCCTTCGTGTGGCTCACCCGGGGCGTGCGACGGCCGACGCGTCGAACGGCGTGAAGCTCTCCGGTATCGGGTGGGATCGTCCTCGACGGTTCGAGCGGTGAGCCGGTTCGCGGGCGGGGGGCACCCCTGGGGATGGTGGCCTCGGACGAAGCAGGCGCTGCTCGGGGTTCCACTGCTTCACAAGATCCTCATCGCCAACGGACTGGTCGTGGCGTTGGGCGCCGGGGTGGGGACCGCCCTGGTCGCCCATTTCGCGCGGGGCGGGCCGGTCCGGCCGACCTGGACCCTCGTTCTGACGGTGGGTGGGGTGGGAGGCGCCGTGAGCGTCCTGGCGAACTGGTTGGTGTTGCGGGTGGCCCTGTCGCCCCTGCGCCGCATCGAGGAGGCCGCCCGAAGGGTCGAAGCCGGGGACGTGGACGCCCGCGCCGAGCTCTCCCCTTTGGCCGATCCGTCGCTGACCCGCCTCGGGCGCGTCCTGAACGAGATGTTGGATAGTCTTTCCCGATATCGTCTGCGGCTCCGACGACTCGCCGCGGGGTCGGTGGCCGCCGCCGAGGAGGAACGAAAGCGGCTCTCCCGCGAACTGCACGACGACACGGCTCAACGGCTGGCGGCGCTGCTTCTCCGGCTGCACGCGTTGCGACACGACCTGGGCGATCCGGCTCTCGACCGCCGCCTCGAGGGCTTCCGATCCGAGATGGCCGATACCCTGGAATCGATCCGACGGTACGCCAGGGGGCTCCGCCCGCCCGCCTTGGACGATGCGGGCTTCGAGGCTGCCGTTCGAGGTCTGGCCCGCGACATGGCGGAGGCCGGGTTGGAGGTGCGGGTGACGGTGGATGCCCTCCCCGGCGGGTTGGAGGAGGCCACCGAGTTGGCCGTGTATCGGATGATCCAGGAGTCGCTGTCCAACGTCCTGCGCCACTCGGGTGCGGGGGAAGCCGAAGTCAGATTGGGCGCGGGACGGGGCCGGCTACGTGTTCTCGTCACCGACCACGGATCGGGCTTCGACGTCGAACGGGAGTGGGAGCGGGGTCAGGGACTCGGCCTGTTCGGCCTTCGTGAACGGGCGGACCAGGTCGGCGCCGTTCTCGACGTGCGGAGCGCCCCTGGCGCAGGAACCACGGTTCGGATCGACATCCCTTTGCAGGAGCCGGGCTGAACGGCCCCCCGGCCCTACATGCGCTCGCCCAGCTCGATGAGCGTGGGCCTGCCGGAGAGCGTCACGAACGCGATCGTACCCTCCTCGTCGATCATGAAGACGAGGGGCGGGTGCGTGATGTTGCCCGTCATCGGATCCCGGTCCCGGGCGACGTTCCACGCGTCGAGGACCGCTTCCACCTCCTCGATCGTGCCCCCGAGGATGTGGTCCCCGGGAGCCAGGTGCCAGCGGGCCGCGAGCTCGGGCAGTCGATCCGGCGTGTCCCTCCATGGGTCGAGGGTGACCACCACGAGAGCCGCCCCCTCCGGTCCCCAGACCGCATCCCGGGCGGTGCGGGCGTTCTCGACCACGAGGGGGCAGATGTCACCGCAGTGGCCGAAGGCGAACGTCACCAGGACCGGTTGGCCCGTCAGCTCGTTCCAGCCGACCCGCCGACCGGTCTGGTCGACCAGGTCGAGGGCGGGAGCCGGCCGGTCCTGTCGAGGGTGATCGGCGGCGGCCATCCCGGGCGGCAGCCGCACCTGAGCCGCCCGGGCCTCGGTCACCCGTGCGACCCGGACGGCGGTGGCGGCCAGGCCGACCACCACCACGGCGACGCCGAGCCCGCCGATGGCGCGACCGGACCCCGTGTCGATGATCCAGGCCAGGCCCCGCCCCAGGGGGCGAGGCCAGACCAGCGCCAGGAACACCACCATCCCCAACGGCTGTCCGATGAGCAGCATCCACCCGGAAACCCCGGGCAGCCCGTCGGGGCCCAGGTCGAAGCAGACCTCCCGGGCGCGCCCGAGCCACTCCGGCTCCCCGGCGGCGGGTGCCAGGGCCAGCAGCCACCAGGCCACGGTGACCGCAGCGATGGCCCCGAGAGCCAGGAGGGCCGCCCGGCCATCTCGATCGAGGAGGCGCCGCGGGGTCACGTCACCCCACCTTCCAGACGAAGGACAACAGGGCCCAGTTGGCGAAGTAGTAGGTCACGAAGGCCACGAAGAAGATGCCCACCAGGATCGCGGTGCCGGGCAGGTTCCCCAGACGTCCGGGCGCTTCGGGCTCGTCGTCGGTGTCGGGGATCTCCAACCACGGGCGGTTCACGATCCCCTGGGGAATGCTGTCGGCGAACCGGGCCTCCTCTCCGGCGGGAAGTGGCTTGCCGAAGAACACCGACCAGACGGTGACCAGGATGTAGATGCCGCCGCCCAGGATCCCCATCAGACCGCCGATGGCCATGACGGCGACGATGATGTCCACCGCAGGCGAATACTGGACGTCGAAGGGAGCGCCCGAGAAGGAGATGTCCCAGTGGCGCCGGGGAATCCCGAACGTCCCGGCGAAGGTCATGGCGAGGCTGAAGATCAGCATGCCGATGCTGAAGAGGTACGGCTGGATCTTCGCCAGGGAATAGAAGGCGATCCGCTTCCGGAAGACGAGGGGGATCACGTAGTAGGTGACCCCCATGAAGGCCATGGCGGTGCCGCTGACCACGGTGGCGTGGAAATGGCCCGGGATCCGGAGCGTGTTGTGGGCGATGATGTTGATCTGCTCGGTGCCGAACGTGACGCCGGTGATCCCGCCGACGAACCCGAACACCACCACGCTGAACACCAGGGAGCTGAACCCCGGATCCCCCCAGGGCGCCCGCCGCAGCCAACCGAAGAAGCCCTGGGTGTACCCTCGCAGGCGCATCCCCATCTCCACGCCTGCCGGAACGGTGAACCCGTGGAGCATGCTGGCCAGCACGGCCATGTACATGAAATAGCTCGTGTTCCAGACCTTCCAGGCCGCACCCATCCCGGGATCGACCAGGAGGTGATGGGCCGATGCCATGGATATGAAGAGGATGTAGAGGACGAACGCGGTGCGGCTGATCTTCTGGTTCACCACGACGCCACCGACGGTGAGGGTCGCCAGCAGGTACCAGATCGACACCATCGCCGCCACGTTGATCTGCTGCGAAGAGTGGCCCAGGCCCCACCAGACGAGCCGGTAGATCTGGGGATCCACCGACATCAGGTCCATGGACCAGAGCCAGGTCGGGATGTAGATCGCCGCACCGTGCAGAAGCGTGATCACCGCGATGATGGCCGCGGTGATGGCCCCGAACGTCACCAGCGGCACGGACCCCTCGTAGGTGCGCTCCCGTTTCGCCACGACGAGGGTGGCGAAGAACACCCCGGTGGTGACCAGTGCGCCCACCGCGAAGAGGATGACGCCCAGGTAGAAGTTGGGCGTTGCCCGGAGGGGCACGTAGCTGGTGAAGAGGACGTCGGCCTGCCCCGTCCACATGGTCCACTCCACCAGGAGGGCACCAACGACCATCAGGCCGAAGCCGCCCCAGGCCACCTTCGGCGCCGGCACGCGACAGTTCAGGAGCACGGGCCCGGCGAACATCAACACCGCCATCTCGAAGAAGATGATGAAGAAGATGAGCATGTTCATGCCGTGCACCGTCAGGATCCGGTAGAACCACACCGGATCCAGCAGGTGGATCGCCTGCCAGCGCGTCAGCAGCACCAGCAGGGCGGCGATGCCTCCCACGAGCAGAGCGACGGTGGCCGCCACGGCGTGGGCCTTGATCAGGCGGTCGGCGCTGCGGTGGACCGCCAGCCCGGTGGTGGGGCAGGTGCGGAAGAGACCGGCGATCCGTCCGGTGGCCGAGTCCAGGGTGGTGGCGGGTCCGGCGTCGGGGGCGCTCATCGGTCATCTCCGAGATCGGCGTCCTGGGCGTCGGCGGGCACCACCTCGATCCGGCCGACCATGAGGTGATGGCCGATTCCGCAGAACTCGTTGCAGACGATGCGGAACTCGCCCGGTTCTGTGGGCGTCACCCTCAGGGCGTAGTCGTAGCCCGGGACCACCTGGAAGTTGACGTTGAACGGATAGAGGTTGAAGCCGTGGTTCACGTCGACGCTCGACAGGTGGAGCGTGTACTCGACGCCCTGCTGCAGCCGGAGGATCGGACGCCACTGCCACATCATCCCGATGAGGTACACCTCCGCTCCGGGCGGCGGCTCGACGATCGGGATGCCCGCTTCGGTGCCCACCTGATAGGCGGAGATGAACTCGTCCGTTCGCGCCCGGAAGTCGTCCGGCTCCACCCGGTGGCGGATTCCCGTAGGATTCTGACCGCCCCGCAGGTGCCAGAGGGGCATCATGGCGAAGAGGACCATGCACCAGGCGAAGGCGATGGCGATCCAGACCTTCTCGGCGCGGTGGGCCGGCTTCCACCACACGCCCCGCACCGACGCGATTCCGCTCTCGTACATGGGACCTCCGGGTCAGGGCAGGGGGGCGGGGGGCAGGGAGGTGATCTCCCACAGTCCCCATCCGGTGAAGAACGCGGCCATGATCAGGACCCCCAGGACCAGGAGCAGGAAGGGCCGATCGAAGAAACGCTGACCCCAGGGGATCTCTTCGGCGGGTTGGCGCGGAGAATCGGGGGTGGGCGTCGGGGGAGCGCTCTCGTCCGAGGGGGGGTGAGGATCGGCCATAGACGACCTCCGGGGGTGGTGGGAGGAGGATCGTAGGCGGACGTGGTCCGCCCTTGTGGACGGCTGGCATCATGCATTACGTCATTGTCATTGGCAACCATTGGATAATCTTGCCCTCGAGGTCCGTGATCCCCCTGCAGCCGTCCCCTCGTACGAACGGAGGCTTTCTCCACCGGGCGCTCGGTGGCGTCGATGAGCTTTTCGACCGCCTGTATTCGTCCAGGCTGAACCCCCTCTACCAGAGTGGTCCCCTGGCGGTGGCCCTCTTCCTGGTCCTTCTGGTCACGGGGCTCTATCTGCTGCTCTTCTACCGGATCGGGGCGCCGTACGCCTCGGTCACCCGGCTCCACGAACAGGTCTGGGTCGGTCGCTGGGTCCGGTCCCTGCACCGGTTCGCCTCCGACGGCATGGTGGTGGCCGTGGCCGTCCACGGACTGCGCATGTTCCTGCGGCGGCGCAGCTGGGGGCCCCGGGCCCTGGCCTGGCTCTCGGGACTCGTTCTGACGGGGGTCGTGTTCGTCATCGGCTGGACCGGGTTCGTGATGGTCTGGGATGCCCAGGGGCAGCTCCTCGCGGAGGAGGGGGCCCGGATCCTCGACGCCCTCCCCATCTTCTCGGAGCCCGTGGCGAGGACGTTCATCGGCGAGCGTGCCATGCCGGGCGCCTTCTTCTTCCTCAACTACTTCCTCCACATCGCCCTGCCCCTGGGGATCGGCCTGCTGCTCTATATCCACGTGTCCCGCTTGGCGCGTCCCCGGCTGCTGCCGCCCCGAGGCCTCGGATGGGGGGTGACGCTGGCGCTGTTCGCCGTTTCGGTGCTCTGGCCCGCGCCGCTGGCTTCTCCCGCCGACCCGGGTGTGCTGCCGGGCTCCCCCCCTATCGACCTCTTCTTCGGCTTCTGGCTCCCGGTTACCCGGACCTTGCCCGGCTGGGCGGTCTGGCTCGGGATCCTGGCCCTCGTCGGTGTGGCGGTCACGGCGCCGCTCTGGACCCGACCGAGGGAAGGCCGTCGTCCGGCCGCCAGTCAGGTGGACCCCCGTCTGTGCACCGGGTGCGAGCAGTGCCCCAAGGACTGCCCCTACGAGGCCATCACCATGGTGGCCCGGGACGACGACCGGCCCACCCTCGTCGCCTCCGTCGATCCGGCCCTCTGCGTGAGCTGCGGTATCTGTGCGGGATCCTGCGCGCCCATGGGTGTGGGTCCGCCGGGCCGGGCCGGGCGGGATCAGATCGCGGCCGTGCGATCCTTTCTGGCCGATGCTCCGCCCTCCGGCGACGACGTCGTGTTGATCGCCTGCGGTCACGGAGCCGGCGGCGCGGGTCTGGTGCCGAGGTTCGAGGGAGCTTCGGTCCTCTCTGTGGACTGCATCGGCAACCTGCACTCCTCGGTGGTGGAGTTCCTCGTCCGGGGGGGCGCGGGCGGGGTGCTGGTGGCCGGCTGTCCCGGGCGGGACTGCTGGAACCGGGAAGGCCCCCGGTGGACCCGGGCCCGACTGTTCGACGGTCGCGAAGCCGAGCTACAGGACCGGGTGGACCGCCGACGGGTCCGGATGGTCCAGTCCGGCCTCGGGGGACGGAGCGCGGTGGAGCGAGCGCTGCGGGAACTCCGGGCGGAGATCCGGGCGCTGGAGGCGCGTGAGGCCGAAGCGCACATCGAGCTGAGCGCGGAGTGCCTTGTCGGATCCTCCCTCGCCGCCGGGGAGCCGGAAGGGGCCGGCTCGTGACGGCCGCCCTCGGCCGGAGCGCGGTCTCCCTCGCCCTGGTGGCCCTGCTCGCCGCCCTGTCCCGCGTGCCGGTCCCATCCCTCGACGGTGACCGCGCCGCGCTGCGATTCAGCTGGCGGTTCCGGGCCGGCGACGCGGCCGACTGTCGACGCCCCACGCAGACCGAGCTCGCAGAGCTCCCGGTCCACATGCGCAACCCCGACGCGTGCATCGGCGATCTCGCACCCTACCAGCTGCAGGTCCTCGTCGACGGGGTGGATCGTCTGGGTACGGTGCTTCGGCCGGCGGGTGTACGGGGCGATCGGCCGATCTTCGTCTACGAGGAGGTCCGGCTTCCTCCGGGGCGGCATGTCCTGGCGGTGAGGTTCGGCGACCGGGACGGCGCGTCGGGCGCCGGGCCGGATCTCGCCCTCGACACCACGGTGGTCCTCGAGCCGGGGCAGGTCATGCTCGTCACGCGTGGCGAAGACGGCGGCCTGGAGGCGCGGAGGCCGACCCGCTAGCCGAGGAACCTCTACGCGATCCGCCGCCCGTCGATGATCGCCAGCTCAGGGTGTCGGCCTCGGCCGTTCCCACGCGGGTGCGCAGCGGCCGGGTCACCGGCTCTCCAGCAGCTCCTTGAGCTTGCGGCTGGACCGATGGAACTCCTCCAGGTCCATCTCCCGCAGGAACACGAAGCCGCGGGTGCCCCGGATGAGGGCGCTGGCGTTCTCGTGGAACCACTCGCGTCCCAGGCAGATCTTCAGCGTCTGGTACTGTTCGACCTGGATCTTCTGGGCGAGCTCGCTGAACGGGCCGTCGTGCTCGTGGCTGGGAAAGGAGGCGTCCTTCTGGGAAAGGAACGTGTTCATGAACGCGTTCTCCATCATCGCGAACATGTTCAGCGATACCGGCACGTACACGTTGGCTTCGGCGGGGTGGAATCGGTACCAGACGTTCCGGTAGCCCCAGACCCGCAGATCCTCCCGCCCCGACCGTTCGACGTGTCGCCCGATGGCCGCCGTCGTGGCCTGCAGGACCTTGTAGTGTGTGTCGGGCCCGCTACCCTCGGGGTCGAACGCCACGGACACCACGTCGGGGTCCAGGGTGTGCAACAGCTCGAGGATCGGTTCGACATCCCGCCCCAGCGTCGGTTCCTCGGTGAAGATGTCGCCGGTGTAGAATCCCAGGCGCAGGTGCATCACGTTCGAGCAGTTCCATCCGAAATACCCCCACAGGCACTCGGCCTCGTACTCTCGGACCCTTCCCTTGAGCTGTTGGACGACCGGCGGATCCTTGGCCCCGGGGTACTGGGTCCGGAAGTACTTCTTCAGGTCGGCGATCTTCTGCCGGAGCGTCGCGGTGTCATCGATCTCGTACAGGTCGAGCAGGTCGCGGATGGTGCGCCGCGCGATCCCCTCGTGGCGCAGGTCCCGGCTGCCGGATGCGACACCATCGAGGTACTGCCAGACGTCCCGGTTCCGGTCGAGGCCGTTCTCCGGCTCGAAGTAGCCGTTCGCCATCAGCTCTGCGAAGGCCTCTCCCCGCACGAACTCGTCCGCCCAGGTCAGGCGTGTGCGCATGAACTCGTTGGTGACGGCGGTGAAGCCGCTGGTAAGGCAGGCGAAGTAGTGGGTGTTGGACGCGACCCGCACGTGCCGGACGATGTGGGGGAGATACCCCAGCATGAGGTCGTCGTGATGGGGCTCGGTATGGAGGAAACGGGTGTCCGAGAGCACCTTCGCGCCCCGTTCGATGCGGCGGACCAGCGCGGCGGCCACGTTGCCGGCGAGCTCCCGGTACGGCTCCGGTCGCTTCCGCAGCAGCTCGGCCGCGAACCGGTCGCCGGTGAAATCCTCCTCGCCGAGGTCCACGATCCGCTTCCGCCGGTCCACGGCCAGGTCGATGATGATCCGCTCCGTTTCCTGGTCGCTGATCGTCTCCGAGCGGCGGAGAGCCTCGAACCGGCGGGCCCGGAGGAGCTTGGCGGCGCCCCGTGTGACGTAGAAACGGGCGTTGGGCAGATCGTGCAGCGCCGTCGCCGGGTACCGGACGCTCTTCTCGCTTTCGATCGCCTGGCGAACGATCTCCGCCTTCGCTTCTCCGGCGGCGATGATCAGTGCCGTGCACTCCGCGTCGTAGGTGATGGTCTCGAGGCCGATGGTGATGACCAGGCGGTTCCCCGAGACCTCGATCCCGCCCAGGTCCCCCGCAGCTGCGGCCTGGGTCTCGTAGTTCGTTTCCGTGAGCCGGGTGGTGGAGTGGTGGCCGGAGCCCCTCACGTTGAACCCGATGTGGCCGTCGGGGCCGATGCCGCCGAGGAAGAAGCCGATGCCGCCGAGCCGGCGGATCTGGTCTTCGTAGCGCCGGCACCATTCGTCGATGCCCTCGAGCACGTCCTTCTGCTTCGCCTCCAGAGCGTTTCTGGCGGATCGCACCCTCAGGGACAGGTCAACCCGGTGTTCCGGCCAGACGGCGCTCAGCGACTGGCCGCGTCCCAGGCCGACGCGGGATGCGTCGATGAGAAGCGCCTTCTTCGGGTCGAGACCGAAACCCTCGATGTAGTACTCGTTGGCGTAGTGGTAGAAGCTGTTGTGCTGGCGCGGATCGATGGGGTAGAACTCGTCGATCTGCACGAAGTGCAGGCTCTCAATGTCCGGCTGGACGCCCGGATCCACACCCGCTTCCTCCAGGAGAGACCGGATTTCGGGCTCGCCCCACCCGCTCAGGATCCGCTGGACCCACCGGATGAAGTGCTCCGGGGTCTTGCCGGTGGGCAAGGAGATGACCCCGCCCGGATTCCCTTGGACCCATTCGATGAACCGGAGCGCGGTGAGACGGCCCAACGCCGGGAAGTTGTCGACCACCAGGGTGGGGATCTTCTCCTCGGGGGGATAGAGCAGGTCGAACGGCGAACCTTCGAGTCCGTGTCTCTCCACGGGCGAGAGAACTGGCTTGTCTTTCATGGGAGTTCCTCGTCGTGGGACGCCGCAAAGACTCGGTTCATCGCGGGGCGCAGGAGCTCCGCTCCGCCCGTCCGACCACGGCTTCGATCAGCATCGACACGGTCATGGGGCCCACCCCGCCAGGGACGGGGGCGAAGGCCCCCAGGTGGTCGATGCCACCGGACGCGTCGACGTCGCCGCGGCCGCCGGGGTTGAAGTATCCTCCGTCGACCACCACGGCCCCCCGGGTGAGATCGGCGGTCCGGACGATGCCGGGCCGTGCCGCCGAGGTGACCACCACGCTCGAGGCCGCCAGGCGGGTGGACAGGTCCGGGGCGTCGGGCGCCACAGTGCGCACCGAGCCACCGCGCCGGCTCAGCGCCTCGGCGAGCATGCGGTCGAACGGGGCCGACTCGGCAACCACCGACGTGGTCCGTCCCCAGAGCCGGATGTCGTGGGCGTCGAAGAGGGCGAGGATGGCCGCCACCGTGAGCGGGGGGCTCGACGCCGGCCCCGTGAGGTAGTCGTCGATCCCGTCGGGGCGCATGACGTCCACGTCGGCCGACGCCGGAATCACACGGGACAGGGCCGCCCCATCCACCGAGGGGGGGAAGGGGAACTGGACGAAGACGGCGTCGCTTTGGGCCGCCGCCACGGCCGCCGCGAAGGATGCGTGGGCCTCCTCCGTGGTCACCTCGCGGGGCAGGACCAGAGTTTCGGCATCGATCCCCGCCTCGGCGCACGCCCGGAGTTTCCCCTGCACCCAGGGCGCCGCCCCGTCCGGGCCAGCGAAGGCGAGAAGAAAGAGGCTCGGCGGCCGCCCCAGCGTCGAGCGCACGGCCGTGGCCCGCGCCCGGATCCCGGGGAGCCGTCTGGCGGCGAGAGCACGGCCGTCGAGGATCAAGGTCGGTGACTCCGCGGTCGTTTGGGGATGGATCATCCGCCCCGGGCGAGCCGGATTGCGGCGAGGACCACCACGATCCCCACCAATGCGTTGACGCGTCCGATCCAGGAAGTGACCTGTCTGGCCCGGCGGCCCTCGGCGGAATCCACCAGGTGCCTCCCACTCCGGGGCCCCCACACAAAGTCGTGCAGGGCGCCGAGCACGATCATCGCACCGACCCCGATCAGCTTCCAGCCCAGCGCCGTGCCCACGGGCGTGCCCCAGAACTCCGGGGAGCCGAGAACCTCGGCCGAAAGGAGCCCCAGGAAGCTCAGGTTGACCATCCCCGTGGCGAGGAGGATCGCCACGAGCGCCCACCCGATCCAGCGAAACCGCCGCCCGAGAGCCTGGAACAGCGAACTTCGAAGCGAGGCGGGCTCCACCGTCCGGAGTACCGGGGCACCGAAGAGGGCGAAGAAGAACATGCCCCCGAGCCACGCGATCGCCGCCAGGACGTGGAGGGCGAGGTTGAGGAAGTGCAGCGGGGCCATTGCCGGGGCTTGATTAACACTAAAATAGTGTTGACAATACGGAAAACCAGCTCGATCCTTCGGGTGGGCAAGCACTCGGGGGATCCCAACCGGATCGTCCCGCACCTGCACGGGGAGCACGTCATGAGCGCTGAGCGGCAATCGACATACCTGGACCGGACGGTGGGTGATCTGGTCGCCGAGGACTACGGACGAGCGGCGGTCTTCGCCGGACTCGGCATCGACTTCTGTTGCGGGGGCCGCCGGCCCGCCGCCGACGCCTGCGCAGCGGCCGGTGTCGCTCCGGAACGGCTGGAGGCCGCCCTCGGGGCGCTCGATGCCCGGGAAGGGGCGCCTCGGGCACCCGAGCACGGAACCTGGCCGATCCGCCGCCTCGTGGATCATATCGAGGAGGAGCACCACGCCTACGTCCGGAAGACGCTGCCCGTGCTGGATGCGTGGACGCAGAAGGTCGCCGGGGTCCATGGTTCGAGGCGTCCGGAGTTGCTGGAGGTCCGGAGCCTCTTCCGGGAGCTCGCCGAGGAGATGTCCCGCCACCTCGACGACGAGGAGTCGGTGCTGTTCCCGCGTCTGGTCGCGTCGGAGGGGAACGACACCGTGGCCGGCACCGTTCCGGATGCGGTCCTCGAGGCCCTGGAAGACGACCACGACCACGCCGGCGCGATCGTCCGTCGTATCCGGGAGATCACCGACGGGTTCACGCCGCCACGTGGCGCCTGTGCCACCTATCGGGCGACCTACCATCTCTTGAGCGAGTTCGAGGACGACCTCCACCGGCACGTCCATCTCGAGAACAACGTGCTGTTCCCCCGGGTCCGGACGACGTTCGCCCACGGGGAGACGAAACCGGGGGAATGAGGCGGGGGTAGGTTCGACGTCCGGGTCGTCGGCAGGCGGTCGAGCCGCCGACGAGCCCGTTCGACGGGAATCGCCAGGAGCGTCCACGCATGATTCCGACAAGGATCGGAGAGAGTCAGGGCCGGATCCTCGATCACCTGAAGCGCCGAGGGGCCGGTACGATTCCCGAGATGGCCACGGCGCTTGATCTCAGCGTCGAGACGATCCGGACCCACCTGAAGTCCCTGGGCAGCGACGGTCTCGTGGAGCGGTCGGGGAGACGTCGCGACGGTCCCGGGCGCCCCGAGATCATCTACCGATTGACCGCCAGGTCCGAGGTCCTCTTCCCGAACCAGGAGGGGACACTCCTCCAGGACCTGGCGGCCTACCTCCTGGAGGCCGGGCGGGA
>DATHRY010000280.1:0-1906 GCA_035464715.1 Longimicrobiales bacterium
CCGCGTGCTCGCCTGCCGGCTGGACGCCCCGGCCTACGCGGCCTCGCAGATCCGGGACGACGGATACCTGCGGGTGCACCGGATCGGCCGGGGGTCCCGCCATCCGCTCTGGGACCAGCAGCACGAAGCGAAGCCGGTCCGGATCCTGACGCGCGACGGACCGGTGATCGGCGTGGTGGCCCGGACGAACGGACACTTCGCCGCCCAGCATCGAGGCGAGGGCGTGGCCGGCGCCGACGACCTCTGGGTGGACGTGGGGGCCGAGAACCGGGCCGACGTCGAGGCCATGGGCATCGGCCTGCTCGACCCCATCGTCCGGCAGCTTCCTCCCTGGGTCATGGAGGGTGGGCAGGTGGCGGGCCCCGTGGTCGGGCGACGGGCGGGGTGCGCCGTCGTGGCGGCCCTGGGAAGCGCCCCCGGCGAGGGCCCGGGAACGACCACCTTCCTCATGGCGGCGGCGTCCGGCTTCGGCGACGTGGGGCTCGCCTCGGCGGTCCGGCGAGCTGCCGGGGTCGACGAGGTGATCCTCCTGGCGGGCGGCGCGGCCGAGCCGATGGACGCGCGCCGCGGCGTGGGCGAGGCCGACGACCTGGGGACGGTGCTCGCGGAGGTGGGGCTCACCCACCTTCGCTGGATCGAGGCCCGGGTCTCCCGCCCCGGCGCCCAGCTGGAGTGGATCGGGGCGGAGGAGATCGAGCGGTACGCGAGGGTGGCTGCGGAGGCGATCGGCCGTCCGGGCGCCTCCATCGATTGGGTCGATGCGCCACTCCCCGCCCATCCGGTCGAACCCCGTCTCGACCCCGACCTCCGGGAGGTCACCCAGCACCTCGACGCCTTCGTCGAGATCCACGGGGTGTCCGCCCACGAGTGGGGGGTTCGCCGCGCTCTCCTCGAGGCGATGCCGGAGTGGGCCCGGGATCGGGCGGTGGTCGACGGCATCGGCAACGTGGTGGTGGAGATGGGTCCCGATCGGGACACCACCGTCTTCATGGCCCACCTCGACGAGGTGGGGTACCACGTGACCCGCATCGAAGAGGACGGCCACGTCGGGCTCCGGGCCGCCGGGGGGGCCCTGGACGACGCGTGGGAGGGGGAGACGGCACTGCTCCACTTCGATCCCTCCGGGGCTCCCTCCACCGCGGACGGCGATCCCCGGGACCTGGACCCCCGGTTCAAGCGGGAGTCGCTGTCGGCCGAGGCCCGGGCACCCCTCCGCGGGATCTTCTCCCAGCGGACCGACGTCGAGGGGCGACGACCGGAAGACCTCACCGCCTGGTTCGGCGTGGACGGCGCCCGCCTGCGAGAGCTCGGCGTCCGAGAGGGGATGCAGGTCACCATGTACAAGGAGGGCCTGCGGCTGGGGGCGGATCGCTTCGTGGCCCGGGGGCTCGACGACCGCGCCGGGACGACCGCGCTGCTCCTGGCCCTCCGCCGCCTCGACCCCGAAGCGCTGGACCACAAGCTGATCTTCGCCTGGTCCGTCCACGAGGAGGGAGGGCTGATCGGGGCGGAGGCGATGGCGGCCCGCTACGCCCACTCCACCCGGCGCATCTACTCCATCGACACCTTCGTCTCCTCGGACACGCCCCTGGAGAGCCCGCACTTCGCCTTCACGCCCCTGGGAGACGGCCCCGTCCTCCGGGCCATCGAGAACAGCGGCGTGTCCCCGGACCGGGAGCGGGCCCGGGTTGTGGGCATCGCCCGGGACGCCGGCATCCCCCTCCAGATGGGGCTGACCCAGGGCGGGACCGACGGGACGACCTTCACCTATCGAGGAGCGCCGAACCAGGGCCTGTCGTGGCCGGGACGGTACAGCCACTCCCCGGGCGAGGTGCTGGATCTTCGCGACCTGGCGCGGCTCGTGGAGCTGGTGGAGGCGGTGGCGAAGACGGGAGGGTGAGGTCGG
>DATHRY010000281.1:0-10430 GCA_035464715.1 Longimicrobiales bacterium
GGCCCCGGGTCTTGCCCTGGACCACCTTCAGGTAGTCGTCCAGGAAGCCGATGGCGCCCATCCAGACCAGGGCCAGAAGGCACAGGGCGGTGTACCAGTTCGGTCGACCCCAAAGCCCGGTGGCGATGACCGCCGACATGATGATGAGCGTCCCGCCCATGGTCGGGGTCCCGGCCTTGGTCAGGTGGGTCTGGGGGCCCGAGTCCCGGACCACCTGTCCGACCCGGAGGCGGGTCAGCCAGCGGATCGTCACGGGCCCCAGCGCGAAGGCCACCAGGAGAGCGGTGACCAGCGCGCCGGCGGACCGCACCGTGACGTACTGGAAGAGGTTGAAGACGATGTGGACGTCGGAGAACCGGTGGAGGTAGTAGAGCATCAGCCGCCCTCCCCCGTCAGCGCCCGTTCCATCACGGGGAGGAGGCGCTCCAACGCCACGCCCCGGGAGGCCTTCAGCAGCACGACGGCGCCCTCTTCCAGATCGTCCTGCACCGCGCGGAAGCCGTCCTCGGGATCCTCGGCGCGGATCAGGGCGGGATCGTTCCGGTCCGGGGCCGCGGTGGCGAAGGCCCCGGTGGCCACCACCCGGTCCAGGCCCACGGCCAGGGCGTAGTTCAGGACGCGCTCGTGGAGGGCGTCGGTCTCGTGACCCAGCTCCAGCATGCTCCCCAGGATGGCGATCCGGGGGCCCTTGGCCGCCCGCATCACGAGCGTGTCCAGGGCGGCCCGGGTGCTCTGGGGGTTCGCGTTGTAGCAGTCGAGCACGACCAGGACCGGCCCGATGTGGCGCTCCTCGCCCCGCATCCCCCTGCTCTCCATCCCGGCGAGGCCCCGGGCCGCGTCCTCGGGGGGGACCCCGAGGGCCTCGGCGGCGGCCAGGGCCAGGAGGGCGTCCTGGAGGATGTGCCGGCCCGGAGCCGGGAGGGTCACCGCGGCCCCGTGCCACCGGAACGTGTAGCGGCCCTGCGTGTCGGGACGGACGTCCTCGGGTCGATCCGCGGGATCCGCCGCGTCGCCGGTGCCCACGATGCGGGCGTCGGGACGGGCGCTCCGGACCGCGTCCGGGAGGATGGGCGGCTCGTCGCCGGCCAGGGCCACCGCGCCGGGCCGGAGGCCCCGGAGGAGGTCGAGTTTCTCCTCCAGGACGCCCTGGAGCGTGCCGAGGCCTTCCAGGTGGCTCTCGGCCACGGTCGTCAGGATGGCCACGTCCGGCACCCCGATCTCCACGAGGGCCCGGATCTCGCCGGGGAGGCTCGTCCCCATCTCGGAGATGACCACCTCGGCGTCCTCCGGGGCCTCCAGCAGGGTCAGGGGCACGCCGATGCGGTTGTTGAAGTTCCCCCGGTTGGCGTGGACCCGGAGACGGGTCCCAACGGCGGCCTTGAGGAGCTCCTTGGTCGTGGTCTTCCCGCTGGAGCCCGTGATGCCCACCACCCGGGCCGGCAGGGCCAGACGCCGGAAGCGGGCGAGGCGACCCAGGGCCACGAGGGTGTCCTCCACCCGGTAGATCGCCACCTGATCCGGGACGTCCACGGCGCGCCGCAGGACCACGCCCCGGGCGCCCGCCGCCACGGCCTGATCCACGAAGTCGTGGCCGTCGAAGGCGTCCCCCTCCAGGGCCACGAAGAGGTCTCCGGCCTCCAGGGTCCGGGAATCCGTGGATACGCCGGCATAGGCCGCGTCGGCGTCTCCTGCCCCGTCCCCGAGGCCCAGGGCTTCCCGGACCGCGGCGGCCGTCCAGCGGAAGCCGGTCATGCCGCCCCCCGGAGCGTCATGGCGGCCCGGACCTCCGCCCGCTCGTCCAGAGGGTGACGCTCGGTGCCCAGGACCTGGTAGGTCTCGTGCCCCTTCCCCGCCAGGACCAGGACATCGCCGTCCCGGGCCTCCAGGACCGCCTGCCGGATCGCCTCCCTGCGGTCGGTGAGGCGCACCCGGTCGACCTGCCCCAGCCCGGCCTCCAGGTCGTCCAGGATCGCCTCGGGGTCCTCCGTCCGGGGGTTGTCCGACGTCAGGAAGACCCGATCGGCGTGGCGGGCCACGGCCTCCGCCATGGGCCGACGCTTGCCCCGGTCCCGGTCGCCCCCGGCCCCGAAGAGCACCACGAGCCGCTCCGGCCCCAGCGCCGCCAGGGCGGTGAGGAGGTTCTCCAGGGCGTCCGGGGTGTGGGCGAAGTCGATCACCACCGTGAACGGGCGGGACACCACCACCTCCATCCGCCCCGGGACCTGGGGCGCCGCGCCGAGGCCGGCGGCGACTTCGGAAAGCGAGCGCCCGAGCGCCAGCGCCGCTCCGGCGGCGGCCAGGGCGTTCTCCACGTTGAACTCGCCCAGGAGAGGCAGCTCCACCGCCGCAGCCTCGTCGCCGTGGAGGAGGCTGAAGCGGCTCCCGTGCGGCGTGACCAGCACGTTGGCGGCCCGCAGCTCCCCCCGGTCCCCCAGGCTGAAGCGGAGGACGTCGTCACCGTGCAGGCCCTCCCACGCGGGCTCGTCGCCGTTCACCACGAGGGTCCCGCCCTCGGCGACCAGGTCCCGGAGGTGCAGCTTGGCGTCCCGGTACTCGTTCATCCCCCCGTGGTAGTCCAGGTGGTCCCGGGAGAGGTTGGTGAACACGGCCACCTCGAAGCGGAGGGCCTCGAGACGGTGCTGGGCGAGGGCGTGGGACGAGGCCTCCATGGTCACGGCGCCGACGCCCTCGTCGGCCAGGTCGCAGAGCCAGGTGGCCAGGGTGACGGGATCCGGGGTGGTGAGACCCTCGGTGCCCGGACGGACCTTCCCGTCGGGACCCACGAGCCCGAGGGTCCCCACCGCGGCGGCGCCACCGGGGAGGTCACCGAGGATGGAGCGGAGCAACAGGGCCGTGGTGCTCTTCCCGTTGGTCCCGGTCACCCCCACCAGACGGAGGCGCCGACCCGGGGATCCCAGGACCCGGTCCGCCACCAGCGCCGCCGCGTGCCGTCCGTCCCGCACCCGGAGCTGAGGCAGGTCCACGTCCGGGAGGAGGCGCTCGACGACGGCCGCCACCGCCCCGGCCCGGCGGGCGTCGCCGGCGTAGGCGTGCCCGTCGGCCCGGTAGCCCTCCCAGGCCAGGAAGACGTCACCGGGAGCGACGGTGCGGGAGTCGTGGGACACGCCCCGGACGACGACGTCCCCCGGGCCGCTCCCGCCCTCGAGGAGGCGAGCGTCCCGGAGGACCCGTGCCAGGTCCGCGAGGGGCACGCCCGGTCTCACCGATCGGCCCTCCCGGAGTGGAGGACGATGGTGTCGCCGGTGACGGCGGTGCGGCGGAAGCCGGGGGTGGAGTATCGGACGGTGCCCGTCCCCCGGATCTCTACCCGGAGGCCGAGGGCGTGGAGTCGCTGCGCCGCTTCCCGGAGCGGGAGGCCCTCGAGGTCCGGGATCTGCACCTCGAGCTCCAGGCGCTCGCCCCATCCCCGGGCGGCCACTTCGGCGTCCACCGGCGGCGGCTCGGCGATGCCGCTTGAGGCCCACCCGACCCGGATCACCGGCCCCTGGAGTTCGGGCCGGTGGTCGGGGAGGTCCCCGATGTCGATGGGGGTCCCGCGGCTCGCCAGCGCGACCTCCATGGTCTCCCGGGTCACGGGCCCCGCCAAGGCGCCCCCGTAGCCGTCCACGCCGTCGAGCTTGGCATAGATGACCAGCTGGGGAGCCTCCGCCGGGAAGTAGCCCACGAAGGACGAGTTGTAGCGGTCCATGACGTAGCGCCCCTCGCGGAACTGCCGCGCGGTGCCGCTCTTTCCGGCCACCGTGAACGCCGACAGCTGCGCACGGGTCCCGGTGCCCTCCCGGACCACGTTCACGAGCACCGAACTCACCTCGTCGGCGATCCTCCGGGGGACGACGCGCCGGACGACCCGGGGCTCCATGATCTCCCGGCGACCGTCGGCGTGCCGGATCTCCCGGACCAGCTGCGGCTCCATGAGCAGCCCGCCGTTGGCCAGGGCCCCGTAGGCCATGGCCATCTGGAGGGGGGTGGCCGCGAGCTCGTAGCCGATGGCCAGGGACGCCGCGGAGGGGCACGTCCACCGGTCGGGCGTCCGGAGCGTGCCGGCGCTCTCGCCCTTCAGGGGGATGCCCGTGGCCTCGCCGAAGCCGAAGTCCCGCAGGGCCTCGTACTGCTCACCCGGCGTCAGGGCCTGGGCCACCTTGGCCACGCCGACGTTGGAGGACTTCTGGATGGCCTCGGCGACGGTGAGGATCCCCCGGGAGCCCACGTCGTGGAGGACCCGGCCGCACTCCGTGCGCCACTCCCCCTCGCCCACGTCCACCAGGTCGTCCAGGCGGGCGGCCCGGTGCATCAGGAGGGCGGCCAGGGTGAAAGGCTTGATGGTGGAACCGGGCTCCACCGGATCGCTGATGAAGCCCACGCCCCGATCCGTACCGCCCCGAAGGGAGACGGCCGCGAGGATCTCCCCCGTCCGGGGATCGGTGACCAGCAGGTCGCCGCCCTCGGCGCCGCTGCTGGCGACGTGCTCCTCCAGCGTCGCCCGGGCGATCTCCTGCAGGTCGGCGTCCAGGGTCAGGACGAGGTCGCCGCCGGCCCGGGGCACCTGCATCTCGAAGACCTGCCCCGGGAGCGGACGCCCCCTGGCGTCCTTGGCCACGATGGACCGGCCCGCGACCCCCCGCAGGACCCCGTCGTACATCTCCTCGATCCCGCCCGCGCCGCCCGACTCGTTCGCCGCACCCAGGGTCCCACCGGCCAGCCGCCCCTGCGGGTAGTCCCGCCGGAGGCGCCGCTCGAAGTGGACCCCCTGGACGTTCCTGAGGAGCGCATACGCCGAGGGAAGTGCGTCCGCGACCACCGCCCATCCCCGCTCCCGGGCCAGGGCGCGCTCCACGTCCCGGCGCGAGACGTCGAGGACCTCCAGAAGCCGCGCCGTGACCGCCTCACGGTCGCTGATCTCCCTGGGGGCGACGTAGATCCGGTACAGCTCCCGGGTCTCCACCAGGGGGACGTTCTCCCGATCCAGGATGCGACCTCGCGGCGCGGGGATCTCCTCCGCGGCCCTCTGCTGGGCCGCGGCCACGGTCCGCCAGTGGTGGCCCTGGACGAGCTGGACCTGGGCTGCCCGGGCCACCACACCTGCGCCGCAGAGGAGCCAGAGGCCCAGGAGGGCTCGGCGGCGGTGCCGGAGCGGGTCGGAGGGGGCGCCTCGCCGTCCCATCTCAGCGCTCCGTCATGCGGAGGACCCGGACCTGATCGTCGGGGGGACGGAGCCCCAGGCGATCCTTGGCGACGTCCACGATCCGGGCGCGGCTCTGCAGACCGCGGATCTCCCGGTTCAGCTCGCCCACGTGGGACCGCGCGATCCCCACCTCGGAGCGGACGGTGTCCAGCTCGCTCAGGACGCCGAGGGCCCGTCCCTGTCGCCACGCCACCAGGCTGAGCGAAGCCAGGAGGACGGCGATCGCCAGGATCATGCGCTGAAGGGTCGCCTCGTTCATGCGGCCTTCCTCCAGGCCCTCAGGAGGGCGCTCCGGGCACGGGGGTTGTCCCCGATCTCGGCGTCGGAGGGACGGATGGGCTTCCGGGTCAGGGTGGTCCCCAGGGCCCGGCCCCGGCACGTGCACACGGGGAAACCCGGCGGGCAGATGCAGTCGCGGCTCCATTCCCGAAACGTGTGCTTCACCATCCGATCCTCCAGGGAGTGGTAGGAGATCACCGCGAGGACCGCGCCGTCGTTCAGCGCCTCGCGGATCCCGTCCAGGGCGGTGTCGAGGGCCGCGAGCTCGTCGTTGACGGCGATGCGCAGAGCCTGGAAGATCCGGGCCTTCTCGCCGTGCTCGGCGGGGCGCCTCAGGACCCGGGTCAGGGCCGCCACGAGGTCGTCGCTCGTCCGAAAAGGTCGCTCGCCCCGGTGCCGTACGACGTCCCGGGCCAGGGCCCGCCCCCGAGGCTCCTCGCCGTACTCCCGGAAGATCCGGGCGAGCTCCGCCTCCGGGGCCTCGGCCAGAAGCTCCGCGGCGGTGGGACCCGTGCTGGACATGCGCATGTCCAGTGGAGCGCCGGGGCGGAAGGAGAAGCCCCGGGTCGTTTCGTCCACCTGGTGCGAGCTGATGCCCAGATCCAGGAGCGCGCCGTCCAGGCCCTGCGCCCTCACCTCGGCGTCCTCGGTCGCCAGATCGAAGCGGGCGTGGAGGAACCGGACCCGCGGGTCGAACGACGCCAGGCGGCTCCGGGCCGCGGCGAGGGCATCCGGATCCCGATCGACGGCGAGAAGCCGGCAGGACGGGCAGCGTTCCAGGAGGAGGACGGCGTGCCCGCCCCCTCCCACGGTCCCGTCGAGGTAGAGGCCGGTGCCGGCGGGGTCGAGGAGATCCACGGACTCGGGACCCAGGACCGGGGCGTGGTAGGTCATCCGAAGAGCCGGTGACGGAAGTCCGCCAGGTCGTCGGCCTCCACGGCCTGGACCGTGCGGGCGTAGACCCCGGGGTCCCACAGCTCCACGCGGTCGATGTTCCCGTTGAGCAGGACCGTCCCGTCCAGGGTCGCGGCCTCCTGCAGCCAGCTGGGCACCAGGATCCGTCCCTGCTTGTCGGGGCTCACCTCCACCGCCGCGGACACGATCTCCCGCACGTGGTGCCACGCGCTGGGCTGGGTCCGCCTGAACTCCATCAGCCGGCCCTGGATCTCGCCCCAGACGCCCTGGGGGAAGAGGGTCAGGTAGGGCTTCTCCCACTGGAGCAGGACGAACGAGTCCCCGTCCGCCTCACGGCGGAATACGGACGGCAGTGCCACCCGGCCCTTGTCGTCCATCTGGTGCTCGTACCGGCCCAGGAACCCGTTCACGCAGTGGTACCGAGTGGGATGAAGTGGGGAGATATGGGGTCTAGTGGGCCAAGATAGGGGGGCGTTTCGGGGGGCGCAAGGTTGAATTTCGCCGAAACACCGGGCCGGAGACGGGCGGGGCTGGACGGCGACAATGCGCGTGAACGCTGGGCGAACGGCCTATCCGACCGAGGACGGGTCGAGGTCGGAAATTACCGAAAAAAAACCGAAACGCACGGTTCCCCACACTCCCCCACATCGCTCCCCTCGC
Source organism: Longimicrobiales bacterium (assembly GCA_035464715.1). Lineage (GTDB taxonomy): Bacteria > Gemmatimonadota > Gemmatimonadetes > Longimicrobiales > Gaopeijiaceae > Gaopeijia. The sequence goes on from DATHRY010000281.1 coordinate 7,058, forward strand.
GGATTCGGGGATCGGATCCGGACCGGAGGAGCGCCCGGGGCGAGGGTCCGCCCGGGGGCGGGGCGTCACACGCGCGGGGCAAAAAATAAGCGCCGCGGGGCCGAAGCCCCGCGGCGCCGTCCGCCGATCTCGGCGGGTCTCGCGTCAGCGACCCCGCTGGATGATCGCTTCCTGGATCTCGATGTAGGTGTCCGTGGCCTGCAGGATCTGATCGAGATTGATGTTGCGCTGCTGGGCGTAGGCCCTGGCTCCCTCGAACAGGCCCTTCGCCTGCCGGAACATCGGGGCCGCCCGCTCTGCGCTCTGGAGCGTCTGTGCCTCCTGGACCTCGATGCCCTGCTGGTACAGGACCCATCCGTGCCAGAAGTCGAGCTCCATCTGGGTGTCGGCATTGACGTCGTACGCCTTGGCGGCCTGGATGCCCGACAGCGCGTACGGCCAGTTCTTCGTCTCGGGCTGGATGCCCTTCCCGTACGCGTCGGCGAAGATGATCCGGGCGATCCGGTTCGGATCGGCCCCCTGCACGTCCACCGCCTGCCGCAGGAGCGGAAGGGCGTCGTCGCGACGACCCGCCTGGAGGAGGAGGTTCCCCTGCCGGGCGTAGAGGTCCGGGTACTCGGGATCGATCGACTCGATCTCGGCGAGCGCCGCCACGGCCTCGTCGGTCCGTCCCTGACGCTCCAGCGCCGTGGAGTAGATCGCCCACAGGGCGGACTCCTCGGGGAAGGTCTCCAGCGCCTGCTCCGCGGTGGCCGTAGCCCCCTCGAGGTCGCCCAGCTGGATGTCCGCGGAGATGACGTTCCGCAGCGAACCCACGCTCATGGAGTCGCCCTTGACCTCGAAGACCTGCATGTAGGCGTCCCGGGCCTTCCGGAAGAGGGCACGGGTCTCGGGGGAGATCTCGGCCTCGGCTCCGGCCTGGGCCCCTTCGGGCATCTGCCGGCGCGCCGTCTCGAACGCGTAGTTCCCGACGTCGCTCAAGAGGTCGATGTTGGTCTCACCGTCCGGGGTGAGCCCCTCCTCGATGAGGAGCAGCGCGGCCTCCGGGTTGTCGGCTTCGGTGGCCAGGGAGTAGGCGATGTTCCGGCGGACAGCGACGGCGCCGGGGTTCAGCTCCAGGTACCGGCCGTAGTAGTCCAGACCCGTCTGGGTGTCGCCGAGGCTCGACGAGAGGAAGCCGGCCAACTGGAGGCCGTCCTCGTGGTAGGGGTTGGCCTCGAGGAGCGTCTCGAGCTCCGACAGGGCCCCCTCCATGTCTTCCTGCTTCCAGAGGACGTACGCCTTCTGGTAGAGGACACCCTCGTCGGCGGGGTTCAGTTCGAGGGCGTCGTTGCAGTTCCGCAGCGCGTTGTCCCACTGGGAGCTGTTGGCGTAGTCGAAGCAGAACGCCCGGAAGCGGACCTGCTGGACGTAGGCGTCGAAGGCCTCGAAGACCTGCCGCGCCGCGCCCTCGTGGTCCCGACGGTTCACCGTGATGGGATCCACCTCGAACACCTGCGACGACTGCATGTCGACGAACTGGATGTTCGACAGGGAGACCTGCTCACCCTCCCGCACGTAGTCGGCGCAGAGGGCGACCTCGGCGTTCATCTGGGCGCCGAGCTGCCGGGTCCGGACGCAGTTGAGCTCGTCCATGTCCATGTCGAAGCGGTCGAGGCTGTCCTCGATGTCGTCCTTGTCGATGGCCGAGTGGGTGTTGAGGGAGCTCATGAGGTCCCGAAGCTCCTCGGCCATGTCCTTGCCGAAGTCCTTGTCGGTCCCCTGTGCGGGGAACAGGTCGGGAATCAGGACCCGGAACCGGCCCCCCTGCTGTGCATCGACGCTCAGGGGCGCCACGAGCATCACCGCCATGGCCAGCGCCATCACGATGCCGATATCTCCCTGCTTCAACCGTCCAATCATCCGGAAACTCCCTGGGCGCTGCCGCCCCCTGACGTTCGCTGTCCTGACCACGACCACGGACTCGTCACGCCGTGGTATCCCCCTCTACCGCGGATCCAGCGGCAAAGGTCCGTTCCTGCCACACGCCAGGAACGGAACCCGCAAATGTATCTGGAATGAATAGATGGGGTCAACCGTCGTCGTCCGCCGGCCGACCTCCGGGACCGAAGGGCCCGTCCTGTCGCAGGATGGCATCCCTGGCCCCGTCCTCCAGCGCCTTCGCACGACCGGCCTCGTAGTCGTACATGACCTGGGTGGAGCTGCCCGACACCAGCAGATCCCCCGCGGCGCCACGGACTTCATACGCCATCTCGAAATGCCGCTTACCGAGCCGGGAGACCCGCACCCCGACGCGAAGCTCCTGGGGCCAGAGCACACGGGCGTGGTAGCGGACGTGGAGCTCCGCGAGGATGTAGTCCACGTCCTCCAGCCCCGTCCGCCCCACCACGTCCCGCCAGTAGGCGGCCCGCGCCTCCTCGAAGTACACGAGGGCGTGGGAGTGGTGGGCGTGCCCCCCGATGTCGATGTCCTTGAAGCGCACCGGCACCGTGTACTGGAACCGGAACCGGCTTTGGTCCACCTTCCCTCCCGTACGTCGGCCCTTCGGGGCCGTCCCTGATCGTGGTCCCGACGGACGCCCCGCCGGAGCCCTTTTGTTTAGAGGATGACCCCCACGAGAGCAAGTCGACCCGCCCCGAGCCCGGTACTGGTGGTCGGTGGAGGCGTCGTGGGCCGATCGGTGGCCCTGGCCCTGCGGCGGGCGGGTGCCCGGGTCGCCGTGGTGGACCCCGGGGAGCCCGAGCGGCAGGCCGGCTGGGCCGCCGGCGGCATGTTGGCGCCCCTCGCCGAGGCCCCGGGCTCCGGCGCCTTCCTGGCGCTGGCCCAGGCGTCCCTGTCCCGGTATCCGGACTACGTGGCGGAGCTCGAGGAGGCCTCGGGGCTCGACGTCGGCCTCCACCTGGACGGGAAGCTCCTCACAGCCTTCGGGGCCGCCGACACCGAGGCGCTGCGGAAGCGGTTCGCCTGGCAGGAGAGGGACGGCCACCCGGTCGAGTGGCTCCGGGGCGCAGAGGTGCGGCGAATGGAACCGTCGGTCGGCCACGACGTCGAGGCGGGTCTTCTCCTCCGGGGGAACGGCCGGGTCGACAACCGGTCCCTCCTGAAGGCCCTGGTCGCGGCCTGCGCGGCCGCAGGGGTGGAGGAGCACCGTGACCGCGTAGGCGCGATCGTCGAGGCGCAGGGGCGGATCCGGGGAGCGCGCCTGGACTCCGGCGGGGTCGTCGAGGCCCCTACGGTGATCCTGGCCGCTGGAGCCTGGAGCGGCCGCATCGAGGGCCTGCCGCGTCCCCTGCCCGTGCGGCCCGTGAAGGGGCAGATGCTCGCCCTGGGGACTCCGGGCCGTCCCCTGACCCGGGTCGTGACGTCGGCCGCC
>DATHRY010000282.1:0-18266 GCA_035464715.1 Longimicrobiales bacterium
CACGCCCGAGAGGATGCCGACGCTGGCGAGCCCCGACCCCACCTGGTCGTGCAGATCCATGGCGATCCGGGTGCGCTGACGCTCGAGCTCGACGAGGTAGCCGACCCGTGCCCGGTAGAGCAGAGCCACGAAGCCGAGGGCCGCCAGCCCCGACAGGAGGAGGAACCACCACGTGGCATACCAGGGCGGTTCGACGCGAAAGGTGAAACCGGCTCCGGTGGTGGCCCACGTCTCGCCGTCGCGGGATACCCGGTACTCGGCGTGGTACGTGCCGGGCGGGAGGTCGACCCACCGGAAGAGGGGCTCGCCGGGGGCGGCGGTCCACGGATCCTCCGCCGAGAGGCGCACCTCGTGGCGGAGCCCCGCCCGGTGTCGGAACGCGAGGGCGGCGAACCGGAGCTCGAGACGGTTCTCGTCGTGGGGCAGCACGAGTGGGCCGTCGATCGGGATCTGCCGGTTGTCGACTCGGGCCTCGACCAGCTCGACGGGAGGAAGCAGCGGTTCGGCGAACCGGACGCTCGCCGGGACGTGGACCACCCCCTGATTGGTGGCAAGCCAGACGTCGCCGGAGGGCTCCTCGAGAAGGTCGCCGGCCACCTCGCCCGGGATCCCGTGCCAGGGCGTCAGCTCCTCCAGCACCCGGAGCTCCTCGTCCTCGGCGACCCGTACCCGCCTCAGCATCCCTCCCCCCACGATCCAGACCCCGCCGCTGGGCGACGGCTCCAGGGAATGAACCGTCTGGGTCGCGGCGTCGTCGATGGGGCGGGGCACCCAACCGTCTCCCGTGTTCTCCAGGAGCCCCCCCGACCCCAGCGCCGCCCAGAGGCGCCCGTCCTCGAGCTGGACCATCCCCAGGACGCCGCTCGGCGTAGCCAGGTCCTCGCAACGCCATGGTCCGGTGCCGCGGGCGAGCAGCTCGGCGGCCGGCGCGTGGCACAGGGACCGGCCCGCCCCTACCCAGACCCGTCCCTCCCTGTCCTCGAGGAGCGCCGGGCGGGGGTCCCGGACCTCGTCTGCCAAGGGCATCTCCACCTCGATGATCTCCGTCGGGTTCGCCCGCACGTAGGCGAGACCGTCGATCATCCCGAGCCAAGCCCCCCCGCCAGCCGACGGGGCGCAGCCGTGGACCGGGGGCCGGAGTCCGGGTCTCGGCCGCGCCCGGGCCCCCCGAAGCTCCACGAGGGAATCCTCGGACGCGGTCCAGGTGGCCCCGTCCGGGGCGGTGCAGATGTGCGATCGGGAGTCCCATGGCGTGGGCGTGGCGGACCACCCGGACCGGGTGTGCTCGAGCAGCGCGGGGCCTCCCCAGGTCATGATCCAGTACGCCGACCCGGAGCGCCCGATGAAGCGGGTGTGCCGCGACGGGATACCCTGCCGCTCGGCCCAGATCCGAGTGTCGGGCTCGACGTACTGATGGAGCCCGACGAACGATCCGACCCAGAGGCTGCGTTCCCGGTCGATGAGGAGGGCCCCCCCCGACTCGAACCCCTCCTGTGGTCCCAGGACCTCCGGCCGTTCGCCCGGCCGCACGGCGGCGAGAAACCGGTCGAGGGCGAGCCAGATCGTCCCCTCCCGCTCTCGTAGCATGATCGCGCGGGACTCCGGGAGGGGCGCGGAGGTCTCGACCTCGCGGACCCGCCCACCCTGGATCTCGATCACCCGGGGGATCCGTGTGCTGCTCACGTTGATCAGGGCGAGCACACGACCCGGCTCGGGCTCGATGGCCCAGACCAGGACCTCCTGTGTCTCGTGGTTGATCCGGTAGAGCCTCTCCGGATGCCGGTCGCTACCGACCCGCCACAGCCCTCCCCCGGTCAGGACGAGGGCGCCGGTCGCGGCCTGTACCAGCCCCCGTGGCATCTCCCCGTCCAGGTCCGAGGGCCGGTGCACCGACGAGCCGTGGCCGTCCGCCTCGACGGCCCAGATCGAGTCACCGACGTGGACCCACAGCGCGCCCGCGGAATCGAAGGCCATCACGCGACCCGAGCGGCGCGGCGTATCGGTGGGCTCCCACGGGATGGGGACCTCCGACACCGAGGGCCCGTCCACCTCGTGGATGCTTCCCTCGGCGGTCATCGCCACCACGCGTCCCTCCGGCGAGACCGCGATGTCCATCACCATGTGCCGAACGCGGTCCGGCGCCCAGCGCGCGATCTCGGCCCCGTCGAAGCGAAACAGGCCCGACTCGGCCCCGATCCAGATGAAGCCCACGCTGTCCTGGGCCAGGGCCCACACCGGCGGCACCTCGAGCCCGTGCTCAGGCCCGTACGTTCGAAAGACGCGCTCCTGAGCGGCGGAGGCGGACGCCCGCACACCGCCGGCGACCAGAAGGACGGTCAGCGGGAGCAGAGCACGGGTCCAGGGGGGCGAAGGTCTGGGCATCCTTCAAAGATGAGGTCAACCGACCCCCCGCCGCACGTGACGGGATTCTGCGGCGTCTCCGGAGCCGACGCTCTCACGACGAGCAGGAACCGCCCGCACCGGAATCCGGCCGGCGCGTCGCCGGGCGGCGCCCTGCGTCAGCGGCCCGCCATCCTCAGAAGCAGGTCGTACCAGGCCTGGGAGGTGAAGACCCCGGGCATCACGAGGGAGATGACGGGCCCCCAGAGGAACAACGCCACCACGCACAGGGGCATCATCCAGCGGCGCAGGCCCGTCTGTGCCCGGAGGTCGTACACGAAGAGGACCGCCACGAATGCGAGGGCCAGGGCGATGGAGAACCCCGGAGCCTCGCCGTCTCCGAACACGTAGCCCAACCGGGTGAAGCCGGGGCTGGCGATCCCCACGGTCGCGAAGTACATCAGGCGCTTGTGGACGAAGGGGCGCCGGCGGTACGCCAGGGCCAGGGCCACCACCAACACGTCGAAGGTGAGCCCCTTCAGGTGCATCCCTATCGCGGGGCCGACGGCATCGATGGGCGCCTCGGGGTACGCGGAGGGAGTGGAGAGCAGCAGGTAGGCGGTGGCGAGGCCGAGGAGGAGGATCAGGCCGACTCCGATCTTCCCCATGGCGCGGTGGGTCCCCACCCGTCCCCGCAGCACCAGTTGGGTCTGGAGGACGTAGAAGCTCAGCCAGAGGAACCCTGCGGTCCCGTGGAGGACGAACCGAGGGGTAACCAGATCCACTCCCCCCCGGGTCCTCGCGATCACGGACGCGGTGAAGCCGACGGCCGCGAGGAGCAGCAGCAGGATCGCCGAGGCGGAGAAGATCCGATGCTCCGCTGTCCGCCGTCCGACGGAGGGGGGCTCCAGCGTCGCCTTCGTGTCCATGGTCGTGTCCGGAGGGTGGGAGAAGCGGACCGCGCAGGATGGCGCCAGCCTACCCCACCGGGACGGGACGACGCAACGCCACGATCCGGACACGGGCCACCGCGGAACGCTCCCGCGGGCCACCCGGCGTCCGGGAACATGCCGTCTTCGGGACGCATACACTTCCGTGCGCGCCCCGGAGACCCGGCCCCGCACTCGTGTCCAGAGGAGACACCATGAGGATTCGCCCGTTCGCCACGCTCACCGCCTGTCTCCTCGCCCTTTCGGGGTGCGCCAGCGGGGGCGGGGGCGGGGCGGAGATCCCGGACCGGACGGAGGTTTCTCTCGGCACCATGCAGGGCGAAGGGACCGCCACGACGAACCGGAACCTGACCATCACCAACGACCCCACCTCCGGCGAGGCCGTGTTGGAGGCGAGCCTTCCCCGGGCCTGGGCCGCCCTGGAGACGATGGTGACCCGGAACGAGCTACCCGTCGCGGAGGCTGAGCCCGGCGCCGGGCGCATGATCGTGCGGGGACGCATGCCCCGCCTGGACGGGAAACGGATGAGCACCTGGTTCGACTGCGGGCGGGACGTGACCGGGCCGGTGGCCGACCGGGCCACCCTGGACGTCGTGATGGGATTCCAGCTCAGCCCCCTCGCCGGAGACCGGACCCGGGTGGCCTGGTCGATCCAGGCCGAGGCCCGCCCCCGGTACAACTCGGACAACCGCATCGCGTGCAATCCCCGGGACCCCCTGGGGGAGTACCTCTTCGACCAGCTGGCCGGAGAAGGCGGGGGATCTTCCTGATCGAGGCGGCGTCCCATGCAGCGGCTCGCCATCGTCCTCGCCGCGTGCGCCGTAGGTGCCTGCGCCACCAGGGGTCCCACCGGTGAGCTACCGGACCGCACCGACGTGTCTCTCGGACGCCCGGGGGGCGCCCCCGCCCGGAACCTGACCCTGACCCGGGAGCCCTCGACCGGGGACCTCCTGGTCGACGCGTCCCTGACCGACTCGTGGGCCGCGCTGGAGTCGGTGCTCGACCGGAACGAGCTGCCCGTGGCCGAGTCCGACCGGAGGGCCGGCCGCATGATCGTGCGGGGCCAGGTCCCCCGGCTGGGTGGCGAACGGATGAGCCACTGGTTCGACTGCGGGGTCGACCCCAGCGGGCCGGTGGCGGACCGGGCGAGGATCACGGCGGTGCTCGGGTACCAGCTCCGGGCGCTGACCGAGGCCCGGACCATCGTGTCCTGGGCCCTCCAGGCCGAGGCCCGGCCGCGCTTCAACCCGGACAACCGCATCGCCTGCACCCCTCGGCAGGCCCTCCACGACTTCCTCCGGGACCAGCTGGCGGGCGGCGGCGTCTGACTCCACCGGTCCGCGGCGAGGGACCGACGACGGCCGGACGGCCGAGTGGGGCGCCGGCGCACCGCCCCTCATACCCCCACGGTCGCCACCTCGGAGGCCGCCCGGCACCCGCTGGCCACGTCCGCCACCAGGTCCGCCGGATGCTCCACACCGATGGAGAACCTCAGGAGCCCGTCGCCGATGCCCGCCGCCCGTCGTGCCTCCTCGGGCATGGACAGGTGCGTCATGGTGGCGGGATGGGCGACCAGGCTCTCCACCCCGCCCAGAGACTCCGCCAGCACGAAGGTCTCCAGGGCGCCCACGAACGCCTCCACCGCCACGCGGCCGCCTCGGAGGTCCGCCGAGACCATGGCGCCGGGGCCGGACTGCTGGGCCGCCGCCACCGCCGCCCCGGGATGCGCGTCCAGGCCCGGCCAGTGGACCTCGGCCACCACGTCGTGCCGGAGCAGCTCCTCCACGACGGCCCGGGTCCCCTGGAGGTGGGCCTCCATGCGCAGGTGCAGCGTCCGGAGCCCCCGGAGGGTCTGCCAGGCGTCGAAGGGAGCCCCGGTCACCCCCAGGCAGTTCGCCCACCAGCCCACCTCCTCGGCGCCCTCGGGGGTGGCCGAGATCACCGCCCCGCCCACCACGTCACTGTGGCCGTTCAGGTACTTCGTGGTGGAGTGCACCACGTGATCGGCCCCCCACTCCAGGGGCCGCTGCAGCACCGGCGACAGGAAGGTGTTGTCGACCACCAGCCGGGCACCCGCGGTCCGGGCCGCCTCGGCGGCGACCCTCAGGTCGGTGATCCGCAGCAGAGGGTTCGAAGGCGTCTCGACCCAGAGGAGGTCGGTCCCGGGGCGGACCGCCGCCCGCAACGCATCGGGCCGCCAGGCCTCCACCAGCTCCAGGGTGATGATGCCACGATCGGCGAAGGCCGTCAGGAGCCGGTGCGTGCCGCCGTAGGCGTCGCACGGCGCCACCACCCGGGCTCCATGGGGAAGGGTGTGGAGGACCGTTGCCACCGCCGCCATTCCGCTGGCGGTCACCGTGGCGCCGGCCCCGCCCTCCAGGTCCGCCAGGGCGTCGGCCAGGAGATCCCGGGTCGGGTTCCCCGAGCGGGTGTAGTCGTAGGTGCGGGGTCGGCCGATCCCCTCGAAGCTGAAGTTCGTCCCCAGGTGGAGTGGCGGAATCACGCTCCCGTGGGCCGGATCCTGGTCGATCCCGGCCTGGACGGTCCGGGTGGGGGCCCGGCGGCTCACGACCGGACCTCCTTCCACCGGGGCAGCCGGTCCCGGAGCGCCGACCGGAGGAAGGCGTCCACCGCCCCGGTCTCCTTCAGGAAGGCGTCGTGCCCGAACAGGGACGGGGCCCGCACCAGGCGGGAAGGGCCACCGAGCCGCCCGGCCAGCTCCTCCATCTGCCGGGGCGGCACCGTCCGGTCCGAGAGACAGCACCACAGGAAGGCCGGCGTTCCGATCGATTCGGGCGCGACAGCGTGGAGGTCCAGGGCCTCGGACAGGGACAGATAGGCCGCGGCGTCGAAGCGATCCAGGATCTTCGGTCCCACGTGATCCAGGTAGTCGTCCACCCGGACCCGGACGCCGCCCGGACCCGAGGTCGCCGCGCCCGGGAAGCGCGAGGCGAACTCCTCCGGGGAGCGGTAGCCCACGACCGCCAGCGCCCGGGCGATGGCCAGGGCCCCCGCCTCGTCGCCCCGCTCCAGGCCCAGGCGCACGATGCGCCGCTGGATCGACCGCACCGCCGACGTGGCGGGGTCGGGCTCGTGGGCGGCGCACAGGACCACCAGGCGGGCCAGGCGGTCGGGCGCCACCGCGGCGAAGTCCAGGGCGACCATCCCGCCGAAGGACGCGCCCACCACGGCCTCCACGCGCCGGATCCCCAGGTGGTCCAGAACGGCCTCCAGGGCCCGCGCCTGGATGCGGGCCGTGCCCGGCGAAGGCACGCCACGGTCCCGGCCCGGGTCGCCGTCCGTCCACGCCGATGCGTCGGGGCCGCCGACCCAGTCCAGGGAGATCACCCCGAAGCGGGTCGTGTCCACCGCCCGGCCGGGACCGACCTGGTCGCTCCACCATCCCCTGCGCCCCGAGTCGTCGTGGTCCCACACGGTCCGGTGGGCCGACACCCCGCCCAGGACCACTACCTGCGGCCCCGCCCGATCGCCGGAGCGGCGATATGCCACCACGGCCGATCGGGAACCCGCCGAGAGGTGCACCACCCCGGAGCCGTCGTCCAGGACGCGCCCGGCGTGGATCCGGGGCCGGGCCTGCACCACGGCCGTCATCGGGCGACCTCCGCGGTGGCCGTCGCCGGTTGCAGGCAGGCCTCCACGTCCCGGAGCAGCGCCCGGGCCGTGCCGTCCGGCCCCAGCCCGTCCCCCACGTGGAGGCGTTCCCCCCCCTCCCGGAGCCCGTAGAGGTACGCGACCCGGTCCGAGGGCACGTCCAGAAGGGAGCCCCGGGCCACCTCCTCGTACCGCACCGAGAGCCGCCCCGTGGGATCGCGTCGGCCGATGAGCCGGGTGGTCCGTCCGCGGCGGGCACGCTCCCGCAGGATCTCCGGGTCCACGTCCCGGATGTCGTCGCAGGGGATGGTGGCGGGCTCGACCGAGCGTCCCCAGACGGCGCCGGCGACGATGGCCAGCTTCACGGCGGCATCGACACCCCGGAGATCCAGCTCGGGGTCCGCCTCCAGGAGCCCCGCCTCACCGGCGGCCGCGATGCCGTCCTCCAGGCTGCCCCCCGCCTCGACGGCGCGGACGATGGCCGTGGTGCTGGCGTTTCCGCCGATGGCCACGGTGTGGGCCCGGGAGCGGAGCTCCGGAAGCTCGGCCCGCAGGTCCTCCCCCGCCCCGCCCAGGACCGCGTTGAAGCGGACCCTTCCGGCCAGGGGTGGAGCGGTCCAGCGTTCGGCCCGGGCCCGGAGCCCGTCCTTGGCGGCCAGGACCAGGGTCGCGCCCCGGTCCAGCACCCCCTGCTCCAGGAGGTCGTACCAGTCCGTGCGGTGGAGCGCGGTGGCGGTCGCATCGACGACGAGGTCGGCCCCGACGGCGCGGAGGAGGGCGGGCGAGAGGGCGCGTCGCTCCGGAGCCACCCGCCCCGTGCGTTCCTTGAGCTCGGCGGTGCGTCGGGGATCCAGTCCCCCGGGGGAGCGGAGGGTGCCCCGGGAATCGCTGACGGCGACGAGGCGCACGGGACCTCCGGCGAGGCACCGCAGCAGCGCACGGCCCACGCGGCCGGGACCGACCAGGTGGAGGGACGTGACACCGGGCGACGAGCCGCTGGTGCAGTAGGCTTCGAGGGGTCCTGCGGTGACGGAACGGGCGTTCGACATGGGAGCCTCCAAGGGGTTCGAGTACACTCTCGAGCACCCCCGGGACGACCAGGGCGACGCGTCACCGCACGCGGTGATTCATCTTTCGGACTCCGGCTTCCCGGATCTCCGCAGGAGTTGGCACCAATGAGGGGGATCGCCATCCCCGTCTGGTTGCCCCGGCGTCAAAGGGCCTGTCCCTCAGCCGGTCTCGATGAGTGACCTGCACTGTGGACGATTCTCCGGCGGGAGTCAACACCCCGGGGGGAGCCTGCCCTCTCGGGTCAAGGGGCGTCGCGGCCGCCGGGCGCGGATGGCGGCTGGGGGTCCCGGCCTCAGGCGAGGTTCTCGGCTTCGCGTCCCGACCTCGAGCGCGGGTCTCGCGTCTCGGGCGCCTCAGCCGCCAGGCGCCCCGGTCAGCGCGTAGCTCAGGCGCCGGAGCCGGTCCCGCGCCTCCCGGTCCATGGCCTGGGCCTGGGGCTCGTCCAGCTCGAGGCCCCGGTAGTACCCGCCGGCTTCCACGTCCGGGGCGTGCACGAGGCGCATGACGGCCTCCAGGCCCTCCTCCACCGTGGCCCGGGGCCGGATGTCCCGCTCCAGCACCATGTCGGTGTCCATGAGGGTGGCCGGGTGCAGGCTCACCGCCAGGACCCCCGTACCGTCCAACTCTTCGGCCAGGTCCCGGGTGAAGAGGATCTGGGCCAGCTTGCTCTGCGCGTAGGCCCGGGAGGCGTCGTACTCCCGTTCCAGATCGACATCGTCGAAGTCGATGGGGGCCTGGGCGATCGACGAGACCTGGATGATCCGGGCGGGGGCGCTCTCCCGGAGCAGCGGCAGCAGCATGCGGGTGAGGAGGAACCCCGACAGGTAGTTCACCTGGAAGTGAAGCTCATGGCCGTCCCGGCTCTCCTGGCGCTCGCCCGCGAGCCAGATGCCCGCGTTGTTCACGAGGAGGTCCAGCCGGTCGTAGTCGGCCAGGACGGTGCGAGCCAGCTCCCGCACCTGGTCGAAGGAGCCCAGGTCCGCCCGGATGAACCGGGCCGACCCCCGCCCTTCGGCCGCGATCTCCGCCACCAGGGCCTCTCCCCGCTCCACGTTGCGGCCGTGCACGATGACGTGGGCCCCGTCGGCGGCGAGCTGCCGCGCCACCTCGCGCCCGAGACCACCGGTGGACCCGGTGACCAGGGCGACCATCGCCTCCTGGCCGTCGGGGGTGGCCCTCGCATCCGTCCCCGCGGAGAGAGAGGTATCACCCGACGCCCCGGTCCAGGCGAACAGCCCCAGCAGCCCCAACCCGATCCCGTACCTGTGCCCCGCGATCGCTCCCTGCATCGTCCCCTCCCTGGTGTCCCCGGCGAGCCGGGCCGGTGTGATGTGGCCTGCGTCGCGCCTCACCCGGGCGACCGGATGCCGCGGATCCCGCATCAGGTGGGCTGGTCCGTGGGGCGGATCAGGATCTCGTTGACGTTGACGTGCTCCGGCGCGGTCACGGCGAACAGCACAGCCCGGGCCACGTCGTCCGGTCCGAGCCTGCGCCGGGTCGACCACGTGCCGTCGAAGCGGTCCCGGATCTCGTCCGACGGGATGTGATCCATGAGCTCCGTGGCCACCACCCCCGGTTGGATGTCCGTGATGCGGATCCCCCGGTCGGCCGACAGCTCGAGCTGGATCCCCGCCGACAGCGCCCGCACGGCGAACTTGGTGGCGGCGTACACCGTGCCCCCCGGGAAGGGCCGGCGGCCCGCCACGGATCCGACGTTGACGATGTGGCCCCCCTCCTGATCGAGCATCGCCGGAAGGACCGCCGCGATCCCGTAGAGGACCCCCTTCACGTTCACGTCCACCATCCGCTCCCAGTCCTCCACCCGGAGGGCGGCCACGGGGGACAGGGGCATGACCCCGGCGTTGTTCACCAGCACGTCGACCCGGCCCCAGGCGTCCAGGGCGTCCCGCGCCAGAGCGTCCACTTCCTCGCGCCGGGACACGTCGGTGATCCGGTACCGGGCCGTGCCGCCACCAGCCTCGACACGGTCCACCAGCTCCCTCAGCCTCTCCTCCCGGCGGGCCGCCACCAGGACCGAGGCGCCGGCCCCCGCCAGGGCCTCCGCCACGGCCGCCCCGATTCCCGAAGAGGCGCCGGTGACCACGGCGACCTTCCCGTCCAGCCGCTGGGAGTCACCCACGTCCGTGTCCCGTCGGGCCACGCTCGGCGCGGTGCCGGGCCAGGATCGCGTCCAGGGGGTGGGTCGGATGCATGTCGGCGGGGAACGGGGGGCGTGCCGGGAGGCGCCCTCTCGGCGCTCTCCCCGGTGGTCCGGGCTACCCGACGGGCGCCGGCCGGTTGCATCGGTGGGCGCCGCCGAGGTCAACGGGCGGCCAGCGCCTCCTGCAGGAGACCGATCACCTGCCCGGCCGTCACCCCGTCCATGCAGAGGTGCTCGCTCAGGACACACGCATCGTTCTTGAACCGACGGGCCAGGCACTCGCCGCAGTGCGCCTCCGACACCGTCCGACGGACGTGGGGGCCCCGGGGCATCCACAGCAGCAGCGGGCTCGCACCCACGGCATCCGCGTCGTTGCCGAAGATGGCCACAGTCGGGCATCCCACCGCCGCGGCGACGTGCAGGGGCCCGGAGTCCACCGAGACGCAGGCCCGGGCCCGGCGGAAGGCCCCGGCCAGCTCGATGGGCGATGTGCGGCCCCGGAGGTCCTCGACCGCGGGGTGGGCCGCCAGGGCCGCCTCGATCCGGATGCCCGGGTCGTCCTCGTTGCCGGGCTTCGGCGACGTCCCCGTGAGACCCACCGTCAGGCCCGTCGTCCCGCACCAGTCCAGCACCGCGGACCAGGGCTCGGTGGGCCAGAGCTTCGCCTCCCGGGTGGCGTTGGCGTGGATCAGCACATCGGGCACCTCGAAGGGTGGCTCCACCGACTCCAGCCGGACGTTCGTGTAGTCCGTCTCCACGAAGGCCATGCGGCAGAACAGCTCGCCGATGTAGTTGCTGTCCAGCCATCCCTCGTAGCGCTGCAGGAAGTCCGGCGTGGTCCAGTCCGGCTCGTCGAGGATGCGCTGCCAGGGGTGGTCGCCCGTGGGGAGGCGATCCGAGAGTCCCGGGCCCAGGGCATTTCCCACCACGAAGCGGGGGCTCAGCAGGGGGGCCAGGGCGGTGGTCCAGGGGTTGAAGCCGTCACAGTTCACCACCAGGTCGTACCCGTCGCCACCTACACGGGCTTCCACCGCCGCCGCGATCCCGCCCAGGCGTCCGGGCGTAGCCGGAAAGATGTCCGTCCGCCAGTCGATCCAGGGGCAGGCGGCTTCGAAGGCCCGGTTCACCGGGCTGCCGTAGAAGTCCACGACCGCCTCGGGGAAGCGCTCCTTGAGGCCCCTCAAGAGCGGGGTGGTGACGATGAAGTTCCCCAGCTTGCTCGATCCCAGGACCGCGATCCGGGGCGTGGGGCCCAGATCCTCGCCGGCGTAGCGGCGCATTCAGCCCGCTCCCCCGTCGTCGGAGGCCGCGGCGTCGGCCGCCGACCCGGTCGGCCGCCGGTCGCGGGCACCGGAGCCGGTCGAATCCGGGGACGCGGGCGGCGCGTCCGTGGCAGCCAAGAGTGTCGGCGCGGCGCTCGTCGGGGTCGGGCCGGGACGCCGGAGGGCCCCGCCGGCGGCACCGAGGATGCGCTGTGCCCGTTCCCGCACGCGCCGGCCCGTGGTGGTCCACAGCGCCCTTCCGAGGGTGAACCCTCCGCCCATCCCCCCCGCGACCAGGGCGGCGCCCACCCATGCCGAGGCGGGCTCCAGCACCGAAGCGGTGATCATGGCCGCGAACGCGCCGCCGAGGGTGGGAAGCAGGTGACTCAGGACGGCCGCCGTGCCCCGGTCGACCGAGACCCGGACCTCCCGTCGATCATCCAGCGGGTATACGCTCACCTGGATCTGGCTCCCCTCCCCCTCGGGCGTCGACCACTCGACGCCGGATCCGGCGAGCTCGGACACCCCGTGTTGCCCCGCCGCCTCCCGGATCGCCTGGAGCACCCTCACCTTGTCCTCCTCGGACAAGGCTCCAGGCACGCTGTCCGCCAGCGCGTAGCGGAGGGTCAGGAAGCCTTCGGCCGGGCCCCCGGGGCCGGCCACCAGCCCGGCCGCCTGGGCCACCAGCGCCGGATCGATCCCCACCTCCCGGGCGATGGCCTGGATCTCCTCCAGCGACATTCCCCCGCCGGGCGCCGGCGGACCGGAGCCCCTGGAGACGGCGCCAAGGGCCTGCAGCTCCGTGGCCTTCCGGAGGATGAGCCCGAACTCCTCGTCCGAATACCGCCGGTCGCTCACCGACCCGACCTCACGGCGTGAGCCGGTTCATGAGCCGTGGGAAGGGAATCATCTCCCGGATGTGGTGGCGGCCGGTGATCCAGGCCACGGTGCGCTCGATCCCCAGGCCGAAGCCCGAGTGGACGAAGCTCCCGTACCGGCGCACGTCGAGGTACCACCCGTAGGCCTCCTCCGGCAGCTTCTGCTCCCGGATGCGCTCCCGGAGTCGCTCCAGGTCGTCCTCCCGCTGGCTGCCCCCGATGATCTCGCCGTAGCCCTCCGGCGCCAGCAGATCGTCGCACAGGACGGTCTCGGGATTCTCCGGGTTCTCCTTCATGTAGAAGGCCTTGGTCCCCTTCGGATAGTTGTAGACGAAGAGGGGCAGATCGTGGTCCTCGGTGAGGAGCACCTCGTCCGGGGCACCCAGGTCCTGCCCCCACTCGATGTCGCTCCCCTTCCCCTTCAGCACCGCCACCGCATCGGTATAGGAGATCCGGGGGAAGGGATCGTCCGAGGCCACCCGCTCCAGGGGCGCCGTGTCCCGCTCCAGGACCTTCAGCTCCTCCGCGCAGCGGTCCAGGGCCCGTCCCACCAGGTAGGAGACGAAGTCCTCCTGCAGCCGCATGTTGTCGTCCGAATCCGCGAAGGCCACCTCGGGCTCCACCATCCAGAACTCGGTGAGGTGCCGGCGGGTCTTGGACTTCTCGGCCCGGAAGGTGGGGCCGAAGCAGTAGACCCGGCGGAAGGCGGCGCAGGCCGTCTCCACGTAGAGCTGGCCCGTCTGGGCGAGGTAGGCGTTCTCCCCGAAGTAGTCGGTCTCGAACAAGGTGCCGGCGTGCTCGCCGATGGACCCGGTCAGGATGGGGGTGTCGATCCGGGTGAAGCCCCGGTCGTAGAGGAAGTCGTGGATCCCCTGCTCGACCTCGTGGCGCACCCGGAGCCCGGCGCGCTGGAGGGACGAGCGGAGCCACAGATGCCGGTGGTCCAGGAGGAAGTCCACCCCGTGCTCCTTGGGCTGGATCGGGTACTCCTCGGCCAGGGACAGGATCTCCATCCCGGTCACGCCGATCTCGTAGCCGCCCGGCGCCCGAGCGTCGGCCCGGACCTCGCCCGTCACCGCAACGGTGCTCTCCTGGGTGAGGGCCCCGTGGGCGTCCCACGTCCCGTCGTCGAGCGCCTTCTTCAGGAAGACGCACTGGACCACGCCGGTTCCGTCCCGGACCACGGCGAATGCGACCTTTCCGTGGCCCCGGGTGGTCTCGACCCACCCCTTCAGGGTGACGGTCTCGCCTTCGTGGGCGTGGAGGTCGCGGATCTCTGTGGTGTGGCTGGGCATGGCCGGACGGAGCGGGGGACACGGGATTCCCCGGGAAGGTAGACCCGGCCCGAGGGCGTCGGAAGTGGGCGCCGTCCGGGTGGCGTGCCCCCCCGACCGGTCCCATTCTGTCGGGGACGTTCCACGAACCCCGACCGCCCATGACCCCCTCCGGCCCGCCCCCGTCCCGCCGACGCTTCGTGAGCACCCTGGCGGCCAGCGCCCTGGCCGCCGGTGCCACCCCCGCCTTCCTCTCCGCCGGCGAGCGGCCCCGACCCCACCTCCTGGCGCCCCGGCGCCGCATCGCCGCCAACGACCGCATCGGGCTCGCCGTGGTGGGCGCCGGGGGGATGGGGGTCGCCGACGCCCGGACCGCCCTCGAAGTCCCGGGCGTGGAGCTGGTGGCTGCCTGCGATCTCTACGACGGCCGCTTGGCGGCGGCCCGGGAGGCGCAGCCCGGCCTCGTCACCACCCGGGATTACCGGGAGATCCTGGCCCGGGACGACGTGGACGCCATCATCGTCGGCACCCCGGACCACTGGCATCACCGCATCTCGGTGGACGCCCTCCGGGCGGGCAAGGCGGTCTACTGCGAGAAGCCCATGGTCCACCAGATCCCCCAGGGGGCAGAGGTGATCCGTGCGCAGCAGGAATCGGGGCGGACGTTCCAGGTGGGGAGCCAGGGGATGAGCTCCCTGGGGAACGAGAAGGCGAAGGAGCTCCTCGAGGAGGGCGCCATCGGCCAGCTCAACTACGCGGAAGGCTTCTGGGCCCGGAACGACCCCATCGGGGCCTGGCAGTACGAGATCCCCGCGGACGCCTCGCCCGCGACCGTGGACTGGGGCCGCTTCCTGGAGGGGCTTCCGGACCGGGACTTCGACCCGGTGCGCTTCTTCCGCTGGCGGAATTACCGGGACTACGGCACCGGCGTCGCGGGGGACCTCTTCGTCCACCTCTTCTCGTCGCTGCACTTCATCACCTCCAGCACCGGACCCCGGACGATCATGGCCCAGGGGGGGCTGCGGTACTGGCACGACGGCCGGGAGGTGCCCGACGTGCTCCTGGGGATGTTCGACTACCCGGCGACCGAGGCCCACCCGGCCTTCAACCTGTCCCTGCGGGTGAACTTCGTGGACGGCACTTCCGGCACCACCTTCCTCCGTCTGGTGGGAAGCGAGGGGGCCATGGACGTGACCTGGACCGAGGTGATCCTCCGACGGAACAAGGCGACGGCCCCGGACGACGTCTTCAACCAGATGAAGGCCGAGGAGAGCGCCGGAGGACTTCCGGAGCGGAAGACGATGCTGCCCCCGGCCGAGACGGTCTACATGGCCGAGGAGGGCTACATGGGCGCCCATTTCGACCACTTCGCGAACTTCTTCCAAGGCGTGCGCACCGGCGCCCCGGTGGCGGAGGACGCCGTGTTCGGCCTGCGGGCGGCGGCGCCGGCCCTGGCGTGCAACGACGCCTATTTCGGAGACCGCATCGTCCGCTGGGATCCCGACGACATGGAGGTGCGAGGATGAGGACCGCGGCGGGGGTGCTGCTGATCCCGGTGGTGGCGGCCTGGGCCTGTGGGCCCGAGGCGCCGACCGCGGACCCGGCGTCGGCCGGTGGGGAGGTCGCCCACAACACCCTCACCCCCCAGGAGGAGGCGGACGGCTGGATCCTCCTCTTCGACGGCGTCTCCACCGACGGATGGCGGGGCTACGGCATGGAGGCGTTCCCGGAGGCCGGCTGGCAGGTCCAGGACGGGAACCTGGTGGTGTTCGCCTCCGACGGCAGCGAGGAGGGCCTCGGCGGGGACATCGTAACCGAGGGCATGTTCGACGACTTCGAGTTGGTGTTCGACTTCAACGTGTCTCCGGTGGGGAACAGCGGCGTCTTCTACCGGGTCGCCGAGGAGCCGGGCAAGACCATGTGGGAGATGGCCCCGGAGTTCCAGGTGCTGGACGACACGGCCTACATCGAGATGGGGACCATGGACATGCACACCCATCTCACCGGGGACAACTACGACCTGCACGCATCCCGGGTGGCCGCCTCGAATCCGATCGGCGAATGGAACACCGGCCGGATCGTGGTGGACGGCAACCGGGTGGAGCACTGGCTGAACGGGGAGCGGACGGTGGCGTACGAGCTGCATTCCCCGGAGTGGGAGGCCCTGGTGGCGGACAGCAAGTTCGACCCGGCCTTCTACGCCCGGGCACCCCGCGGCCACATCGGCATCCAGGATCACGGCCACGAGCTCCGCTACCGGAACATCAAGATCCGCCCCCTCCACCAGGAACGCGTGTCCCTCTTCAACGGGCGGGACCTGGAGGGCTGGACGGTCCACGGGACCGAGCACTGGACCGTCGAGGACGGTGAGCTGGTCTGCGAGAGCGGACCCGACGCCGAGTACGGGTACCTGGCCACGGAGGGGAGCTACGGCGATTTCGAGCTCACACTCCGCTTCCTCCAGGAGGCCGACGGGAACAGTGGTGTGTTCTTCCGGTCCCACATCGAGGGCACCACCGTATCGGGCTGGCAGGCGGAGGTGGCGCCGCCGGGGCTGTTCACGGGAGGGATCTATGAGTCGTACGGTCGGGGATGGCTGATCCAGCCGGACCCGGCCCTGGATGACGTGCTGCGGATGGGCGAGTGGAACCACCTGCGGCTCCGGGTGGTCGGAGACCGGGTCACGACCTGGTTGAACGGGGTCCGGATGGTGGATCTCAGCGATGCCGCCATCGGCGAGGCCCGGGGGCACGTGGCGCTGCAGATCCACGACGGTGGCGGCATCCGCGTGCGCTGGAAGGACATCCGCATCGTGGAGCTGTGACCGGCCCGCGCATCGACAGCCGATCCGCACCGTTGCACCGGGACCCCGCAGTGTAAACATTTGTTCTCCGGGGACCCGCCAGCACGCCTGTTCCCCCTGAACCGTGGAGGACTCGTGTCCGTACGACATGCGAACGACATGCCCCGGGATCCGGTGGGCGCCGGCTCCGGGACCACCCGCCAGGTGCTCATCGGACCCGACGAGGGACCGAACTTCGCGCTTCGGCGGTTCATCATGGAGCCGGGTGGCGGCATGCCCATCCACACGAACCAGGTGGAGCACGAGCAGTACGTCCTGCGGGGGGCCGCCACGATCTGGATCGACGGCGTGGAGCACCGGGTCCAGGCCGACGACGTGGTCTTCATCCCCGCCGGGGTCCCCCACGGCTACCGCGCCGAGGGCGCGGAAGCCTTCGAGTTCATCTGTGTGGTCCCGAACCAGAAGGACCGCATCGACATCGTCTCTCCCTCCGACGCCGGAGCCTGAACCATGCCTTTCATCCGTTCGACGGCCCTGCCGCTCCTCGCGGCCGTGGCCCTTCTCTCCGCCCCGGACGCTGCGGAGGCACAGCTAGCCTTCGGGGTCCACGCCCCCATGGCCACCAGCATCGGCGGCGGGGACGACCTGCAGGACGCCGCCTTCGGGATCGGAGGCCGGATCGGTCTCCAGCCCCCGGTGCTGCCGGTCTCCTTCTGGGGGACCGTTGACTACTTCTTCCCCGGTGGGGAGGACACGTCCTACCAGAACTTCGCCCTGGACGGGAACTTCATCCTGCCCATCCCGCTCCTTTCGCCGTACGTCACCGGAGGGTACACGGCCCGTCGCTTCGACGACGGCAGCGGGAGCGACACGCACCACGGCTGGACCGCGGGCGTCGGGGTGAACTTCAGCTTCATCGTGAACGCCTATCTGGAGGCCCGCCGGGAGTTCATCGGCGGGGACGACGACGCCGTCGTCGGGGACGACGATCAGTGGCTCGTGCGGCTGGGCCTGACGTTCTAGAAGGCCGTTGATCGAGGGAAGCGGCGCATGATCCCGGCGTCCCGCTTCCACTGCACGACGCTCGCGCTTCTCCTGTCCTGGCTCGTCCCGGCCTCGCCCGGGGCGGGCCAGGACGTTCGTGAGGCCGCCTTCCGCCCAGCCTCCCCGGCGGACTCCACACCGCCCACGGACGGCCCGGGGCGCCCGCTCCCTCCGCCCCCGTCGCTGGCCTCCTGGGCCGACCGGACCTGGGACCTCCTGGCCGACCGCAGCGCCGGCGACGCCGGAGCCTTCTCCCGGGACGGCCTCCTGCTGCGCTTCCACGAGGACATCGACGCGGAATACGCCCTGGACCACGTCTCCTCCCCCTTCGACTGGTGGGAGGACGGCGCCTGGGAGGCCCGCACCGATGGCGTCCGGTACTGGTCCGGGAGCATCGACCACCTCCAGATGACGGACGGAGGCCAGGTGAAGGTCCGGGCGGCGGTGGGCGGCGACTGGGCCTTCGGCTTCCGCTACGACCGCGAGAGCGTGCCACCCCTGGACCGGAACCTCCTGCGGGTCCGGATCGGGCTTGACCCGGCCCGGGGCTTCGGCGCCTGGTTCGGTGCGTCCCTGCAGCCCATCAAGCCCGACCGGGACCTGGAACTGGGCGTCGGATGGACCGGAGACCGGACCCGGATCCGTCTGTCCGTCCACGCCCTGGACGCCTTCTCCGACGTCATCTACACCGGGATCGGGGTCGACGAGGACTTTGCCGCCCGGGCGGTGGACTACGACGGCGTGCCCCTGGGCGTCCGTGGGTCGCTGGCCCTGGAGGCTCCCGGCACCCTTCGGCTCTCCGTGCACGGAGGCGTCGAGCTCTCACCCACACTGAGGGTCTTCGAGCAGGCCGCGCCCGAGCGGGGGTTCC
>DATHRY010000283.1:0-2708 GCA_035464715.1 Longimicrobiales bacterium
CCGCCATCGCCGACGGGCTCCTGGTGTCGGAGGAGGACCGGGCCTTCCTGGAGCGGCACCGGGCCGAGCGTGAGGACGGCGCCGGCTGAAACGGTCCTCGCCCCAGGGCCTGCGGTAAGCGGTCTTCCGCGGTCGTGACCCCCCGCTCCCTCCGACGCGCGCCTCGCCCCGGCTTCCACGTTCCTTCATTCGTTCGACACTCCCGAGTCTCGGAGTTGCCGGGGCCCCCGGCTCCGGACTGCCGTCCTCAACCGGCGGGGCCGAGCCGCCCTTCCCGGACCTTGTCCCCCAGCTGGACCCGCTTCCGGCTGGTGTCGCCGTCCATGGGCACCTTCTGATAGATGTTCTGGCAGTGCGTGGTCACGGTCCGGTAGGAGATCCCGAGGATCCGGGCGATCTCCTTGTTGGACTTCCGCTGCGCCACCAGCTCCGCGATCTCCCACTCCCGGGGAGAGAGCACCGCTCCACCCGTCCGGGCACCCTGACGCCGGGGCCGGATGATCTGGTTCTCGTCGAACATGCCCAGGGTGGCCCGGAGCTCCGGCTCGGCCCCGAGCCTCTCGAACTCCTGGTGCACCCGGGCCAGCTGCTCGGCGGCCTCCTCGTGCCGGTGCAGCTCCGCCAGGCGTCCCGCGTACTGGCGCCGGATCCGAGCCGCCTCGTAGGGGATGCCGATCGCCTCCATGGCGTCCGCGGCCTCGCCCAGGAGACGGGTCGCCTCCACCAGCTCCCCGGAGTGCCGGGTGACCAGGGCGTGGGCGGCCTTCGCCCACACCAGGCTGAGGCGGTGGTCCATCTTGCGCCCCTCTTCGGTGAAGCGGTCCATGACCTGCTCGGCGCGGACGACGTCGTCCAGCCGCACGTAGGCCTCGCCCACCACCGGAAGCAGGCGGTGGAGAGCCCAGATCACGTAGCCGCTCGCCTCGGCCAGGGCGAGGCCCGCGTGCCCCGATTCCACCGCCTCCTCGAGCCGGCCCTGGGCCATGCGCAGGGTGGTCTGGCCGATCAGCGCCGGCACCGCCGCGTGGATGTCCGCGGAGTGGGGTGCCGAAGCGCCCCGGATCCCCGCCACGTCCGTCGCCTCCTCCACCAGCTCCGCGGCCCGGTCCAGATCTCCCCGGCCCACGTAGACGCTGGACGTCCACACCAGGAGTCGCACCAGGAGCGCCCGTTGGTTCAGGCTGCGTGCGAGGTCGATGGCCCTGGCCCCCAGCCGCAGGGCCGCGTCCCAGTCCCCGGTGAAGTAGAGGTATTCGAGCTCCATCTCGTCGACGTGGAGGTCCAGCACCGGGGATCCCAGGCGCTTGGCGGAGTCGCGAGCGGCGGCGAGCCAGGGCTCCATGGGCCTCGGTCCCTGGGTCAGCCCCTCCAGCGACGCCAGGACCCACTCTCCCCAGAAGACCACCCGGGCATCGTTGGTGGCTCGTCCCAGCTCCAGGGCGTGCCGGGCGTGCTCCCGGGCGTACTGGGTGTTGCCGCTGAAGGTGTTGATCAGGGCCAGGGCCCGGTGGACCCACGCCAGGAGCGAATCGTCTCCCACCTCCTGGGCCAGCTTCAGGGCGGCGAGGATCCGGTCCCGGCTCTCCTGGGCCCGGCCCAGCTGCTGGAGCGTGATGCCGGCGGCGAGTTCGATCCGGGCCCCCAGGGCCGAGGCGCCGGGGGGTACCGCGCTCCGGGCGGCCGCCAGGTGCTCCAGGCCCTCGGCGTGACGCCCTTGCCAGGTGGAGATGAGGCCCAGGTGCCGGAGGGCGTTGGCCCGGGCCGCCGCGTCGCCGGACTCCTCGGCGTGAAGGAGAAGGCGCTCCCAGTTCCGCCGGGCGTCCTCGTACCGGCCCATCCGGGTCTGGGCCCGGGTGAGGGCGCGCCGGATCCGGTGCACCGCTTCGGGATCGTCGAGCGCGGCTTCCATGGACTCCGCGGACCGTAGTGCGGCGTCGAGGTAGTCCGCCGCCTCACCGTTGGCGTGACGCCCGAGCGCCCCTTGGCCGGCGACCTCCAGGTAGCGCACCATCCGGGGATCGCCCATTCCCGGGGTGCGGGAGAGGTGGAACGCCAGCTCGTCGGCGTGCTCCGCCGCATCGGACCCGTACACCGTTTCCAGGGCGGTCACGATCCGTCCGTGGAGCAGCCTCTGGCGGGTCAGGGCCATGCCCCGGTAGAGGGTCTCCCGGGTGAGGGGGTGCAGGAACTGGAGCAGGACCCGCCCCTCCCGCTCGATCTCCTCCACCGCTCCCGAGGCCACCAGCTCCTCCACGACCGAGGCCAGGCCGTCCCGGTCGACCCCGGTGACCTCCCGGAGGATGTCCAGGCGGGCGGGACGCCCCAGGGCGGCCATGACGTGCGCCGTGTCCAGCGCCGCCTCGGAGACGTCGCCGAAACGGGCCGCCACCGCGTCCCGGATGGTGGACGGAAGCGCCAGATCCCGGGCCTCCCAGCCCATCCAGGTCCCATCGCGGCGGTGGAGCCGCCCCGATTCCACGAGGGAGCGGAGGGTCTGCTCTACGAAGTAGGCGTTGCCCCGGGTCCATCCGAAGAGCCGGTCGGCGAACTCCGAGACGGCGGGCCCGGACACGCGGAAGACCAGGTTCAGGAGCGTCTCGATCTCGGCGAGACCGAAGGGCTGGAGGTCCAACCGCTCCAGCCGGTCGAGGGACTCCAGGGACCGCTCCATCTCCAGCAGCCGGGGATTGCGGGGACGATCCTCGGCG
>DATHRY010000284.1:0-1659 GCA_035464715.1 Longimicrobiales bacterium
ACGTCGGACCTGCGTCACTCAGGTCCGTCACCTCGACGTATTCCACCTCGTGCCGCTCCGGAGTGAGGGCGGCGAGCGTAAGGAGGGAGAGGGAAGGCAGCGATGCGATGACCTCACTTCGTTCGACGAATCCGGGAAGCATCACCCCAGGGCGAGGGGGACGGTGCGGTTCATTGCGGTCGTCGGTCGGGGAGTGCTGGACCGTCGGAGCCAGGGGAATGCTCCGCCTAGGACACGGCGCGACGCTCTTCCTCCGCCGGGCCTCCCGCCTTCGTCGTCGAGTGCCGGGGCTCCGGCCTTCAGACCTTGATGAAGATCCGCCGCCGGTGGAGTTCGCCCATGATCAGGAGCCAGAAGGCCACGTAGCTCAGCGCGAAGAGGAGGGAGCCGGGGGTTTCGCCGGCCCACGACGCGAAGCCGCTCCGCCAGATCCACCCGTAGAGGCTGCTCTCCCCGACGTCGATTCGGATGAGCGCCTTGGTGAGCATCCCCGACGCTACGAAGACGGCGATGGCGTTCATGCCGTAGACCACCAGCGGGGTGAGCCACGGCCCGCGGCGCCCCTTCACGTCCACCAGCCAGTGGAAAGCGGCCAGGAGAAGGAGGGCGGTACCGCCGGTGAAGAGAACGTAGGAGCTGGTCCAGAGGTTCTTGTTGATGGGGAAGGCCAGCCCCCAGGCCAGCCCCGCCACGGTCAGGAGCGCGCCGGCGGCGAGCATGGGGAGGGTCGCGCCCCGGGCCCGGAGCCACTCGCCGGTGAAGATCCCCAGGAGGCAGGTGGCCACCGCCGGCAGGGTGGAGAGGAGGCCCTCCGGGTCCCAGGTGCCCTGCCAGAGGTGCCCGTCCAGGAGGAGGCGGTCCAGCCAGGAGGCCAGGTTGCCCTCGGGGCTCAGGTCGCCGGCTCCGTAGCCCGGAACCGGGACCCGGGTGAGGAGGAGCCAGTAGCCCCCCAGGAGGGCGGCGGTCCACCCCGCCCTCGCCCGGACGCCGAAGGCCAGGTAGAGCCCGCCGGCCGCCACGTAGACCAGCCCGATGCGCTGGAGCACGCCGTAGTAGCGCATGGTCAGGAGGTCGAAGTCGGGCACCGCGCGCATGGCCAGCCCCAGGAAGACGAGGATGGCGCCGCGCTTCACCACGTGGCCGAAGAGGGCGCCCCGATCGTCGCCCCGGGCCAGGCGCTTGGCGAAGGAGAAGGGGACCGCCACACCCATGATGAAGAGGAAGTACGGGAAGATGAGGTCGGTGGGCGTCCAGCCGTGCCATTCCGCGTGGCGGAGGGGAGGGTAGACGTGGGCCCAGCTCCCCGGGTTGTTGACCAGGATCATCCCGGCGATGGTCAGCCCCCGGAAGGCGTCCAGGGAGACGAGGCGCCGGCCCGAGGCGTCGGGTGGAGCGGCGTCGGGGGCCGTCTCGGCGACGGGGACGGGCTCGGCGGTGCTCAGGGCGGCGCTCCAGGCGGAAGAGGGCGGGTGTGCAGGGCCCAACCTCCGGGCGGGTGCGGCCGGGGGCAAGGCGGGGACGCCGCCCCTCATCCGGCCCGAAGAACGGGTCCGACCCCGCCTGGGTCTGCAACCGCCCATTCCGCCATCCCGGCCGCGGTTTGGAAGCGGCTGAGTGCCATTGGCTGTTTGCGCCAGTGACAGGGCGACCCGATGGACC
>DATHRY010000285.1:0-19505 GCA_035464715.1 Longimicrobiales bacterium
CTCACGCACCTGTCGGCCCCTGACGAGTCCGTGACCAAGTTCATGCTCGGAATCTCGGGGGGCGGGAAGTTCCTCCGGCCCCAGTCGGTGCTGGGCCTCCGCGCCGAGGCCCGGGGCTACTTCACCTTCGCTGGCGGCGGCGGCGCGGGGATCGGCTGCGGCATCGGCGGCTGCAGCGTCGGCTTCAGCTCCCAGGCCTTCTTCCAGCTGGACCTGGTCGCGGGCGTGATCCTCAACTTCGGGAGACGGTGATGAGGAGGAGGGTCGAGCGGGGTACCGGGTCCACGACCCTCGAGCGCGCGTGGACGTGCGCCGGATCGTGGGCTCGCCTGGCCACGTTGGCGGGGGGCCTGCTCGCGGTGTCGTCGCCGCTGGCGGCCCAGGAGGAACCTGCCTGGCCCCGGGAGGTGGACGTCGAAGGAGGTCGCCTCGTGGTCTACCAGCCCCAGCCGGAGTCCTTCGAGGGCAACGTCCTCACCGGCCGGGCCGCGGCCCAGTTCGAACGGGACGAGGGAGAGCCGATCTTCGGGACCCTGTGGTTCACGTCCCAGGTGGATGCGGACGCGGACGGCGGCACCGCCCTGGTCAGGGATGTCACCGTCACCAGGGCTCGTTGGCCGGACGTGAACGACGCGTCGGAGGCGGAGGTGACCGAGTACCTGTCGGGCATCTTCTCACAGCTCGAGATCCCCATCTCGTATCAACGCCTCAGCGCGAGCCTGGCCAGCGCCGAGGTCGCCCGGGAGGGGGTGGAGAACTTCCGGAACGAACCGCCGGCCATCGTGGTCCGGGAGGAGCTGGCGGAGCTCCTGCTCTACGACGGTGAGCCGCGCGCAATACCGATCCCCGATACCGATCTGGAGCACATCGCCAATGCGCCGTACGTGGTCATCCGGGACACCCGGTCGGGGAACGTCTACCTGGGCGGAGGGAAGCTCTGGTACCAGGCCCGGGATCCCCTGGGCCCCTGGTCGCCCATCGACGCACCGCCCTCCGAGATCTCCGACATCGTGCCCCCGGACACCACCTCGGTGCCGGCCCCCGACCCCGCACCCCGGATCGTCACCGCCACCGAGCCTACCGAGCTGGTGGTCACCACGGGGCCCGCTACCTGGGAGCCCATCGGCAATGGGGACCTCCTCTACGTCACCAACACCGAGACGCCCATCGTCCGGGACGTGACCGCCCGTACGCTCTACCTGCTGGCCTCCGGGCGCT
This sequence comes from Longimicrobiales bacterium, assembly GCA_035464715.1. Classification (GTDB taxonomy): domain Bacteria; phylum Gemmatimonadota; class Gemmatimonadetes; order Longimicrobiales; family Gaopeijiaceae; genus Gaopeijia. Next base: position 1,219 of record DATHRY010000285.1, read on the forward strand.
GGTACCGGAGCACCTCCCTCGAAGGGCCCTGGGAGTTCATCCGCCCGGACAACCTCCCGGAGCGGTTCCAGGAGATCCCCGAGGACTCGGACCTGGCCGGGGTCCGGGTGTCGGTGCCCGGGACCCAGGAGGCGGAGGACGCCGTCCTGGACGCCCAGATCCCCCAGACCGCCGCCATCGACCGGTCCTCGGCCACCCTCGAGGTGGAGTACGACGGCGATCCGCAGTTCGTCCACATCGACGGCACCGAGGTGGAGTACGCCGTGAACACCGGGGCCCAGGTGCTCCGCATCGGCGGCCACTACTACGCGGTGGACAACGGGGTCTGGTTCGAGGCGGGCTCGGCCACCGGGCCGTGGACGGTGGCGGACAACGTGCCCAGCGCCCAGATCCAGGAGATCCCGCCCTCGGAGCCGGTCTACAACGTGACCCACGTCCACGTCTACGACCACACGCCGGAGGTGGTCTACGTCGGGTACACGCCGGGGTACCTGTGGAGCTTCCCCTACTACGGGGTGCCGGTCTACGGCACGGGATGGTACTACCGGCCCTGGTGGGGTCCGAGCTTCTACTACCCCCGCTTCCCCACCTGGGGCTTCCACACCTCCTACAACCCGTGGACCGGGTGGAGCATGGGCTTCAGCTGGAGCGTCGGCTTCATGCACGTGGGCTTCACCTTCGGAGGCGGGTACGGCGGCTACTACCGTCCCGGCTGGGGCGGGCGCCCCTGGCACGGCGGATACTACCCTCCGGGAGGCTACCGGCGGCCCATCGTCATCAACAACAACGTCAACAACATCAACATCGGGAACCGGGTCAACGTCGGGAACAACGTCAACGTCGGGAACCGGGCGAACCTCGGGAACCGGGCGGCCAACCAGCGCAACATCTACAACCGCCCCGAGGCGGTGAATCGGAAGGCCAGCCCCGCGACGCTGGACCGGGCCCGGGACCAGAGCCGGATCCGGGCCGACCGGCCCGCCGCGAACCGGCCGAACAACGTCGTGTCGGACCGGGAGGGTAACGTCTTCCGGCAGAGCCCGAGCGGGAACTGGCAGAGCCGGGAGAACCGGGAGTGGCGGGACACCCGGCCGGCCACCACACCCGGACAGACGCGTCCGCAGGTCCGACCCCAGACACCCACCACGCGGCCCGCCACCCGGCCGGCTCCGGCAGGGGTGCAGCGGGACATGACCGCGCGGACACGGGGCACGGCCCGGACGACGAGGGCCACGCAGATCCGGCGGCCGGGAGGGCGACGCCAGTGAGGTGAAGCGTCACCACACCGGCGCTCGACGCCGGAACCAGAGGGGAGCTCAGGGGCCGGGCCGATCGCCGCCCGGCCCCTGCAGCGGTCAGCTCCAGCTCCAGCCGATGCTGAATCCGTACCGGAAGTCCCGCTTCGCGCTGGCCGCGGACGGCGGGCTGGAGTCGTAGTTCTCCTTGACGTTCAGCCCCAGGTAGAAGTCGTCGATGACCTCCCAGGAGATCCGTCCGTCCAGGGAGAGCCGAAAGCGATCCTCGTTCAGGTTCGTGTAGGTCTGGAGCCGGGTGTACACGTCCACGTCTCCCAGGTCGAAGATGTCCACGCCGGCACCCACGATCACCTCGACGGTCGTCTGGCGATCGGAGTCCACGTAGTCCTCGGTGTTGTTCACGAGCCCGCCCCCGGTCTTGAGCTCGAGGGCCTGGTTCTCGATGAGGGTGTAGATGCCCTGGGCGCCGAACTGGAACCGGGACTCGAGGTCGAGCTCGTCGTTTCGCTCCCAGTCCGCCGACCCCTGGACCGCCCAACGGGCGAAGTACCGGCTGACCGCGCCGTTGATGCTGATCCGGCGGGTCGCCTCCGCGAACTCCTCCCCGGTGTCGATCGTCGTGGTCTGGGTCTGCCAGTAGGCGTCCTCCGACGCGACCCAGCCCCAGCGGGGGCCCCGGTAGGCGAGCCGGCTCCCGATGGAGAGGGACCTGAGGTCGTTGGCCTGCGTCAGGTTCACCCCCACGTCCACGAATCCGCTCGTCCGGCCCCAGAAGGTCGCGTCGAACTGGAGGATCTCGACGATGCTGCCGAGGGGCACCACGGCGGGGCCGTTCGCCCCCCCGATCCGGACCATGCCCGAGTCGGCGGCTTCCAGCGACCCCCGATAGACGCCGCCATTCGCGTCGGTGACCTCGAAGAAGCTGGGACTCGTCAGCGCCCGGACGTCCACGAGGTCGACCTTCACCACGTCGAGCTCGTCGTTGTCGAACGAGAGCGTGCCTCGACTTGCCGACTTGATCTCCCCCTCGAGCTCCACGCCGGTGACGAGGACCACCCGGTCCTGTGCAGAGGCCGGGCGCGCCCCGATCAGGGCGAGGAGGAGGAGGGCGAGAGCCGGGAATCGGAGGGTCGGCCGGCGCGACCTCCGGGGTCCGGAGCAGATGAAGGTGGCGAGGTGCATGGAAAGGAGGGTGAAGGGCGGAGTGATCGAGTGGGGGTCAGGGACCCGCGGGGAGCTGTCGGCGGCCCGCCGGCGGCAGGGCCGGGCGGAACGCAATCAGGGTCGACGATCGGGGGATTGAGACGGCGGGATCCGCGGCGTTCAGGCCTCGTCGGTGTCCGACGATTCGTTGGCTCCGGGGACCACGCCGAAACGGGTACCGGCTCCCAGCAGCAGGCGTTCCACGGTGGAGAGCCCGGCGAGCTGCCCCAGGATCTCCCGGGCCAGCGCCGGCTCGTTGGTGATGATCACGTCGGCCCCCGCGCTGATCACGGCGGCCATCTGGGCGGGATGGTCCACCGTCCACACCTGGACGGTCTTGCCGGCGGCGTGCGCCCGGCGGATGAACCCGGGGGTCGCGGTCTTCGCGTTCACGGCCAGGAAGTCGGCCTCCACGGCGCTGAGGTCTCCGATGGACACCGCGGCCAGGAATCCCACCGTCCAGTCCGGGCGCAGGCGGTTCAGGGTCTCGACGGTGGGGCGGTCCAGGGACATGAGCACCACCTGGTCCGCCATCCCCATGGCCTCCACCAGCTCGATGACGCGCTCCTCGAGTCGCTGTCCGCGGCCGTAGACCTTGAGCTCGATGTTGACCCTGATCCGGTCCCGGGCCACCCGCAGGACCTCCTCCAGGGTGGTCACCCGCTCGCCCTCGAACTCCGGTCCGAACCGGGCGCCGTTCGGCACGCGCGCCACGTCGGCCCAGGCCATCTCCCACACCCGCCCCCGCTCCCCCGCGGCCCGCATGAAGTCCTCGTCGTGGTGGACCACGACGATCCCGTCGGAGGTCTCCTGGACGTCGATCTCGACCCAGTCCGCCTCGTCGGCGATGGCGGCCCGCACCGCGGCGAGGGTGTTCTCCGGGGCCCGTCCCGACGCCCCCCGATGCGCCGTGATCTCCACCTCGGTGTCGGCACCCACCTCCCGGAGGAGACCCACTCCCAGCACCAACGCGCCCAGCGGGACCAGCACCGCCGCCGCGACCCAGGCCCACCCCGGGATCTTCAGGGACGCCCGGGCCCCGAGGGTTCCGGCCTCGGTCGTGACCTCCCGGGGAAGGATCCAGGGCTCGGACCAGCGATGGTCCACCTCGAAGAGGAACGTCGCGAGGGTGACGCTGCTGACCATGGAGACGACGAGGTTCGCCACCGCACCCACCACCACGGCGATGGCGATCCCCCCGGCCATGGCGGCCAGATTGGTGCTGCCCTGAGGGACGAGGGCACGCCCGAGCATGCCCGCGGCCCCGGTGACCAGCGTGGACATGAGCAGCGTCCCTCCCGCCCAGATCCCGAAGAGGCCCAGGACGGACAGCCGACGCTCCCGGGTCACCGCCGTGCTCTCCTCCAGCGCTCCGGCGGGCGACGCCCCTCCGAAGAGCAGGCGGGGAAGGGCGACGGCCCAGCCGAGAAGCCGGCGGCCGGCGAACCAGGCGACGCCCCCGAGGGCCACGGCGATGACGGCGCCGGCGATCCAGAAGGTCGGCGGTCGCATGGTCAGGTAGTAGTTGATGTCGTACCGCCGGAGGAGGAGGACGTAGGCCAGCCCGGCCAGCACGAGGAAGGGGGCCGCGTCGATGAGGAGGCGGACCAGCCCACGGAACGCCATCTCGAAGATGGAGAAGAAGCGGTGTCCGGCGTGGCGCATCCCTGTCAGCCAGGATACGGCCCGGTCCTCCTCCACCCCGGCGAGCACCGTCATGATGGCGGTATGCCCCGCCAGCCCCGCCAGCGCCGAGGCGGCGGCCACCAGGAGGATCGTCCCGAGGCCCATCGGAGAGAGGACGAACCACAGGATGTCCTGATCGGTCAGGGCTCCGTCCCCGGCCCGGGACAGGGCCTCCCGGACGATGAACGCCACCACCGGCGCGATGAGGAGGGTGGCGGCCACCCGGGTGGCCAGGTCCGCGGCCAGGAGCTGCGGCCACGTGCGCAGGGCCTTCCTGAGTCCGGCCCAGGCGACCCCGATCACCGGGGGGACCCTCCGTCTCCGACGCGGGCGAGCAGGATCTCGATCGGCGTGTCGTCGGGACGGTCGAAGGGCGGGATGTTCTCGGTGCTGGTCCAGAGCAGACGCTCGCCCTCCTGGATCCGGGCCCGCAGGGTGTATCGACGCCGCTCCTGGATCACGCCGGACTCGTACGCCAGGGAGAAGGCGTACGGGGGCCCGGAGGTGAGAGGGATCTCCTGACGGGCCAGGACGTCGGCCGGCGCGTCGGCCCGGGAGACGTCCTCCAGGACCACCGTCAGGACGGCTCCCGGTGGCGGCATCATCCGCTCCCGGTAGATCACGGTCCCCCGGATCGTGTCCGAGGCCGGGGTCGCGGCCCCCGAGGAAGGTTCGGCGGAATCGGACATGGGTGAATCCGGCGGCGGGGAACAGGACAGGATCACGAGGGCGGCGAGGGCCAGGCCGAAGAGGCGGCGCGACGGGAGACTCATCGGCCCCACCCCACGAACTCGACCCCGACCAGCCCGGCGATGTGATTCGCGTGCTCATGGTGGCTGTGGACCCGCTGAGCCGTCACGGCCTCAGGGACCACCAGCGCGAGTGTCAGGGTGAGGAGTGCTCCGGAGAGGAATCTCCGAGGGCGCAGGAGCGCCCGGGGCGTAGGGACCGGAGGCATGGAGGGGATTCATCGACAGGGGCGGATATCTTGCGGATCGTGGCCAATCTTCCAGCGCCGCGGCCCTGGCCGCAACTTGTCGATCTCGTGTGAGGCATTATAATGCTTCACAGTATAGTTTCACTCCGCACAGTGATCGGCCGCCATGACCCGCCCCGACCCCGAGACCTTCCTGCCGCTGACGACGCCGGAGTTCCACGTGCTGCTGGCGCTGGGTGAGGACGCCCTCCACGGCTACGCGATGATGCAGTCGCTGGACACGAAGACGGCCGGGCGGGACGCGCTCCTGCCTGGTACCCTCTACGCCACCCTGGCCCGGATGGTGGAGCGGGGGCTGCTCGAGCCGCTCGCCGAGCCGCCGGACCCCGACGCCGACGCCCGCCGTCGCTACTACCGGGTCACGCCTCTGGGTCGGGAGGTCGCCCGGGCCGAGTCGGAGCGGCTGCGCCGGCTCCTGACCGTAGCCGAACAGGAGCGGTTGGTGCCGGAGGGCCGGTGATGAGGGACCGCCTCCGGGTGGGCCTCTTCCGGATCGCGGTCGGGGCCTACCCCCGGTGGATCCGGTCGAGCTACGGCAACGAGATGGTCCAGGCGTTCCGGGACCGGCTCGCCGAGGTGGGGAGGGGGCGGTGGGCGTACACCGCCCGGGCGGTGGTGGACGCGGTCCGGGGTGGACTGCGGGAGCGGCTCCGGGAACGACCCGGACCGCAGGGACGAACAGGCAACGGAAGGGTGGGGACGATGATGGGAGAGACCTGGAGCGACCTTCGGCTCGCGGCGCGCACCTTGGCCCGGACACCGGCCTTCACGGCGGCCGCCGTGGTGGTGCTGGCCCTGGGGATCGGCGCCAACACCGCGATCTTCTCGGCCGTGAAGACGGTGCTCCTGGCCCCGGCGCCCTTCCCCGAGCCCCGGGAGCTGGTCTTCCTGGACCTGAGCGACTCCTCCACCGTGGAGGCCGGGCCGCCCCGGGCCACGGCCTGGTCCTATCCGAAGTACAGGCTCCTGGCGGAGGCCGACGACCGCCTGGCGGATCCGGTCGCCGGCTTCGCCCGCCGGAACCTGACCCTCACCGGGTCGGGGGATCCGGTCCTCCTCAACGTCGAGGTCGTGACTCCGGACTACCTCGACGTGCTGGGGGTGGCGCCCCTTCACGGAAGGGACTTCGCGACCGCCGACGACGGACCGGACGCCCCACCCACGCTCCTCCTGGCCCACGACCTCTGGACCTCGCGGTTCGGGGCGGACCCGGGGGTGGTAGGTCGGACGGTGACCCTGGAGGGTCGGTCGGTGACGGTGATCGGCGTCACCCCGCCGGGCTTCCGGGGTCTCACGGGGTCCGCGGCCGTCTGGGTGACGGTCCACACCGCATCGGCGCTCACCGTGCCCTTCCTCGTCCGGGGCGCCGAGGCCCACTGGATGCGGGCCATCGGCCGGCTTCCAGGGGACATCCCGATGGACCGGCTCCAGGAGCGAATGCGGGAGGTCGGCCGAACCGTCGTCGCGGCGTACCCGGGCGAGGACCCCACCACCGTGTCCGTGGTGAAGGCGGACCGCCTGGAGGACGTCCGCATCAACCCCGTGGCCCGTCGCGGACTCACGCTCCTGCTGCTGGCCTCGGGCCTGCTCCTCGTGACCGCCTGCGCGAACCTGGCGGGGCTCCTGACCGCCCGGGCGGCGAGCCGGGACCGGGAGATCTCGGTCCGGCGGGCCCTGGGAGCGAGCCGCTGGAGGGTCGCCCGGACCTTCCTTGCCGAAAGCCTCGTCCTGGGGCTCCTCGGCGGATTGGCGGCGGTGGGCGTCGCCCACCTCGGGGTCCGTGGCCTCGCCGCCGTGTGGCCCTCCCGGTTCCTCTACGGGACCTGGAACGTCGGCTTCACCCGACCCGAGGCCATGTCCGTGGATCCGGTGGTGCTGGCCTACGCCCTGGGGCTCGCCATCGTCTCGGGACTCGTCTTCGGCCTCGCCCCGGCCATGGCCCAGACCCGGAAGGACCCCGGCCAGGCCCTGGGCGGTCGCTCCCCCTCCGATGGTCGGGCCGCGGGCCGGCTCCGGCGGGGACTGGTCGCCCTGGAGGTGGCGTTGGCGCTGGTCCTCGTGGTGGGCGCCGGGCTCCTGACCCGCTCCTTCGCCGAGCTTCAGGGGGTGGATCGAGGCTTCACCCCGGGCGATCTGCTGACCTTCAACGTCGTCCTCCCCCGATCCAGCGCCCTGGCGGAGGATCCGGCCGGACTCCACGACCGGGCCGTCGAACGGTTGCTGGCCGTGCCCGGCGTCGAGGCCGCGGCGGTGGCGTGCGCCCTGCCGCTGGGCGGTCACTGTTGGATCGGTGGCGTTCGCCGAGCCGGGAGCCGGAGCTGGCCCATCGGAGACCGTCCCTCCGTCGGCCTGAACCCCGTCGGAGACGACTTCTTCGGGACGCTCGGGATTCCCGTTCTGCGGGGACGGGTCTTCGGGAGCGAGGACTGGCCGGACTCTCCGCCGGTCGTCGTCCTCAGCGAGTCGGCCGCGGAGCTCCTGTTCCCGGGGGAGGATCCCCTGGGCCAGACGCTCGAGGCCAGTGCGTCCCTGACTCCCGAGGGGGGCGCGGGAGCCACCGTCGTGGGAATCGTGGGCGACGTCCTGTACGACGATCCCGCGTCGGGCCCCATGCCCGAGATGTACCTCAGCCACCGGCAGGAGGAGAGCTCGGGCGCCTACGCCATCCGGACCCGGGGCGAGCCCCTGGCGGCGCTGCCCGGGATCCGGGCCGCCCTGGCCGAGGAAGCGCCGGATATTCCGCTCTACGGCATCCAGACCCTGGACGACCTGGAGGCCGCGGCCACCGGCGACACCCGCATGCTCGGCGGCCTGGTGGCGGCCTTCGCCCTGCTGGCGCTCCTCCTGGCGGCCACCGGCGTGTGGGCGGTGGTCGCCTACGGGGTGAGTCGCCGGACCCGGGAGCTCGGCCTCCGCATGGCCCTGGGGGCCCGGGCGGGCGAGGTGGTGCGCCTCGTGGTCCGGGACGACCTGTCCACGATCGCGGTGGGTCTGGCCGTGGGGCTCCCCGCCGCCTGGGTGGCCACCCGCTTCCTGGAGAGCCTGCTCTTCGAGGTGTCCCCGGCGGACCCGCTGGCCTTCGCCGGGGGCACCGCCCTGCTGCTGCTGGCGGGCGTGGCGGCGGCCTGGCTTCCGGCCCGCCGGGCGACCCGGCTGGAGCCGGTGGAGGCCCTCCGGGCGGAGTGACCCGCTACCCCCGGGGCAGGGCCGTGGGGTCCCGGTCCGCCCGCCGGAGGTGGTCGAGGATCAACGACACGTTGAGCTCGGTGGCGCCGGCGTGGGCCGCCACGGTCCGGGGCCCGGCCTCGGCCATGGCGGCCCGGCGGGCCGGATCGTCCAGGAGGGCCTGGACCGCGGGCCACGGGTCCGCCGCCACCAGCGCGGCGCCGCCCTCCACCAGGGCCTCCACCATCTCCGTGAAGTTCTGGTGGTCGGGGCCCAGGACCACCGGCCGGCCCATCCGGGCGGCGGGGATCGGGTTCGAGCCGCCCATGCCGTTGAAGCTGCGGCCGACGACGACCACGTCGCCCAGGGCCGTGGCGGCCTCGGCCTCCCCCATGGTGTCCACCAGGAAGAGCTCGGGACCGGAGGACGGGGCCGCCCCCGGGTCTCCGGAGACCGGGGACGGGCCCGCCGCCCCTCCATCGTCCCGGGTGCGGGATCGTCGGACCCAGTCCGCCAGCCCCGCGACCTCGCCGAAGCGCTCGGGCTTGCGGGGCACCACCACCAGCTGGACGCCGGCGGGCCGACCCTCCAGCAGGCGGGCCTCCTCTCCCGGCCCGGTGGACACGGCCGCCACCGTGGGCCGACCCGGATCGACGCCCAGCGCCCGGCCCAGTGCGGCGGCGGCCCCGTCGAGCCCTTCGGGGAGGGGGACCTCCCACTTCATCGAGTCCGCCACCCGGATCCGGTCCCGGGGCACCCCCAGGGCCTCGAAGCGGTCCGCGTAGTCTCGGGTCTGGGCCGCCACCCCCGCCAGCCGGCGGAACGATGGGGCCAGCACCGGCCGCAGGCGGGTGTAGCCCTGGAAGCTGTCGGCGCTCAGTCGCCCGTTGAGGACCACCACCGGGATGTCCCGCTCCTGGCACGCCCGGGTGAAGTTGGGCCAGACCTCGAGCTCCAGGAGGCCCACGACGTCGGGCCGCACCCGGTCCAGGAACCGCGCCACCGCCCGGGAGAAATCCAGGGGGTAGCGCACCACACGGTGATGGGCGCCGTACAGCGCCTCCGCCCGGGCGAAGCCCGTGTTGGTGGTGACGCTCATCGCCACCCGGCAGGGCCCCCGCCCGTCGGCCCCGCCCAGGCGATGGACCAGGGGCTCGGCGGCCGCCACCTCTCCCACGCTGACGCCGTGCAGGAGGACGGTGGGTCGGGGATCGTGGCCCAGCGCCTCCACCCGGCCCATGCGGCCCTTCCAGTCCGACCGCCACTTCCCGGTGCGCGCCAGCTTCCAGGCCAGGACCGGCGACGCCACCGTCAGGCCGGCGCCGTACACCAGGTCCAGGACGTTGGGCAGGGGGAGGCGGCTCACGGGTGGAGGGCGTGGGGGACGGGACGACCGGGGCGGCTCAAGGGCACTGGCGGACGGTGACGGGCGGAAGGAGGGCGAGGCGGGCTCGAGCGGACGGACGAACGGGGCTGGGGCGGCTCACGGCATGCATGTTACCATGATGGGTCCCGTTTCGGGGATGGGTCCCGGAGCGGAGTTCGCTTCCCTTCCCACTCCGTCTCGCATGACGCCCACCGCCGTCGCCGTCGGACCCGATCCCCCGGCCCCGGTCCTCCCGGAACGGCCCGAGGCGATCCTCCTGGTGCGTCTCAGCGCCCGGGGGGACGTCATGTTCGCGACGCCGATCATCCGGGCGCTGCGACGTCGGTACCCCGACGCCCACCTGACCTGGGTGGTCGAGCCCAAGTCCAGCGACGTGGTGCTGAACCACCCCGGGCTCGACGAGGTGGTGGTCTGGGACCGGGACCGGTGGAAGAAGCTGCTCCGAGCGGGCGCGCTGGGGGAGCTCCGGGAGGCCTTCCGCTCCTTCCGTGACACCCTCAGGGCACGGAGGTACGACGTGGCCATCGACCTCCAGGGCCTCTCCAGGAGCGGCCTGGTCACCTGGTTCTCCCGGGCACCCGTCCGCATCTCCCTGGGGCCCCAGGAGGGGAGCGGCCTCCTGATGACGCACCGCTACCCCACGGGCCGCCACGTCTCGGAGATGAGCGGCGAGCCCCGGCTCATGGCCGAGTGGCTCGGGCTCGACACCTCGGACTGGTCGCTGGACCTCCACCTCGATCCCGAGGTGCGGGCCGGGGCCCGGGACCGGCTGCGGGAGGCCGGGGTGGAGGAGCCTTTCGTCCTGATCGTCCCGTTCACGACGCGGCCGTGGAAGCACTGGGTGGAGGACCGCTGGGCACCCCTGGGCCGGGCCCTGCGTGACGAGACGGGGCTCCCGGTGGTGATGGCCGGCGGACCGGCGGACCGGGAGGCGGCGGACCGGATCCTGGCCGACGCAGACGGCGCCGTGATCGACCTGGTGGGGAAGACCTCCCTGGCGGAGGCGGTGGGGGTGGTGGCCGAGGCCGGCCTGGTGGTGGGCGTGGACACCGCCCTCACCCACGCCGCCCACGCCTTCCTGCGCCCGGCGATCTGCGTGTTCGGCCCCGCGGGATACACCGATCCCCCGACGCCCATGACCCGGATGGTCCGGCACTGGATCGGGTGCGTGCCCTGCCGCACCGAGAACCGCCCCGTGACGTGCGGCGGCGACTTCACTTGCATGCGGCTCATCACCGGGCGGGAGATCGTCGGGCACGCCCGGGACCTCCTGGACCTGTATCCCCCGGAGCGCCCGGCCCTCACCGGGCCGGCGTAGGACGTCCCCCCCGGGGGCTAGCGCGGCCGCGGCGTCAGCCGGGCCACGGGCACGATCATCTCCTCCGGGCTGATGCCCCCGTGCAGGAACGAGTTGCGGTACTTGGCCTGGTACTCCCTCAGCTTGGTGGGATACACGAAGAAGTGGTCCTCGAGGGCCAGCACGTAGGTCATGCCGAGGCGGCCCTCGGGGAACCGCAGCTCTTGGGGGTGCCGGGTGGTGAGCGCCGTGCTCGCGTCCTCGACCCGGAGATCCACGCCGAACTTGTAGCGCAGGTTCGAGGTGGCGTCCCGCCGGGCGAAGATCGTGGAGGGGCGCTGGCACAGGATCGAGCCGTGATCGGTGGTCAGGACGACCCGGTACCCTCCGGCCGCGGCCTCCTTGAGCACCTGGAACGCCGTCGATCGCTCGAACCACGAGCGGGTGAGGGCCCGGAGCGCCTTCTCGTCCTTGGCCACCTCCATGAGGATGGGGGACTCGGAGCGGCCATGGGTCATCAGGTCCACGAAGTTGAAGACCAGGGCCACCACGCCCCCCTTGTGGCGGAGCGCCGATCGTACGCGTCCCCGGACCCGGTCCCCCTCCCGGTCCGTGAAGATCTTGTCGTAGTGGATCGGGAGCCGTTCTCCGGTGAGCTGGTGCAGGTGAGCCTGCAGGAGCTCGTCCTCGAAGGCGTTCATGGACCCCTCGTCGTCGGAGGAGTCCCACCAGCCCGGTCGGGCCTCGGCCAGCTCGTCCGGGAAGAGCCCGCTGAAGATGGCGTTCCGGGCGTAGGGCGTGGCCGTGGGGAGGATGGAGTAGTGGAAGTGCTCCTCGATGTCGAAATACGGCGCGAGCAGGGGCGCGATCACCCGCCACTGATCCAGGCGCATGCAGTCCAGGACCACGAAGAACACGGTCTCGCCGTCGAGCCACGGCACCAGGTGATGGTGGATCACGTCCACGGACAGATCTGGACGCTCCGCGCTTCCCTCCAGCCACCGGGGATACGCGTCGACGATGAACTCGCCGAACCGGCGCCTGAGGTCGATGAGCATGCTCTCCACCGAGTCCAGCAGGCCCTGCTCGCCGGCGGCGTCGAGGCGGACGTGCCAGTCCACCAACTCGGCGTAGACGTCCCGGAATCCCGCCGCCGAGTCCGCCTCCTGTCCCTTCATGGTGAGCCGGCCGAAACGGGCGGCGAAGTCCTGGGCCACCTGCTGCTGGCGGATCGACGACCCCTCCAGGATCCGGGTGACCACCGAGAGGACCTGCCGGGGGCTCGTCGGCTTGACCAGGTAGTCGTCCACCCGCCGCCCGATGGCCTCGGTCATGGTCCGGTCCTCCTCGGACTTGGTCACCATGACCACCCGGGCGTGGGGATCCTCCCTGCGGAGGATCTCCAGGACCTCCAGCCCTCTGCGACCCGGCATCTGCTCGTCCAGCAGGACCAGGTCGTAGACGTGCTCCCGGAGCAGTGCCAGGGCGTCGTCGCCGTTGGCGATGGCGTCGACGTGGTAGCCCCGGGCCTGCAGGAAGAGGAGGTGGGGCCGCAGGAGCTCCACCTCGTCGTCCACCCAGAGAATGCGTTTTCCGCCGCGTCCGTGCTCCATGACCTGTCCCGGGAGAGTGGGGATTCAGCAAGGTAGGCCGACGCCGGGACGGGCGCATGGGGTCGCACGCGGGTCGTGGTCGGACCGGACCACCACCCGGGCGACGACGGTTGTGACTCCCCGGGCCCCGGGGGAGATTCAAGGGCACGCTCCCCTTAGCCCGTGTCCCCGAACGGTTGATGAAGACGATGAAGACGACGGTTCTCGCGTTCCTGGCCGGCGTACTGGCCCTGGGCCTGGCGCGCCTGGCTTTCGCACCCCTGGCGCCGTCCACCCACCACCATGCCAACTGGGCCGTGTTCGTGGACGGGGAGCGGATGGACCTCTCCGCCGACCGCTACATGGAGGAGATCAGCGCCTGCGCCGCCTCGGACGAGGGGATCCTCCCCTCCCAGCGGATCCACATGCACGAGAACAATGCCGACGTCGTCCACGTCCACCACGAGGGAGCCACCTGGGGTGCCCTCATGGCGAACCTCGGCATGTCCCTGGGGGACCGGCATCTCTTCACGGCCGACGGCGACCGCTACGAGGAGGGGGACGGCCGTCGCCTGGTGTTCGTCCTGAACGGGATCCAGGTGCCCTCGGTCCACAACCGGGTGGTGGGGTCCGAGGATCGGCTCCTGATCAGCTTCACGTCCGATCCGGGGGCGGCCGTGAGCGTCGAGTACCCGCAGGTCGCCGACGACGCTGCGGAGTACAACCAGCGCATGGACCCCGCCTCGTGCGCCGGCCACGGAGACCTCCCCTTCACCACCCGGCTGCGCCTGGCCTTCTGGGGCTGACGCCGCCGTGGACCTCCTCTCCGCGGTCCTCCCCGCCCTGATCCTGGGCCTGGCGGCCGGCATGGCGCCGGGGCCCTACACCACCATGGTGGTGGCCACGGGGCTGGAGCGCGGATTCAGGGCGGCGTTACCCCTGGCCATGGCGCCCTTCGTGACGGACCTCGCGCCGCTGCTGCTGACGAGCCTGCTCCTCACCAGCCTCTCGCCCCGGACGGTGGGGATCATGGGATGGGTCGGCGGGATCGTGGTGGTGGCGATCGGGCTCCGGCTGGTGACGCGTCACTGGTCCCGGGCGGACCCACGGACGCCGAAGGACGGCGGTCCGGCCACGGTGCGGTTCTGGCACGTCGTGGCCGGGACCGTGCTCTCACCGGCGCCGTGGATCTTCTGGCTGGGACTGGGCACGCCCCTCTTCCTGCGCCAGTGGGGCAAGGACTGGCGGCTGGGCCTCCTCTTCCTGGTGGTCCTCTTCGTCACGAACATCGCCTCGGCGGCGGGCCTGGCCTGGGCCGCCTCCCACGGGCGCCACGTGATGGCGCCGTACTGGCGGACGCGCATGCTGCGGGCGCTGGGTGCGGCCCTCATCGGCGCCGGCGGGTTCCTGATCTTCCAGGCGTCCCAGGGGAACCTGGGGGTGGACCAGCCGGAGCTCCTGGACGCCATCCTGGACGTCACGGAGGAGGTGAGGTGAGTGGGGGCCGGGAGGAGCGGGCCCCGGGTCCCGAGACCTTCCTCCGGGCGCTGGTGGACACGGGCGAGGCCCCGGATCCATCCGTGCGGCGGGCTCTGGCGCTGGCCCTGGTGCTTCCACCCTTCGTGGTCCTTCAGCTCATCCACTGGGTCGCGTTCCGCCTGGACGACCTCCTCTTCCCCGGCTACCGGGACGTGGCCGTTGAGGAGCCGCTCTTCGTGGTGGGCCTCCCCCGCAGCGGCACCACCTTCCTGCACCGTGTCCTGGCCCTGGACGAGGAGCGCTTCACGACGTTGCGGCTGTGGGAGCTGCTCCTGGCTCCGGCGGTGGTGGAGCGGAAGGCGGCCCGGGCCCTTGGTGCGGTGGACCGCGCGCTGGGGCGGCCCTTCGGACGACTCCTGGAATGGGTGGAGGGCCGCGTGCTGTCCTTCATGGACGACGTGCATCCCACGGCCCTCTCGCACCCGGAGGAGGACTACCTGTTCCTGCTGCCGGCCTTTGCAGCCTTCATCCTGGTTCTGGCCTTCCCGGGCCACCCCCGGCTGTGGGCGGTGGCCCGCCTCGACCTCCAGGAAGACGGCTTCCGCCGGGAGCTGGTGGCCTTCTACGGGCGCTGCCTCCAGCGGCACCTGTACGTGGTGGGGACCGACAAGCGAGTGCTGAGCAAGAACCCGTCCTTCACACCCTTCCTCTCGACCCTCGCGGAGGCCTTCCCGGACGCCCGCTTCATCGGCTGCGTCCGGGACCCCTGCCCGGCCGTGGCCTCCCAGCTCTCCTCCCTGGAGGCCGGGGCGGCCTTCTTCGGCTGGTCCGTGGCCGAGCCCCGATGGCGGGACCCCATCGTGGAGATGCTCGCCTTCTACGGGGAGCGGCTCGTGGCGGTGCTCCCGGCCCTCCCGGAGGCGCGGCACGCCTGGGCGCCGCTGGGTCGCGTCTCCGGCGACGTGGAGGCCGAGGTCGGGCGCGTGTACGCCCGGTTCGGCTGGACACCCTCGGAGGCCTTCGGGGCCCGGCTGGCGGAGGCGGGTCGGCGGAGCCGCCGCTACGTGAGCCGGCACGAGCACCGGCTGGGGGACTACGGGCTCGTCGAGGCGGACGTCCGGGCGCGGTTCGCGGCCCTCGTGGACCGGTTCGGCTTCGAGGCCGCCGGCGCCCGGGACGCATGACGACCCCGGGACGGCTGCCACGATCGGGGAAGCGGCCTCTCCCCGACGAGGGGCGCCTCCGGGTGCTGCTCCTCTCGGACGCGGTCCCGGGGCGGAACGGGGTGGGCACCTACTACGACGACCTCATGGAGCACCTCCGGCCCCGGGTGGCCGAGGTGCGGCTCGTGGCCCCCCCACCCCCCGACGGACCGCCGGGACTCCCGGGCCGCCACTTCCCCATGCCCGGCGACCCGACCCAGACCCTTTTCGTGCCGTCCATCCGGGCCGTCCGGGCGGTGGCCGAGGAGGTCCGGCCCCACGTGATCGTGGCGGCCAGCCCATGGATCCTGGGGTGGATGGGATTCCCCCTGGCCCGGACGTTCGACGCCGGCTTCTGCATTGGCTACCACACGCAGTTCGAGCGCATCGCCGAACTCTACTGGCCACGGGGGCTGAGCCGGGTGGCCCGGCCGGTGCTGGGCTGGTGGGACCACCTGTTCCTCCGGCTCGCCGACACGGTCGCCGTTCTGAACAAGGGACTGGAGGCAGACGCGCGCCGCGGCGGCTGTCGCAGCGTCGAGATCATGGGCACCCCCTCGCCGAAGGCGTTCCTCAGGGCCCTCCCTCCCCCGCCACCCACCGCGATCCGGTCTCTCCTCTTCCTGGGCCGCCTGGCGCCGGAGAAGCGGGTGGGCCAGATCCTCGCGGCGGCGGAGGCCCACCCGGACCTGCGGGTGCGCATCGTGGGCGACGGTCCCCTGAGGGCGGACGTGGACGCCGCGGCGGACCGGCTCCCCAACCTGGAGACCGTGCCCTGGGTGGCGCGTGAGCAGGTGATGGAGCACCTGGACGCCAGCGACCTGGTGGTCCTGCCCTCGCGCTTCGAGACCTTCGGCAGCGCCGCCTACGAGGGGATGCTCCGCCGCCGGGTGGTCCTGGCCTCGCCCGGGTGCGGCCTCCTGGAATGGCCCCGGCTCCGGGAGGGGGTGTTCGTGATGGAGCCGGAGGAGACGGTATCCGCGGCCGTCGGTCGGCTGCGAGGACTCGACGCAGCCACCCTCAGCCGGGTGGCGGAGGCCGGCCACGACGCCGCCCGGGAGCTGAGCCTGGCGGCGGTGGACGGTTGGGTCGACCTGCTCCGAACCATCGCCCGGGGGCGGAGGTGACCACCTGCCCGGCCCACCTGTCGATCCACGACGTGAAGCCGTCGAATCTGGAGCGGGTCCGGCGGCTCGTGGACCTCGCCCGCTCCGGAGCCGGCCACCGGATCACGCTCCTCGTGGTCCCGGGGCTG
Source organism: Longimicrobiales bacterium (assembly GCA_035464715.1). GTDB lineage: Bacteria > Gemmatimonadota > Gemmatimonadetes > Longimicrobiales > Gaopeijiaceae > Gaopeijia. The sequence goes on from DATHRY010000285.1 coordinate 17,738, forward strand.
GACTGGGAGCCCGGACAAGTAGACCGGCTCCGGGCCTGGAGCCGCGAAGGGCTGGAGCTCGCCGGCCACGGCTGGGTGCACCGGGCCCCCCCCCGGAGCCTCTACCACAAGGTCCACGGCCTGGTGCTGAGCCGGGACCAGGCAGAGCACCTCTCTCGAACCCGGCAGGAGCTCATGGAACTGGTGGCCCGGGGGTTCGCCTGGTTCGGCGAACGGGATCTTCCGGCACCGGGCCTGTACGTCCCGCCGGCCTGGGCCCTGGGAGCCCTGCGGCGCCGCGACCTGCCGGCGCTCCCCTACCGCTGGTACGAGGTCCTCCAGGGCTTTCTGGAAGCCGGCGAAGGGCACCTGTACCGGACCCCCCTGGCGGGCTACGAGGCCGACACGGGCTTCCGGAGGCGGGCCTTGGGACTCACGAACGGGCTGGCCCGCGCGATCGCCCGGGCCACCGGCCGGCCCCTCCGCATCGGGCTCCACCCCAGGGACCTGGATCTCCTTCTCGCCGCCGACGTGCGGAGGGACCTGGCGGACCCGGGGTGGCGGTTCTTGAGCATGCCGGAGACGCTGGCCCGGCTCGGGGCGGGGCCGCGGAGGACAACGGGACCGGCCCCGGGCGGGCGGACGCGGGACCAGGAGCCTCAGCGGCCCACGGAATAGGGGAACCAGGACGCCACCGGCTTGCCGTCCTTCATCGCCGGAGTGAACACCCACTCCGCGGACAGCTCGATCACCCGACGGTTCCAGTCCCGGTCCCGGGTGGGCGGCCGGAGCTGGGTCGAGTCGGCCACGACGCGACCCGCTGCATCCACGAACACCCACACCTCCACGGACCCGTTCTCCATCTCCGGCGGGTCCGGGGGCCAGAACATGGCCCGGGGTGACGGCGCCTGCAGCCGGTAGAGGCCCTCCTCCGAGGTGCCCCCGTCGCCCTCCCCGGTACCGTCCTCCAGCCCCGGAGCCTCCAGGGCACCGATGGCTTCCCCCGAGATGGCGGGGGCCTCGAGGTTCTCCTCGGGCTCGAACTCCACCGGCTCCACGTCGGTCAGGACGGGGAGCGGGATGGGCGGGGGGATGATGGGCGTGGACGGCGGGACCCGCATGTTCATGGCCTGCATGGACCCAGGGGCCGCCTGATCGTCCCCGGACCGGGGGCCCGCCGCGGCGGCGGGGTCGATCAGGAGGGACTGTACGGGGAAGAGGAGGAGCACCAGGAGGTGGAGCCCCAGGGATACCGCCAGGGCAAGGCCCCACACGGGGCGTTCCCGGCGTCGCCGTTCGGCGTTCGTGTCCATGTCGGGGGTCCGGGACTCCATGGCCTTCGATCCGAGGAACGCACGGCGGGCCGGGCACTGGCCCGGCCCGCCGCCCCTCCCGTTCGCCGGTGACGCGCATCACGTCACCCACTATCCACACCCGGTTGTACGGCCCTGAAGGCCCATTTGTTTCTGGACTCCGCGGGGCTCGGGTTAGATTGTCCGCCATGCCCGACGACCCCGTCCACACCGCTCCCGCACCGCCGGACTCCCCTCCGTCCGTGGCCGACGCATTGCGGGCCTACGTCGAGCTCACCAAGCCCGGGATCGCCACCTTCGTGGCCATCACGGCGGGCGCCAGCTACTTCGTGGCCGCCACCGCCCGGCCGGATCTCCTGCGCCTCCTGGAGACCCTGGTGGGAACGGGGATCGCCACCGCCGGCGCACTGGCGTTGAACCAGTACGTGGAACGGGAGGTCGACGGGCGCATGAAGCGGACGCGGTCGCGCCCGATC
>DATHRY010000286.1:0-1698 GCA_035464715.1 Longimicrobiales bacterium
GGCGCACCCACGTTCAACGACACGGAGGTCGTCGTCGCTGAGCTGGACGGCGACAGGGCCTACGTGGGCTGCGCCCTGGACGGCGCCGGAGAGTGGATCCGGCTCGAGGGGCGGATCCTCTATCTCACACACCGGAACGGGGGGCCTGCCGGCAATACGAACGGCCTGAACCTCATCACCCTTCAGAATGTCCGTGGCGTCGGAGAGACCACCGGAATCTCCTATCGGGCGACGGGCGTCGAGGGCGACCACAACCACACGATGAGTGGTGGGGAACCCTACAGCGACACCTTCACCTACAACCTTCGATTCTCGCCCGTTGGACCCGGCGAGACGTACGTGATCCAAGAGCACAGCCACTTCCAGATCAACGCGAACGGCGAGATCACCGTCTCCAGATTCGTGTGGGACGTGGAGTGCCGGTAAGGCAAGCCAGAACGGCGGCGGTCCGCCGCCCATCGGACGGAGCGGGGACTCGAGCAGGACGGGTCCTCGCTCCCGACGGCCGGGTTCCCTATTCTCCTGCCCCTCTCCACTCCTGGCCCCGGACCGGACCTTCGATGCTGTCGTCACTCCAGAACCAGAAGCTCACGCGCTACTTCCGCGTCTACGACATCGACGACGACGGGATCGTCGGACGGGCGGACTTCGAGCGGATCCTGGAGAACCTGCGGATCCTGCACCGGGCGGGGCCCACGGACGCGCGGTGGACCGGCCTTCGCGACGCCTATCTCGGGCGCTGGGAGATCGTGCGCGAATCCGCGGACGCGGACGAGGACGGAGGCGTGGACCTCCAGGAGTGGCTGGACTACTGGGCGGAGCTGCTGACGGACGATGGCCGGTACGAAGCGGAAGTCTCGGCACTGGTCGACCGCCTCTACGCCCTCTTCGACACCGACGAGAGCGGTCGGATCGAAGTCGACGAGTTCTGCAGCCTGTACGGCGCCTTCGGGCTCCGGGCGGAGCTGGCCCGGGAGGTGTTCGCCGAGCTGGACCGGAACGGCGATGGTGCCGTCAGCCGCACCGAGCTCGCCGAGATGGCCCACCAGTTCTACCGCAGCGACGATCCGTCGGCCCCCGGGAACCGGCTGTACGGACCGCTGGAGGGGTGACCCGGAACCTCGAGGGCTGAACCCGGCCGGAGGAGCGCCCCGGAGTTCCGCGTCCCGAGCCGGCTCCCGACCCCTTCCACGCGCCCGCCCCGCCGCCCCGGCGGCATCCCACCGGGCGACGGGAGGGCGCGCAGCGGCTACAGCTCCGGAAACGTCAGTCCGAAGCGCCGGCACAGCTCCGGGACGCTGTCGAAGTCCATGTCCAGCTCGTAGGCCTGGTTGATCCGGGCGAAGGCCTCCAGGTCGCCCCAGGCCTCGGACACCTCCCGGAAGTAGTCCTCGAAGCCTCCGGGGGCGATGACCTCGATGATGTGGCAGGGCTCGTCCCCGGCGGCCCAGAAGGTGTGCCACTGGCCCCGGGGCTTGTGGACCCAGCTCCCCGCCTCCGCCGTCACCACCTCGTCTCCCAGGAGGGCGCCCAGACGTCCGCTCAGGACGTAGGAGTACTCGTCCTCGTTGTGGTGCCGATGAAGGGGAGCGGCCAGCGCACGGGCCGCGATGGGGTGGTGGACCACCGAGAAATGGCCGCCGGTCTCGCCGGCGTCGATCTTCCACCGGACGCCCAGGCCACCGAAGTCGAAGAATG
>DATHRY010000287.1:0-3415 GCA_035464715.1 Longimicrobiales bacterium
TCGACCACCGCGTCCACCCGGAGCCCGTAGGCCCGGGCGGTGGCGGGCATGAACTGCCAGAGCCCGACCGCGCCGGCCCAGGAGACCGCGTCCTCCTCGAACCCCGACTCGATGAGGGCCAGGTAGATCAGGTCCTGGGGGAGCCCCCGGGCCTCCAGCTTCCGGCGGATCATCACCTCGTAGCGACCGCGGTTCTGCAGCAGGCGCTGGAAGACCTCCCGCTGACGGGTGGAGAAGCGGTCCACCCAGAAGTCCACACGGGCGTGGGAGCCGTCGGCCAGGACGGGTGCGGCGAGGGCCGCTGGGGCCTGGACCACGACCGTCTCTTCGAGGGCCACGTCGGGCCCGGTGGGCATCCGGGCCGCCAGGGCGACCGCCACCCCGCCCACTCCGAGGAGGATCCACCGCCGCCGCTGCACCCTGCGAAGATGTCGTAGCGCTGCAACGACTCGTGGCGCGTCTGGGGACAGGTTCGTGATCATCTCTGTATCTCCCTGCGGTGAAAGCGGTTGTGTGGGTTTTCCACGAGGCTGCTCGGGGGCCCGTCACCGCCGTTCTCCGCGTTGTATCGGCAGTTGTCGCCGTGTCTCGAGTTGATGGTTCCTTCATCCTGACCCGTGGGTCGACCCCCTGAGGTACAGGGTCCGTGCCACCCATCTGTTTACTCGACGCGCGGGGTCGGGGAGGTCGGAGACGGACGTCCCGAAGAGCGGGGAAGGAGAGCGCCGAACGGGGGGGGAGTCCGCCGAGCGAGGGAGGTCCGCCGGTTGAGGAGTCCGTCGGTCTCTCGGGCCGGGAGGCTCGAGGGGTGGGACCGTACCGGGGACGGTCCCGAGGGGGGATCGCCCCTCAGGGCTCCCGCATGAGGGCCTCGGCCTCCAGCGCGTACTCCCGCCCCTTCCACAGCACGCGCCCGCCCCGTCGCCATGCGCGGGCGAAGATGTAGACGGTGACCAGGCTGCCCAGGGGGTAGAGAAGGCCGTAGGCGGCGGGGGCACCCATCCGCCAGGCGGCCAGCGACCAGAGCACGACACTCAGTCCCACCACCGTCGCGGCCCACGTGCCCGCAGCAGCAGCCACCCCGCTCACCGCCGCCAGGGCCAGGACCACCGGTGGGACGACCCAGAACCCGAGGCCGGACAGGATCATCAGCGGGGGCGTCACCCGGCGCAGCCAGACGGGGAGACTGGCCAGCCCGCCGAGCAGCGTGTTCTTGGACCAGCCCTCCACCAGCTCCCGGAGGCCGTCGTACATGCGGGTGGCGAACCCGTCCTCGGCACTCCGGAGGCTCAGCCGGTGCCCCGCCCGCACGAGCCGCTGGGCCATGCGCAGATCCTCCACCACCTCGCCGCGCAGGGCCTCGTGACCGCCCACGGCCTCGTAGACCTCCCGCCGGATGAGGATGTACTGGCCGTTGGCGATGGCGCCTCGCCAGCGCTCCGGGGCAAGGGGCCGGTCGTGTCGGGGATAGCGGGCCAGCATCGCCGTGAAGACGTGGGGCTGGACCAGGCGCTCCCAGAAGGTCTCCATGAGCTGCCGCCCCGCCAGGCTCAGCGCACCGGCCTCGTCCTCCTCCAGGGCGGCGATCGCCCGGGTCAGGAGATCCGGCGCGTGCCGGGTGTCGGCGTCGGTGAAGAGGAGCAGCTCGCCCCGTGCGGCCCGGGCACCCTGATGACAGGCCCAGGGCTTCCCCAGCCACCCGTCGGGAAGGGGCGCTCCCCGGAGCACGCGGATCCGGTCGGGGTGCCGGGCGGCGACCGCCTCAGCCCGCTCCGCCGTGTCGTCCTCGCTCCGGTCGTCCACCAGCAGGATCTCCACGGCGGGCCGGGTGGTCGCCGCCAGCGAGGACAGGACGCGCTCCACGTTCCGCGATTCGTTCCGCGCCGGCACGATCACCGACACCACGGGCAGTGGGCCGGCCCGGGCGACCCCACCCTCGGGCCACGCCTCCCGGACGGTCCCCAGGGGCCGGGGCAGACGCACGCCCAGCGTCAGGAATAGGAGGATGCCCAGCCAAGGGAGGGCCAGGGCGAGTGCGATGGTCATGGGGACGGGGGTCCGTCCCCGTCACGGATCCGGCCCACCCGGACCGTGGCAGCCCCCATCGCATCGGTGCCGATCCACGCCGCGAGCCCCATCGGGCCGAAGGCGTCGGGAACGGGGAGCGCCCCGGGAGCCAGGGTGCCCAGGTAGCCGTCCCCGGCGGTGAAGACGTCCACGGGACCCGGGGTCCAGGGAATCACCCCCGTCCGCTGCACCCAGAGCCGACCCTGGGGATCCGCCCCCAGGCGGGCCAGCACGGGCACGAGGTCGTGGAAACCCATGGCCTCGATCCGGGCCCGCTCCAGGCGCAGCACCGCGTCGTCGGGCGCCGCAGCCACCTCGCCCTCGGCGTTGCTCACCACCCGGCGCCCGGGCTCCCGTGCCACCTCCGCGAGACGGCGCTCCCGTTCGGCCTCCCGAAGCTCCCGGGTGACCGGAGCCGGAGATCCGGGGCGCGAGAGCACCGTGTCCGGCAGGTCCCCCGGCCCGACCAGCCGAACCCGGTACGCGAAGGAGTCCACCACCGCCACCCGGCCGTCCGGCAGGGGGGCCACCAGGACCTCCGGGTGGAACCCGAGCACCGGGGGCAGCCGGACCCGGAGCCCGCCGGTGGCCGCGGGATCCAGCCCGCCGGTCTCCGGCTGGGGTGGCCGCCAGGCCGCCGCCACGACCCGCGCCCCCCCGCCGTCCCGGTCGGAGAACCCCACCACCGGGACCCTGGCGGGAGGCGTCTCGGGCGGGGCGCCGTCCGACCTCGGCTCGGCGGCCGCGTAGAGGCGGCCGTCGGCGCCCCGGCGGAGCGGACCGGCCGGCATCCCGGGATCCTCCGCATCCAAGGGGACCGTGCGGACCCACGCCCCGGCGCGGTCGTACACCACGAACCCCCCGTGGCCAGGATCCAGGACCGTGACGGCGCCGTCCGGGTGGACCACCAGATCCGAGGGGAAGCGGAGCTCACCGGGCCCCTCGCCCGGGGCGCCCACCGTCCCGACCCGCTCGCCCAGCGTGTCCACTACGGTGACCCGGCGGGCCTGCCCGTCCAGGACGTACAGCCACCCCCGGGCGTCGAAGCCGACCCCACTCACCTCCCCGAAGGCCGACCAGTCGGTGGCGTCGGCCCCGCCGAGGGTGTAGACCGCCGGCGCCGTCCAGCCCAGGGGCACGTCGCCCGGGGTCGAGGGGCCCTCCAGGCCGCAGCCGATCCCCGCCACGAGCGTCCACGGGAGGACCGACCGCAGTCGCCGCCACCAGGGGCCCGTCCGTCTCCCCACGATCATGCCCCCGCGTCCAGGACGAGGAGGACCGGCCCGTCGAGGGAGCCGGAGGGCGTCGAGCGAGGAAGGCTGGAGGCGGCGTTCACGAACGGGAGCCG
>DATHRY010000288.1:0-4596 GCA_035464715.1 Longimicrobiales bacterium
AGTCACCCGCCGCGCACGTCCCCGGGAGGCCGGCCGGGTCCAGCGGCGGCACCGTGTTCCCGCTGAGGGGGTCGTCGGTGACCCGCCCGTTGCACAGGTAGGTGGCGGACCGCAGCCCGTCGTTGTGGAAGGCGTTGGAGAGCCACACGAAGGGAATCTGGCCGGCGAACATCCCCGCCCCGCCACGGACCTGGGTGCGGCGCTCTCCCTCGCTCTGCCAGTTGAACCCCCATCGGGGGGAGATCAGGAACTGGCCCGAAGGGAGGTCGGCGGTGCTGAACCCGTACTCCGCCAGGATGTCGGGATTCTCGGCCGGGCTGTCCAGGACCCAGGGGACGTCGACCCGGATCCCGAAGCGCATGGTGAGCCCCTTGCCGGCGTCGAGCTGGCTCTGGGCCAGGAGCCCCGCCTCGAAGACGTTGAAGCCGATCCCCGGCTCCTCGCCCGGGGCCAGGATGGTGCGCTGGAAGCGCTGGGGCGCGTTCAGGTCCAGGTCCGTCTGGCTGGCGTAGAAGTACTCCCCCAGGGAGCCCGGGAGGAACCGGTGCTGGAAGTCGTAGAAGGCCCCGGTCAGCCCCAAGGTGATGTCGTTCTCGCCGTTGGCGATGGTCACGAGGTCGGTGACCCGGAAGTTCGTCTGGGACAGGTCGTTGTCCTGGGCGAAGAACTGGGATCCCACCCGGAGGGCGCGCCCGTAGCTCGCGCCGTCGATGCTGCTCAGGACCTCGACCTCGACCTGGGGGAAGTCCGAGGCCGCTTCGCTCCCGTCGGAGCTGTGGTGTAGGCTCACGTTGAGCTCGTTGCCCACCCGCTGCCCGAAGTTCCGGAAGTACTGGAGCGAGGTGGTGTTGCTCAGGGCCTCGCGGTAGACGGCGTTGGACGACAGCTCGTACCGCTCGAAGGCGGCCCGGTTGGGGCTCTCGTCGTTCCGGGCCCAGGCGAAGATGTTGCGGAGCGTGAGGCGGCTCCCGTCCCCGAAGGACCAGTCCAGGCGCCCGAAGAGGTTGGCCAGCTCCTGCTCCAGCGGATACGGACCCGCTTCGCCCACGTCGAAGCCGAACTGGTTCTGGAAGGAATCGGCGACATCCTCCACCGCCTCGGGAGAGATCCGGACGAGGGTGGGGTCGTCCCGGAAGAGGTTGTAGCCCGCCGGAGGCTGGCGCCGCCGTTCGAACTCCGTGGAGAGGAAGAAGTGGGCCCTGTTGGGGATGATGGGTCCCCCCACCGAGGCTCCGATGAGGCGGCGGTCAACTCCGGACGCCTCGACGGGGCCGGTGGGAAGCACCAGGTCGCCGATCAGCACCTCGTCCCGGGCCACCCCCACCACCCGCCCGAACCATTCGTTGGTGCCGGACCGGGTAACGGCGTTCATCACGCCTCCGATGAAGCCCGACAGCCGCACGTCGAAGGGCGCCACCAGGATCTCGTACTGGGAGATGGCGTCGATGGGGATGAGCTTGCCCCCGGCCTGCCCGCCGGGAACGCCGCCGGCCGTGAGCCCGAAGACGTCCTTGTTCAGCACCCCGTCGATGAGGAGGGAGTTGTAGCGGTCGTTCTGGCCCGCCACCGAGAAGCCGCCCCCTTCGGTGGTCTTCACCAGGGGCGACAGGACCGCCAGCTCCATGATGTTCCGCGACAGGATCGGCACCGATTCGACAACCTCCTCGTTGAGGAGGGTGGCGGGTCCCACCTGCCCCGGATCGAAGATCTCGGTGCGCTCGGCCCGGACCTCGATCCCCTCGATCTCGATGGCCTGGGTCTCCAGCGTCACCTGGACGATGGCCGTCTCGCCCACCTGCAGCTGGATGCCCTCCTGACGGTAGTCCCGGGTGCCCAGATTCTGGACCGTCAACGTGTACGGCCCGCCGGGCTGGAGCAGCAGGAAGAGGAAGTCGCCCTCCTGGTTCGTGCCCGTGACCCGCTGGAAGCCCGTCCCCTCGTGGCGGATCGTCACGGTGGCCTGGACCACAGGCGCGCCCCCGGGACCCAGCACCTGACCCCGGACGGAGGACGTGGTGCGGGACTGGGCGGAGAGGGATTCGGAAAGGGAGCCGACGGCGAGGGCCGCGACCAGGAGCGGGAGCAGGGACCGTAGCGGTCGGGGCATGAAGCCTCGGAGGCGGGCGGGGGGTCGGGGACGGGGCCGAAGATGCGTTCACGAGTCCGTTCGGCAACCCGGACACCGGAGGACCCGGGGATGCTGGCCCCTTGTGAGGGCGCCCCGGAGTCGGAGAAGTTTCCGGGACCTGTTTCCCCACCATCCCCGGACCCCGCTTCATGGCGCCATCCGACAACGCTCCCTGGACCCCTCGTGACTCCTCCCGGCTCTACGGCCTCGAGGAATGGGGCGGCGGCTACTTCGGGGTCTCCGAGGAGGGGACGGTGGAGGTGTACCCGGGCGCGGAGCCGAGCCGAGGCATCGATCTGCTCGAGGTGGTGCGCGGCCTCGAGGTGCGGGACTTCGTGCCCCCGCTCGTCATCCGGTTCGACGGGATCCTGGCTCATCGGATGGGGCACCTGCGGCGCGCTTTCGACGAGGCCATCGCCGAGGCCGGTTACCAGGGGCGCTACACCTGCGTGTACCCGATCAAGGTCAACCAGCAGCGCCACATCTGCGAGGAGATCCGGGACCTGGGCCGGACGATGGGCTTCGGGATCGAGGCGGGGTCCAAGCCCGAGCTCCTGGCGGGGCTCTCCCTGACCGAGGGGCTCGACGACATGCCCTTCATCTGCAACGGCTTCAAGGACCGGGAGTTCATCGAGACGGTGATCCTGGCGGCAAAGATGGGTCGGAACATCCTCCCCGTGGCCGAGCAGGTCCACGAGCTGGAGCTCATCGCGCGCTCCGCCGCGGCCCATTCGGTGACCCCCAGGTTCGGCGTCCGGGCCAAGCTGGCCTCCGGCGGGATCGGACGGTGGGCGGACTCGGTGGGGCACCGGGGCAAATTCGGCCTCTCCGTCAGCGAGATCCTGGCCTCGGTGGACCGACTCCGGGCCCAGGGGCTGCTCGACGGCCTGCAGATGCTCCACTGCCACGTGGGCTCCCAGATCTTCGACATCCGGACGCTGAAGTACGCCGTCAACGAGCTCACCCACCTCTACGTGGAGATGGTGCGGCTGGGGGCGCCCATGGGGATCCTGGACCTGGGCGGCGGCCTGGGCGTGGACTACGACGGCACCCAGACGGCGTCCCAGTCCTCGGTGAACTACACGCTGGAGCAGTACGCCACCGAGGTGATCTACCGGGTGCAGGCCATCTGCGACGACGCGGGCGTGGCGCACCCGGAGCTGATCACGGAGTCGGGCCGTGCCCTGGTCGCCCACTCCGGGGTGCTGGTGTTCCAGATCCTGGGCTCCAGGGTCTTCCCCGACGAGCCCGATCCCGGCCTGGTGGAACGGGCCCTGGACGCCGACGACGACGAAGTGCCCCAGCCGCTGTTGGACCTGGTGGACGCCTACGACCGCCTGGGGAAGGGTGGGGACCCCTGGGAGATCCATGCCGACGCAGAGCACGCCCTGGGCGAGGCCATGAGCCTCTTCAACCTGGGCTACATCGACATCGTGGCCCGGGCCGCCACCGAGGAACTCTACTGGGCTATCGGCAACCGGCTCCTGCGGGACCACGGCGACGAGCTGCCCGAGGAGCTCGCCGACCTGCCGGATCGGCTCGGCGACCTGTACTTCGCGAATTTCAGCCTCTTCCAGTCCCTCATCGACGCCTGGGCCATCGACCAGGTCTTCCCCGTGATGCCCATCCACCGGCTCGGGGAGAAGCCCACCCGGCCGGCGATCCTGGCCGACATCACCTGCGACTCCGACGGGCGCCTGGAGCGCTTTCCGGTGGGGGGCGAGATCGTGAGCACGCTCCCCCTCCACCCCCTGCGCCAGGGCGACGGGAACGGCGGGCCCTCCGGTGACTTCGAACCCTACTACCTGGGCGTCTTCCTCACCGGGGCCTACCAGGAGACCCTCGGCGACCTGCACAACCTGTTCGGCGACACCCACGCCGCCCACGTGGTCCTGAGCGACGACGGGCAGTGGCACCTGGACGAGGTCGTGGAGGGCGACACGGTCCGGGAGGTGCTGGGTTACGTGCAGTTCGATCCCGACCAGATGCGGCGATCGCTGCGGCGGGAGATCGAGTCGGCGCTCTCGGCCAAGCGTCTCAGCCTGGAGGAGGCGGTGAGCATGCGCCGCTTCCTGGACCAGGGCCTCGACGGCTACACCTACCTGGAGTAGCGGCTCGCCCGGTGCGCCGTGACGCCCCCACGGGTGGGGAGCGACGGCCTGCCCGGGTGGCGCGCCGGACACGACCGGCGACACCCGCCGCCCCATCCAACGACCCACGACACGGACGGACACGATGGAGATCGGCCTCTTCAGCTTCGGTGAGACCCGGGTGGATCCGGACACCGGCCGGCAGCTCGAGGCCGGGGAACGGCTCCGGCGGCTGGTGGAGGAGATCGAGCTGGCGGACCAGGTGGGGCTGGACGTGTTCGGCGTCGGCGAGCACCACCGGCCCGACTACGTGGTCTCGTCGCCTGCCATCGTCCTGGCCGCGGCGGCCGCCCGCACCCGACGGATCCGTCTGACCCC
>DATHRY010000289.1:0-8249 GCA_035464715.1 Longimicrobiales bacterium
CGTGAGCGGAGGCTCCGGCGGGTCTGGCGGCCGGGGGCCCCGGGGGTGCTTCCGGCCCTCCTCCTCGCGGTCGGCCTCCCGGGCGCCACCCGGGCCCAGGAGGCCCGGCACGCGCCGCCGCCGGCCGGGGCCGTCGAGGTCCGCCCGCAGTTCCTCCCGCTGCCCGACTGGCTCACCCCGCCGACGTCGATGATCTCCGGGCTCGCCTGGCACGGCGACGACCTCTTCCTGCTGCCCCAGCAGCGTCGCGTCGCCGGGGAGCCCAGCGTCCACCGCGGCAAGCTCTATTCGATCCCCCGGGCGGCCCTCGAGGCGGAGCTGGCCCGCCCCACCGGCTCGCCCCTGCCGGTGGAGGTCTGGAGGCTGGACGCGCCGGGCATCGACGACCTCACGGGCTTCGAGGGGCTGGAAGCCATCGCCTTCGCCGGGAACGACGTCTTCCTGACCGTGGAGGCGGACGTGCCCGGCCGGCCCGGCGCCTGGATCCTCCGCGGCCGGCTCGATCCTGAGGGGAAAGTGGTCCGCATGGAGGCCCCGGATGCCTACGTCCCGGGGCAGAGCGGCATCGAGAACCTCACCCAGGAGGCGCTGCTGGTGCACGAGGGCGAGGTGGTCACGATCCACGAGGCCAACGGGGCCGGCGTGAATCCCGACGCCGTGGCCCACGCCTTCCCGCTGCGGGGGCGGGCGGGGGAGCCGTGGACGGCCCGGGAGATGCCCATGACCGCCGTCGAGTACCGGGTCACCGACGCGACCGAGCCCGACGCGGACGCCCGCTTCTGGATCACGAACTTCCACTTCGAGGAGGACCGGGTGCTATGGGCCCCGGACCGCGCCCTGGGCGGGCCGCCGGCCGGGAGCGGGGGCGGGGGGGTGGACTGGATCGAGCGGGTGGTGGAGCTCCGGATCACGCCCGACGGCATCGTCCGCACCGGCCGGGCGCCGATCTACCTGGAGCCCGGGGAGGTGTCCCGGAACTGGGAGGGGATCGCCCGGTTGGGCACCCGGGGACTCCTCATCGTCACCGACAAGTTTCCGTCCACGGGCCTGGCCTTCGTGCCCCTGGACGAGTCGACCGGAGGCGACGGGGCCTCGCCGCTCCCACCCACCCCGACGTCCGTGCCCCAGGCCGCGGATCGACGGCAGGCCGTCACCGCCGGGGTCGTCCTCGGGTACGTGCACAACGAGCAGCGCTGGAGCCGGGAGGTCGAGACCGACGCGGTGGGCGGGGGGCTCCTCGGGGCCTGGGTGAACGTGCCCACGCCGGTCCATTGGCTCTCCGTGACCGCCGAGGGGGTGTTCACGCAGCGGGGTGGCGACGCCCGCCTCGACCAGGTGGCCCCAGGGGTCACCGGCACCCGTGCGATCCGCACCGACTACGTCACCGTCTCGGTGCAGCCCCGGGGCGCGGTGGCGCTCGGGCCCGTGCGCCTGCACGTGACGACGGGCCTGACCATGGATCTGCTGGTCCGGAGTCGCGTGGACGCCGCACTGGAACAGGTCCTGGAGGACGGGGCCACCGGGGTCTTCGGGTGGACGGCAGGGGTCGGGATCCGGACCGGCATCGGCAGGGGCCGGGTGGCGGAGCTGGAGGCCCGCATCGTCGAGGGGCTCGGGGAGGCCTACGCCGGGGAGATCGGTACCGTGCGGAACCGATCCCTCGAGCTGGTGGGCCGCGTCGGGATTCCGCTGAACCGCGACTGACCGGCGACGGAGGCGGGCTTGCCTCGCCCGGTGCGCCGGGACATGGTGTCGCGCTGCGGATCCAGCGGCCGAGTCAGGAGAAGAGGAGACGATGACGACGACGAGAAGGGACTTCATCCGGACGGCGGGGGTCGTGGGCGCCGGCCTGGCCCTCGGTGGCACGGCCTGCGGCGGCGAGCCCGCCGCGGACGGGCAGGCCGGACCGGTGCCCAAGCGCATCCTGATCCTGGGCGGCACGGGCTTCATCGGGCCGCACATGGTGCGCTACGCGTTGGACCGCGGGCACGAGGTGTCGATCTTCACCCGGGGCCGTTCCGAGACCGACGTCCCGCCCGAGGTGGAGCAGCTGGTGGGTGACCGGAACGACGACCACAGCGCCCTGGAGGGGCGGACCTGGGACGTGGTTCTGGACAACAACACGCAGGACTACCGCTGGGTGCAGACCAGCACCCGGCTCCTGGCCGATGCGGCGGAGCACTACGTCTTCGTCTCGTCGATCTCGGCCTACGCCCTGGAAGGCTTCGGGTGGGAGAACGCCGAGCGCGTCCTGGCCGAGCCCGTGGTGGACGAGGACTATGCCCGCATCCAGCCTCCCGACGGCTGGAGCGACGGTGACGACGCGCCCTACGGCCTCATGAAGGCGCTGTCCGAGGACATCGTCATGGACGCCTTCCCCGGCCGCTCCACCATCGTGCGGCCGGGCCTCATCGTTGGCCCCGGGGACCCCACCGACCGCTTCACGTACTGGCCGGTCCGGCTGGACGAGGGCGGCGAGGTGCTCGCGCCGGGCAACCCCGAGCACGCCTTCCAGGTCATCGACCAGCGGGACCTCACCGAGTGGATCGTGCGACTGGGCGAGAACGGCATCGCGGGGCAGTTCAACGGCACTGGGCCCGGCGAGCGCATGTCCATGGGCACGGCCCTGGACCAGATCGGGAGCGTCGCCCGGAACCCCTACGAGCTTACCTGGCTCCCCGAGTCCTTCCTGGAGGCGCAGGAGGTCTCACCGTGGAGCGACCTGCCGGCCTGGATCCCCGGGGACCCGCTGATGTTCGTGGACGTCCGGGACGCCGTGGCCGCCGGGCTCACCTTCCGCCCCCTGTCCGTGACCTCCGCCGACACGGTCGAGTACTGGTACTCCCTTCCCGAGGAGCGCCGGGCCGAGCCGCGGTTCGGCATGTCCCGGGAGCGGGAGCGCGAAGCGCTGGACGCGTGGCACGCCCAGCAGGGCTGAGCCCGGGTCCATCCCGAACACATCCTCTGGAGACGTCGGTGAATCATCCTGAACGTGCTGAGCCCCGGGCGGACCGTCTCCTTCGGGGTGGGCAGCCCCGGCCCGGTCGGTGGCCGGGCGCACACGGCGCTCTCACTACCGTGCTGGTGGCGATCGTCGCGGCCGCCAGCCCTGTCGCTGCCCAGTCCATCGGTGACGCCACCCCGGGTCCCGTCATCCGGGACTTCGGGGCGGTCTTCGACGTGGAGGGGCTCGAGGTGCCGGTGGACACCGGGCGGGACTACCGGGTCCTCTTCGACGTGGCCCAGTCGCCGGCCGGGGCGGAAGGCGTGAACCCCTACCTCAACACGGTCGCCCGCTTCCTCAACATGCACGCCCGCGTGGGGGTGCCCCGGGAGCGCATGCAGCTGGCGGTGGTGCTGCACGGCGCCGCGGGCAAGGACGCACTCCGGGCGGAGCCGTATCGGACGCGGTACGACGCGGACAATCCGAACATCCCCCTGATCCGCCAGCTGGCCGAGGCCGGGGTGGAGTTCTACATCTGCGGCCAGACCGCCATGAGCCGGGGGCTCGCCGACGAGCAACTGCTCCCGGAGATCCGGATGGCCCTTTCGGCCATGACCGCCCGGGCCATGCTGCAGGCCGACGGGTACGAGGTGGTGAACTGACCCCGACCCCCTCCTGACCGGGGAGAACCCTCCCATGAAGCTCTGGCCGATCCTCACCCTCGCGCTCCTCGTCGGTCCCGCCGCCTGCGGCGACACTCCTCCTCCCGAGGACGCCGAAGGGGAGCCGGCCGGCGAAGCGGAGGCCCGGGCCGCCGCGGCCGATCCGGCCCCCATCACTGGCTACCTGACCCTCGAGGGGCAGCCGATCATCACCCGGTGCGGGACGGGAGAGGAGCTTCCCGTGGACGGCCCCGCGCTTCCGGACCTCCTGGATCTGCACACCAGCCTGGCCCCGGGGATGGAGCCCATGGAGGGGGTGTTCGTGGACGTCCTGGGCACGATCCGCGACTCGGGCGGTGGCCCCGAGGTGGACGCCCTGGAGGTCCGGCGGGCCGCCTGGGAGGGTGGGGGATGTGGCGACGGAGGGCCCCCGCCCGTCTACAGCGCCTCGGGCACCGAGCCGTTCTGGAGCCTCACGGTGACCGACGAGACGCTGACCTGGAGCACCCCGGAAGGCGGGACGACCATGGAGCACCAGGGCCCCTACCGGATGAACCTGGGGGGGTGGCAGGTGGACGGCACCTCGGCGGCCGGCGGTGAGCTCACGGCCCGCTTCTACCCGGAGCCCTGCCAGAACGCCATGTCCGGGGCCTGGTTCCACATGAGGGCCGGAGTGGAGCTCGACGGCACCTCCTACGAGGGGTGTGCCTGGTCCGGGCGATGACCCTTCGCTCCCCCTCGTCCTGAACGATCCGCCCGCACGATCGCCGGGACACCGACGTCCACGCCAGGGTCGCCACGAGCTGCAGGAGCCCGACATCGACTCCACGCACGCACCACCGCCCGGAGACCGACGTTCACGCCACTCCCGCAAGGCGTCCGGGTTGTTGCGATCCGGGGCAGGGGCGGGGCGATCCGACCCGATTGCCCTGCCGGGCGGCCCGATCCGGCCCCGTGGGGGTCCAGGGGCGGGTTCAGCCCTGGCGCGCGGAGTCTTCCGGGGGGTCGGGATGGCGGATAGGCCGCTCGTGGCACGTCGTTTGCACCTTTGAACCTATGACGGGGCCGGACGTCCGGCTCCGACGACGGACGTACCCGAGTGTGCCAACGATTACAGGAGGTCCATATGACCTGCCCGATCTCATCTTCCCGCCTCACGACCCTTTCTCTGGCGCTTGCCGGCGCCGTGGTACTCGCAGGATGCGGCGACGACATGGAGGCCCGAGAGGCCATGGACTACGACGAGTCCATGGACGAAGCCGCGGCCGAGGTGGCCGACGCGTCCGACATGGAGGCTTCCGGCACCGCGACCCTGGACGTGTCCGAGGACTTCGCGGAGGTCGACCTGAACGGCGACTCCGAGCTCAGCATGGACGAGGTGACGGAGTGGGCCAAGCGCACCGGATTCAGCTACGCGAGCTGGAGCGGCTCCGACGACACGACGTCCACCGGGCTCTACGGCGGCCTCTTCACGCGCTTCGACAGCGATGAGGACGGCACGGTGACCCGGATGGAGTGGGAGGCCCACGCGCCCCTCTTCCCGAGCGACATCCTCGCCGGATCCGAGTTCTCGACCTGGGACGCCGACGGGAGCGGTCAGCTCGACCGCACCGAGGTGGTGGCCGGCTTCGAGACGACCGAGCTGCACGCCCGCGTCGATCTCGACGACAGTGCCACGATCGACGACGCCGAGTTGATCGAGTGGTTCTACGACTTCGTGGACACGAACGACGACGAGGTCATCGATCCCGCCGAGTGGTCCGCCGCGAACCGTTTCCACGTGAGCATCGAACGCTGACGGCTCACCCCTGAGACCGGCCGACGCGTCCCAACGAGGGCGTCGTCGGCAGGCAGGCCGGCGCTTCGCGGCGCGTCCGGCCATGGCGGCCCCCGCCCGATGGATCTCATCGGGTCGGGGGCCGTTCGTTCGTGACGGCCACTGCGCGAGGAGCGTTGACCCCTCCTTCGCCGGGGAGAATAGCTCGTTGCCCGGCGGGCCCGGGAGCGCGCAGACGCGCTGGCCGTCTTCAGCGAGGTCCTGGCGCACGAGATCGCCAACCGTCTCGGGTCGGCCCGGACCGCGTTCCAGCTTCTCGACGACGCGAACGTCCAGGGCGAGCTGGTCGGGCGGGAGTGCGTGGTCGAGGTCCGGGACAACGGCATCGGCATCGCCCCCGAGGACCGGGCCGCCATCTTCCGTTACCGGGTCCGGAGCGAGACGGGCCGGCGCCATTCCTGCGTGGGGAGCGGACTGGGGCTCGCGGTCGTGGCCGTCTCGCAGATGGAGGGCGAGGTCCACGTGGAGAGTCGTCCCGGCGAGGGATCCGCGTTCCGCATCCGGATTCCCCGTCCCCCGGGGCGCTAGCCTCCTTCCTCGAAGGGGGTCTCCCGTCGGTCTGCCAGCCAGGCCAGGAACCGGGCCGGAGACACGGGCTTCCGCAGGACCAGGTCGAACACTTCCTTCCCTTCCACATCCTCCGGGTGGCGTGTGACCGCCACCATGACCGGGTGGTCCCCTTCGTCCTCGTGGACCCGGGTCGCCATCTCCACCCCGGTGATGCCGGGCATGCGGATGTCGGTGACCACGAGGTCGGGGTGGTCTTCGCGGATCCGCTTCAGGCCCGCCCGACCATTGGACACCGCATCCACCAGGAGCCCACCGAGCTCCAGGATGTGCTTCAGGACGGCCCGTGAGCCGGGCTCGTCGTCGACCACGAGCGCGCGTCTAAATCTCATACTTCTTCCGACGTCGCCACAGCGTCGTGGTGGAGATCCCCAACGTGTTGGCGGCGTCTTCGATGGATCCCGTCAACTCGAGCACGTGGCGGATGTAGTTGGACTCCATCTCCTCGAGGGAGACGAGCGCCCCGCCGTCCCGGTCCAGGATCGCGTCTTCCATTTCTCCGAGAGGCCCCGGGAGGAGCTCCGAGCCCACCTCGGCGCCCCGGCAGAGGATGACGGCCCGCTCCACGGCGTTCTGGAGCTCACGCACGTTCCCCGGCCAGGAGTAGGCCCGGAGGCGGCGCTCCGCCTCGTCGCTGAAGCCCCGGACGGAACGGTTGTACTCCTGGGCGAAGCGGTAGAGGAAGGTGTGGGCCAGGGGGAGGATGTCGTCGGGGTGCCTGCGCAGGGGCGGCACCTCGATCTCGATCACGTTCAGCCGGTAGAAGAGGTCCTCCCGGAAGTTGCCCGCGGCCACGGCCTCCCGCAGGTCCACGTTCGTGGCCGTCACCAGGCGGACGTCGGACTGCCGGGTCCGGGGATCGCCCACCCGCTCGTACTCCCGGTCCTGGAGGAACCGCAGCAGGCGCGGCTGGATCTCCAGGGGAAGCTCGGCCACCTCGTCCAGGAAGAGGGTGCCTCCCTCGGTGGTGGCGATCAGTCCCGGCTGGGTACGGACCGCCCCGGTGAAGGCCCCCTTCACATGCCCGAAGAGCTCGCTCTGCAGCAGCTCCTTCGACAGGGACGGACAGTTCACCGTGGAGAAGGGCTTCCCGGAACGGGCGCTCCACAGGTGGATGGCCCGGGCCAGCACGCCCTTCCCCGTCCCGCTCTCCCCGGTGAGGATGATGGTGGCGTCGCTCTCGGCGACCTGCCGCGCCATCTCCAGCGTCTTCCGCATCGCCGGGTCTTCACTGTCCAGCATCGGCCCGTTCTTGCGGTCCGTCTGCTCGGCTTCCCGGTCCAGGCGCCGCTCCCGGCGACGGGCGGCCAGGAGCTTCGCGGTGAGCGCACGGATCTCCTGCGGGTCGAACGGCTTCGCCACGTAGTCCACGGCGCCGGCCCGGATGGCCTTGACCGCGTCAGAGGGACTGCCGTGAGCGGTCACGAGGATGACCCGCAGCCACGGGGCCTCCTCCAGAAGCTCCGGGATGACGTCGATCCCGGAGGTGGTCTCCAGCCGCATGTCCACGAAGGCCACGTCCACCATGTCCCTGGCCAGGCGGGCCATGGCCTCCTCGGCCGTGGCAACGGCCGCGACCTTGTGGGGGCCACCCCCGAAGCACTGGCTCAGCGCCTCCCGCGCCAGGGCCTCGTCGTCCACGATCAGGATGGAGAGGGACTCGCCGTTGTCGCTCATCTGCGCCTGAGGCCGCGCCTCGTCGGGGGAGTCGGGAAACTCGTCGTGGGCAACTTCCTGCCCGCGGGCGGGCGCCGTCAACTCGGTGCCGGTAGGGGCCATGGAGGGATCCGGGCCAGAAGGGGTGGGGACGACTCCTGCCAGTGGTGCAAGGGTCGTTCCCGAGCCCGGGTGCAGCGGCAGGGCGGATCCCCGAGGCGGAGCGTTTCAATCGGGGCAGGACTGAAACGTCGCGCCTGCACGGCCCGCGGCCGGTCGGAGGCCCAACATCGGGCCGGGTCCCGGGTAGGGGACTCGATGAGCCATCGAACCCCTGTCCCCCGCCCCTCTCCCGCCTCCGACGACCGCGAGGCCAAGACCTCCTACGAGATCCTCCAGGAGGAGATCGCCCACGGGCTCGGCGAGCTCAACCGGCCCACGTCCGGCCTGTTGCTCTCGGGCCTCTCCGCCGGGTTGGACGTGGGCTTCTCCCTGTTCTTCATGGGGGTGATGCTCACGCTGCTGCTCCCGGCGGCCCCGGAGCCCCTGACCACGCTGCTGGTGGCGAACATGTACTCCGTGG
>DATHRY010000290.1:0-2296 GCA_035464715.1 Longimicrobiales bacterium
GGTGGTGGGGGTGTCCGCCAGGTGTTCGCTGAGGAGCGCGAGGGTGGTATCGCGGATCACGTGGTCGAGGCCGTCGGTGGGCTCGTCCATCAGGAGGAGGGCGGGCCGGTGGGCCAGGGCCAGGAGGAGCTGCACCCTGCGGCGCTGCCCCTTGGAGAGGGCGCCGCAGCGGCGGCCCGGGTCCACCTCGTAGGCGTCCAGCAGGTGCCCGGCGTAGTCGGCGTCCCAGCCCGGATAGTAGACGCGGTGCTGCTCCAGGAGCCGGCCCACCCGCATCCAGGCGTAGCCCAGGTCGTGCCCCTCCGGGACGTAGCCGACGTTCGCCCGGACCGCGCCGCCGGCCTCCCGGGGGTCGACCCCGCCCACGTCGAGGGTGCCAGCGTCCCGGCGCACGAAGCCCAGGAGGGTGCGGATGAGGGTGCTTTTGCCGGCGCCGTTCGGTCCCACCAGGACGTAGACGGCGCCCTCCGGGACCTGGAGGTCGAGCCCGTCCAGCGCCGCCACGGGACCGAACCGCTTGACCAGGCCACGGGTGACGATGCCGAAGGGGCCGTCCCCCAGATCGAGGGGGAGGGCGGCGGACGCGGTGGCGTTCATGGTTCCTCCTGGACGTCGGGACCGGGATGGGCACCGTCGCCCACTGCCCGGAGGGCCGCGATGAGCTCGTCGAGGACCAGCCCGTTCCTGGTCGCGTCGGCCAGGGCGCGGCGGGCGACCTCCCGGGCCAGATGCGGGCGCTGGCGGCGGGCCGGCTGGATGTCCGGGGCGACGAACGTCCCCCGGCCCGGCTGCACCCGCACCACCCCCTCCTTCTCCAGCTCCGCGTAGGCCTGGGACACGGTGCGGGGGTTCACCCGGAGCGAGCCCGCTATCTCCCGGACCGAGGGGAGGGGGTCGTCCGGCCCGACCGTGCCCCGGACCAGCGCGCTCCGCACCTCGTCCATGATCTGGACGTAGAGCGGTCGGTTGTCCGAGGGCTGGAGACGGATGCGCATGGCGACCTGAGTGTTGCAGTGATGTGCAACAGTACGTCGCCAAAGGCGAAGGCGCAAGGAGTGCGTGTGCGCCGCAGTCAGCCCCGCCGTGGGCGCCCCCAGAGCCCGCCGGATCCCCAGCTCCCGGGTCCGCCGGGTCACCGCCGTCGCCGTCAGGGCGTGGAGGCTCGCGGCGCTCAGGAGGAGCGCCATCCCGCCGAGCACGATCAGGCCGGTGCCGAGGCCCGGTACACCGTCACGGGCATCATCACCAGGCTCCGGAGGGTGCGGGAGCCCTGTACCTCGGCTCGGGGGGCCACGGTGCGGACGGCCTCTACCAGCCGGGTCAAGGAGGCCGTCACGAGTCGGGCCGGCGTGTTGCGGATCCGACGCCCGGGCGGCGAGTCTCCCCTCAGCTCCCGACGATCTCCCCCCGCATCTCCCAGATCGCCACCACGGCCCGATCCACGTGGGCCATGGTGTTGTAGACATGGGGCGAGAAGCGGAGCCCCCCCGTGGCGGCGGCGGCGATGCCGTGGTCCCGGTAGACCCGCTCGAAGAGGGCGCGGCCGTCGCCGGCCACCTCGACGATGCACACGCCCCCGGAGAGGGCCGGGTCCATGGGCGTGAGAAGGGGCACGCCGGCCTCGGCGGCGCCTTCCTTGAGGGTGGTGGCCAGCTCCGTGACCCGGGCGGCGATGGCCTCCCGGCCGATCTCCCGGTGGAAATCCACGGTCAGACCGACGGCGGCCAGGCATGCGTCGTCCCGCTGCCCCAGCGACTCGAACTTCCTGGCTCCCACCACGTCCGGGTCGGCGTCCGACCCCCACCCCGGTGCGACGACGGCCGGCCAGATCTCCGGGATCCGGTTCGCCCGGACGTAGAGCACCCCCGCCTCCTTGGGGCCCATGAACCACTTGTGGGTCGACGACGAGTACGAGTCGCACCCCAGCGCCCTCAGGTCGAGGGCGTCGGCGCCGAAGCTCTGGGCCCCGTCCAGGTGGACGTGGACGCCCCGGGCATGGGCCGCCTCGGCGATCTCCCGCACCGGGAGCCGGATCCCGCTCAGGTTCGACACGTGGGTGAGCGACAGGACGCGGGTGCGGTCGGTGAGGGCCGCCACGAAGGGATCGATCAGCGCCTGTGCGTCGGCGGGCCGGACCGGTACCGAGACGCGCTTGACCGTCGCCCCGAAGCGGGCCGCCCGGACGTCCCAGGCCACGTTGTTGGTGGGATGGTTCTGCTCCCACAGCACCACTTCGTCGCCGGGCCCCAGGGGGATGCCGGCGTTGATGGTGTTGTTGGCCTCGGAGGTGTTCCGG
>DATHRY010000291.1:0-62107 GCA_035464715.1 Longimicrobiales bacterium
AGGACGGGGCTACGATCCGCCAGTCCCCCCTTCCCGCCGCGGGATACGAAGAAGCCACGACCCGGCTCGAAGCCATGACCCCCGCCGAGGTGCAGGAGCTGCTGGACGGGTCCGAGCCCAAGACACTCTGAGGATGGAACGAATGCGCGAGTTCGACGACAGGGACGGCGATCGCTGGATCGCCTCGGTGGAGGAGCGGGAGGGGCCCGACTACAAGGGGACGTTCCACCTCGTCCTGCGGCCCGTGGACGGCGGAGAGCCGGTGGAGCTTCGGGACGTGCGCTGGAACTCCGCCCGGACCGCCCGCCGGACGCTGGAGACCATGTCGGTGGTCGAGCTGCGGCGTCGCCTCCGGTCCGCGGAGGGTCGGGCACCGGCCTGACTCCGGGGGAGGCCCGGAACTACCGCTCCCACTCCGCGAGAAGAACGCCGATCCGGTCCTCGAGCCGTTTCGCTCCCGTCTCCGACGGCAGATCGTTCCCCAGGATCGAGAAGACCACGCGCTCACCCGAGGCGGTGGTGACCAGTCCCGTGAGGCCCGACACCCGGTGCATGGTGCCGGTCTTGGCCCGCAGGTTGCCCGCCGCGGGCGTCCGGATCATACGCCGGAAGAGCTCCCGGGAGCCGGCCTCCGGCAGGGTCTCCCACAGGGCTGCCCACTGGGGGGTGCCCTCCATGTAGCGGAGCGTCGCCACCAGGGCACCGGGGCTGACGCGGTTCAGGCTCGAGAGCCCCGAGCCGTCGGCGACGTCCACCTGTCCTTCCGGGACGCCCACGGTCTCCACGAGAAACCGCTTCACCGCTCGTCCTCCTCCGGCGAAGGACCCGTCCCCCTCGTCCAGGTGTCCCAGGGTCCGGAGCATCAGGTCGGCGTAGAGGTTGTGGCTCCGTTGGTTCACCGCCCGGAGGTAGTCCGCCAGGGGCGGGGACCGGAAGGTCGCGAGGACCCGGACCGAATCGTCGCCGGTCCACACCCGTCCCGGCGTGATGGTCGACTCCTCGGCGTGCTCCACGGCGGAGGGGAACCCCCGGACCACTATCCCTCGGCTACGGAGGACGTGTGTGAGGGCATGGCTGGCGGCCAGGGCCGGATTCCGGACCGTCATCTCCCGCCAGATGTCCCGGGCGGTGGAGCTGATCTCCCCGACCGCCCGGATCGGCTCGTCGGGGGAGTCCCGGAGGAGCCAGAGGGGGCGCCGGGCGCGACCCGTGACCGTGGTGGCTTCGTTCGCCACCACGAGGCCGACGTGGGGGGGAACGGTCACGATGTCGGGTGGGCCGCCGATCTCTCCGGGGCTCACCCGGACGGCCACGATGTTCTCGTGGTAGGCCAGCGCGCCGGAGGGCGCGGTGAACCATTCGTTGAGGTCGGTGGGCTCCCAACCCTCGGCGATGAGCCGGCCGGGGAAGAGCGACCCGTCCCCCACCACCCGCCCCTCGATCTGTCGGATCCCGGCGGCCTCGAGCTGCTCCACCAGCGCTTCGAGGGGTGCCTCCGCGCTCAGGTGATACCGCTCGGAGAAGCCGGGGTCGCCGGTGCCGTACAGGATCAGGTCGCCGTCGAGGACGCCGTCCTGCACGGCCCCGTTCGTCAGGAGCCACGTCGTGTAGCGGTAGTCCGAGCCCAGACGGTGCAGCGCGGCGGCGGAGGTCACCACCTTGAGGTTCGACGCCGGGAGCATCGGCAGGTCGGGATTCCGGACCAGGAGGGTGTCTCCCCGGTCGAGGGAGATCGCCAGCACGCCCCATGTCGCGGAGGCGTACCGGCCCCGGGACAGGACCTCGTCCACCTCGGCACGAAGCTCCACCACCGATCCGTTCAGGGGCGGGCCGTCCCCGAGCGCGGGGGGCGCCACGGCCAGGAAGAAGGCCACGGCCAGGGTGGAGATCGGTCCCGCTCCCCGTCTCATCGGGCCCTCTCGGGACCCTGGGTCCCCCTGCGGAAGCCCGGGGCGTCTCCCAGGCCGGCGAGGGGCTCGACGCCGGCCACGGGGACGACGACCCCCGGGTTCAGCGTGCCCCGCGGGTCGAGGCGCTCCTTCACCCCGCCAAAGGCGTCCAGGACCACCGGGGCGAAGATGCGGTGCAGGAATGGCGTCCGGAGCCGGCCGTCCCCGTGCTCCCCCGAGAGCGTGCCTCCCAGGGACGCCACCAGGTCCACCGTATCGTCGAGGATGTCGGCCACCCGTGCCCGCCACCTCGGGGCGTGGAGATCCACCAGCGGATTCACGTGGAGGTTGCCGTCGGCGACGTGCCCGAAGACCACCGCCTCGGTGGAGTGGCGGTCCAGGATGGCGTCGAGCCCCTCCAGGAAGGCCGGGAGCGCCTCCGGGGGCACCACGCAGTCCTCGATGAACTGTGTGGAGCGCCGACCTGCCCGCAGCGCCCGGGCCAGGACCGGATTGGCCGCGTGACGGATCTCCCAGAGGGCTTCCATGTCCGCGTCGTCCCGAGCCACCACACAGCCCGCCGGGGCCGAGCCAACGAGAAGGTCGACGCCATCTTCGACCGCATCCCGGGTGCCGGCCAGCTCCACCAGAACGAGGCCGTCCGGGCAGTGGACGCCCTGGAGACGGGGGTGGGACTCGAGCTCGCCCAGGTCCACCAGCCGGCGGCCGAAGTACTCGCAGGCCTGGACCCGGGGGTCGGTCCGGAGGGGAGCCACGACCTGGGGGAGCGTCCTCCGGTCCGGGATGCCCAGGAGGAGGACGGCCCGGGTAGCGGGGATGGCCCGGGTCTCCAGCACGACCTCCGTCACCACGCCCAGCGTCCCCTCGCTGCCCACCACCAGGTCCAGCGCATCCCCGGAGGCCTGGAGGGCGTCCAGGGCGTAGCCGGAGCTGTTCTTCCGGACGCGGGGCCAGGGCAGGGGCGCGGGAAGGGTCGAGCGAAGCTCGGCCGTCAGCGCCGCCCAGGGGTCGGGGGCCGGCTCGCCACGACGGAGGGTGTCGATGGTCCCGTCGGCCCGGACCAGCGTCAGCTCCGCGGTCCAACGGCGGGCGGCTCCGTACCTGAGGGAGCGGGCCCCGGCCGCGTTGCATGCGACCATCCCCCCCACCGTGCACCACCGGGCGCTGGACGGGAGCGCGGGGAGGTCCCGGTTCATCCCCCGGGCCAGGTCCCGAGCCGTGGCGCCGGTGACGCCCGCGCCCAGCCGAAGGGCCGCGGGATCCGGGTCCGGGTCGCTCCCGGTGAGCCGGGACAGGTCCAGAACGACCTCCGGTCCGACGTTGCCCCCGGGCATGCCGGTTCCCGCTCCCCGAGGGACGAGGGACACGCCCTCCCGGTCGGCCCAGGACACCACCAGCGCCACGTCCGCCGTGTCGCTCGGCCTCAGGACGGCCCGGGGAGGATGCCAGAAGGGACCGGATGCACCGGCCCAAGCGAGCACGGCGACGGGGTCGGTGACGAGGTCGCCCCGATAGGGGGCGGGAAGCGCCGGGAGGGTGGCGCCGGTCCCGGGCGCCATGGAGATGCCGGGAATCGGATCAGCCCCGCGGACGGGCCTCCAAGGAGACGGGGTGACACTCGAGACAGTACCCCGTCAGTTCCAGGCGGTACCCCGTCACGTGGAAGGCGTCCGCCGACGCAGCCAACCGGGCCACCTCGCGGTCGTCGGCGCGACCGGGGAGGTCGGCGACCCGCCCGCAGGCGACGCAGCGCAGGTGGTGGTGGTCGTCGGTACGCCCGTCGTACCGGGCCGAACCGTCGCCGTAGGTCAGCTTGGTCGCCAACCCGCATCCCACCAGGGTCTCCAGGCTCTTGTACACGGTGGCGAGGGAGATGCCGGGGACTTCTTCCCGCACGTGGAGGAAGACCTCGTCCGCCGTAGGGTGCACGTCGGTTCTGCGGAGGAAGCGGAAGACGGCGGCCCGCTGCTCGGTGAAGCGGTGGCCGCTCGTTTCCAGGGCCTGGCGGAGCAACCGCTCCGGGGAGATCGACGGTAGGGCCATGGAAGCTGAAAGGGTGGAACGAAGGTCGAAGGATCGCTTTGTTATCCCGTGAGACGTTACCCAGGTTCCGACACCATCGTCAACGGAATCGTGCCCTCCGGCCGCGCCCTCGCCATGACCGAAGATCTCCCTGACCGCCGGACCGCCCTGGACACCCTCGAACCGCTCCTGGAGGCGGTCCGGGAGGGCGTGACCTCGGCGGGGTGGACGCTGTCGGGGCTGCAGAAGACCTCCAGCACCGAGTTCGAGGGGCGATGGGCCGGGGAGTCGACGCGGAGCGCCTATCTGTTCTTCCATCGGGAGGACTTGGAGACGGTCTCGGTTGAGGCCTGGCTGGACGAGACCTCCCGAGGGCTCAGGGGCAACCTGGGGCTCGTGGCGGACGTGCGACCGCTGTGGGAGATCGAGTCCGTGCCTGCGGCGCTGGAGACCCTCGGACGGGTGGCGGGCCGTCACCTTCCCGACGGCTACGAGACCCCGGTGACCCTGCGGCTCCGGCTGCCCGGGGCCACGGAACCCGTCGCGGAGTCCGAGCTGGAGGCCCGGATGAAGATCCGGATCCCCAAGGACGCCCTCCGGGCCGGCGCCGCCGCCGTGGCGGCGCTGGCCGGGACCGCCGTGGGCTCCTTCGAAGCCATCCTGGGCGACGCCGAGGCGCGGCAGGTCCTGGACCTGGAGGGCGAGGAGGGCGCGAGATAGCCGCGCTTGCCACGGCGGAACCGGAGCGCCTAGTCTGGCTCGCCGGCCCTGTCCGAGCGGCACGCCGGCCCCACGCCCACGGATCGCAACGACGGAGTCTTCCATGAGCCAGGACCACGGCGCCCTCGATTCCCTTCTACACGAGGATCGGCGGATCCGGCCATCGGCGGCGTTCGCCGAGGCGGCCCACGTCTCGGACCCCGGGGTGTGGGAACGGGCGGCGGCCGACCCGGAGGGATACTGGGCGGAATGGGCCCGGGAGCTGGACTGGTACGAGCCCTGGGAGACGGTCCTGGAGTGGACGCCGCCCCACGCCAGGTGGTTCGTGGGCGGCAAGCTCAACGTCTGCCACAACTGCCTCGACCGGCACCTCACAGGCCCGCGCCGGAACAAGGCGGCCCTCATCTGGGAGGGGGAGCCCGGCGACGTCCGGGTCATGACGTACTACGGGCTGCACCGCCGGGTCGCCAAGTTCGCCCACGTCCTCCGCAACCTGGGCGTGCAGAAGGGCGACCGGGTGGCCATCTACCTCCCCATGATCCCCGAGGCGGCCATCGCCATGCTGGCCTGCGCCCGGATCGGGGCGATCCATTCGGTGGTGTTCGGAGGGTTCTCGCCCGAGTCCCTGGCCGGGCGGATCAACGACGCCGAGGCGAAGGTGCTGATCACGGCGGACGGCGGGTACCGCAGGGGCTCGGTGGTTCCGCTGAAGAACAACGCGGACGCCGCCATGGAGGACACCCCGTCGATCGAGCACTGCATCGTGGTGGAGCGGGACAACCGGGTCGCCCGGGAGCTGGGCGTCCGGATGAAGCCGGGGCGGGACGCCTGGTACCACGAGCTGATGCGGGACGTGGAGGGCGGGGTGCCCTGCGAGGTGATGGACGCCGAGGATCCGCTCTACATCCTCTACACCTCCGGGACCACCGGCCGCCCCAAGGGCGTCGTGCACACCACCGGCGGCTACCTCACGCAGGTGTATGCCACCACCAAGTGGGTCTTCGATCTCAAGGAGGAGGACCGCTTCTGGTGCACCGCCGACGTGGGCTGGGTCACGGGACACAGCTACATCGTGTACGGGCCGCTGGCTGCGGGAACGACGGTCTTCATGTACGAGGGCGCCCCGGACTGGCCGACCCGGGGGCGTTTCTGGCACCTGTGCGAGAAGTACGGCATCACCGTGTTCTACACGGCCCCGACCGCGATCCGGGCCTTCATGCGCTGGGGAGAGGAGTGGCCGGCGAAGTACGACCTGACCCAGCTTCGACTCCTCGGGACCGTGGGGGAGCCCATCAACCCCGAGGCGTGGATGTGGTACCACGAGGTGATCGGCAAGGAACGCTGCCCCATCGTGGACACCTGGTGGCAGACCGAGACCGGCGGGATGATGATCACGCCGCTGCCCGGGGTCACCGAGACCAAGCCCGGGACGGCCACGCGGCCCTTCCCGGGGATCGAGGCCACCATCCTGAACGACGAGGGGGACGAGGTGGACGCGGGCTACCTGGCCGTGACGCGGCCCTGGCCCGCCATGCTCCGGACGATCTGGGGAGACGACCAGCGCTTCCGGGACCAGTACTGGTCCAAGTGGGACGGCATCTACTTCCCCGGGGACGGGGCGAAGCGGGACGAGGACGGCAACATCTGGATCCTCGGCCGGGTGGACGACGTGCTCAACGTGGCGGGGCACCGGATCGGCACCATGGAGGTGGAGAGCGCCCTGGTGGACGACGACCGGGTCGCCGAGGCCGCGGTGGTCGGGAAGCACCACGACCTCAAGGGGCAGTCCATCGCCGCCTTCGTGACGGTCAAGGAGGGGATCGACACGGGATCGGGGCTGGCGGACGAGCTGAAGGCCCACGTGGTGGAGAAGATCGGCGCCATCGCCCGGCCGGAGGTCATCCTCTTCACCGCGGACCTCCCCAAGACCCGCTCGGGCAAGATCATGCGTCGCCTCCTCAAGGACATCGCGGAAGGCCGGGCCGTGGGCGATACGACCACGCTCGCGGACCCCGCCGTGGTGGAGGCGCTGAAGCGGCGGTACGACGAAGGAGACGCGTGATGTCGGTGCGGGGGCCGTGGCGGAGAGGCCGGCGCTCCCGAGGGCGTCGGGGCCCATGTCGGCTTTCGGATTGAGCGGGACGCCCGTGCTGGACCCCCGGGGGTGACGTGAGCGGGGGCCGGGCGATCCGGGGCTGGGTGTACCCGGCGGTGGTCGCGGTCCTGGTGGCCGCCGCCCTCGCAGCGACCTTCGCCGTGCTGAAGCCGACGCCGCCCCGCGCGGTGGTGATCTCCACGGGGCCGCCTGGGAGCGCCTACCACGAGTTCGCCGAGCGCTACCGGGAGCTGTTCGCCGAGCAGGGGATCGAGCTGGTCCTGAGGGAGTCCGCCGGCGCGGGAGAGAACCTCCGGCGCCTCCTGGACCCCGACGACGACGTGGAGGTCGGGTTCGTCTCCATGGGCCTGGCCACGCCGGACGACGAGGCCCCCATCCGCTCCCTCGGGGCCATGTTCTTCGAACCGGTCTGGGTCTTCTACACGAACCAGGCGATGGACGGCACCGTGCCTTCGGCGCTCCAGGGCCGACGGATCGGCGTGGGGCTCCCGGGCGGGCTGGCTCATCTGGCGGCGCTGCGCCTGATGGAGCTGCTGGAGGTGTCCGCCACCGACAACGAGGTGTTGAACCTCGCCCCGGAGGACGCGGCGCAGCTGCTCCAGCGGGGGGACATCGACCTGGCCCTCTTCGCCTCGGCCGCCGGCACCCCCGTCATCCAGGAGCTGCTGGCGTCCGAGGACGTGGAGCTCGTCGATTTCCTGCAGGCGGACGCGTACGTGGCCCGCTTTCCGGGGCTGACCAAGCTGGTCGTCCCGGCGGGGGTGGGGTCGTTCGCCCGCCGGCGCCCCCCGCAGGACGCCACCATCCTGGCGTTCACCGGCGCGCTCTTCGTCCGGGAGTCCCTCCACCCGGCGATCCAGAGCCTCCTCCTGGATGCCGCCACGACGGTCCACGGCGTGCCGGACATGTTCCACTCGGTGGGCCGGTTCCCCCGGCCGGAGGCGCTCAACGTCCCCCTGAGCGACAGCGCGGACCAGTTCTATCGCTCGGGACGTCCGTTCCTGCAGCGCTATCTGCCCTTCTGGATGGCCGTGCTCGTGAAGCAGCTCCTGGCCATCGCGCTGCCCCTCGTGGGAATCCTCTACCCCGTCCTGCGGGTCCTCCCCTCGGCGTTCGGATGGGCGGTCCGCCGGCGCATCACCCGGCTGTACGGGGAGCTGCGCCTGATCGAGTTGGAGGCGGCGGGGGCGGACGACGCCCAGCACCGGGCCCGGCTCTCCGACGAGCTGGAGTCCCTGGAACAACGGGTGAGGCGCCTCAGGGTCCCCGACAGCTATGCACCCCTGGTCTATCACCTCCGCGCGCACATCGGCGTGATCCGGGGACGCTTCGTGGAGTCGAGACCATGAACACAGCCCCGTCGTCCACCCCCGGAGGCGCGCCCCAGGCGCCTGCACGCCCCCTCTGGCGGCAACCCCGCCTCTGGCTCCTGGTCGTGGCGGTCCTGGCCGGCGCGACGGCCGTCGGCGGTCCCCTGGACCGGGAGGCGCAGGCGGCCACCGATCGGGTCCTTCGGCAGGCGCTGGTGACGTATGCCGCCGCACGGTCGCTGGACGCGGCGGTCTCCCTGGCCGAGGGAACGGAGTTCGCCGTCGAGCCGGGGGGCGTGGGCGTCACCATCTCCGCGGGGGAGGTCCTGGAGCCCCTGGACGATCTGGTGGAGCAGTTCTCGTCGCTCATGCTGGTCAGCGCCACCTCCCTGGGGGTGCAGAGCCTCCTCCTCCGGGCCAGTGCCTGGAGCGTCCTCACGATCCTGCTCCTGGTGTTCCTGGTGGCCCGGGTGGGCCTCGCCCTCTTCCCGGAGCGGGTCCCCCCCACGGTCCGCACCGTGATCTCCCGGGGAACCACCCTCCTCCTCATCGCCCGCTTCGCCGTTCCGCTGTACGGCGTGGGCACGGCCCTGCTCTTCGAACGCTACCTGCAGCCCGGCCAGGAGGAGGCCGTCCAGGCCCTCGAGGAGACGAGCACCGACGTCCGGGCCCTGGAGGAGCTCGACGAGGAGGAGGTCGATCCGGGGCTGGCGGCCCGGGTGTCCAGGTGGTTCTCGGGGGCCATGGAGCGGTTCGACGTCACCCAACGCGTGGAGGCGTTGCGGGAGAGGGTGGGCCTGGCCGTGGACCAGGTCGTGCACCTGCTCGTCGTGTTCGCCCTTCAGACCATCGTGCTGCCGCTGGCCTTCCTCTGGGTCATGACCCGCGTTCTGACGGTGGCCACCGGCCGGCGGGGCTGAAGGCGGGTTCCCCGCGGAGAGCTACGGGGTGCGGTGAGGCGGCGGGTCGGCTCCGAGGGGCAGCGTCGGTGGGCCCTCGTCCTGCAGGGGATCGCCGGTGGGAAGGCGCCGCCTGGCCACGGAAGCCTCGTTCTTCTCCCGGATCCTCTTGGCCGGGCTGCCGACGTAGACCCCCAGGGGCTCGGTGTCCCGGGTCAGGAGCGACATGGCGCCCACCATGCTGTCCGGGGCCACGTTGGTGCCCGCGAGGATCGTGGCATGGTAGGTCACCCGTACGCGGTCACCGAGGATGGTCGGCGGGGTGAAGACGATGCGCCCGTCCACGATATCGTGGGTGTGGGAATAGACGTTGGCGAAGTCCGAGACGCTCACCCCGTTTCCCAGCGTGATGCCCCCCCGATCGTCCAGGAGCACGTGCCGGTGCACGACCACGTCGTCTCCCACGTCCAGGTTGTAGCCGAAGCTCAGCTTCACCTGGTGAAACGCCTTGAAGTTCCGGCCACAGCTCCTGAAGATCCGGCGGGCCAGGATCCGGCGGAACGGCACCCCCAGCGCGACGTTCTCGCCCAGGGGACTCCGGTCGAACATCTCCCACAGCCAGATCAGCGGCTTGACCCGCCGGTATCGCTCGAGGTCTATGTCCCGGTAGTATTCGGGCTCGAGCGTTACATTCCGGGGGTCGAGCTGGTCCCGGTGGATGCGGCCGACCAGGGAGTCCGACACCGGCAGGAGCGGCGCGTAGATCTCCTCCAGGACCGAGCGGCAGAAGGCGTCCCTGTCGAGCCCGGGATCGTCCAGCGCCCGGTCGAGGCCGTCGAGCCACTCGCGGTTGCGCTGTTCCGCGCCCGACGGCAGGGGTACGGAACGGAGGGGGAGGAAGGCCATGGATCGCGGGGAGTCGGGGGTCGTCCCTCGGACGGTGGAAGCTGCATCCGGGAGGAAACCGCCACAAGCCTGGAGCGTTCCAGGACGGTAAGGAGAACGAATGCACGACGTGCTCAGACAGCGCCTGATCCGCCGGATCGAAAGCCTCCCGGAAGTCCAGGTCTATCAGGTCCTGGACTTCGTGGAGTTCCTGGAGTCGAAGTACGCCCGGGACGCCAGGGTGGAGCCCACGGTCCTCCAGAAGTTCGCGGAGGGCGTCGAGGACAAGCTGCGGAACAAGGCCATGAACCCCGCGACGCTCCGGGAGGCCTTTCAGCTCATCGCCGCGGCGGACAGGGTCCTGGCGGACGTCTCCTCCGCCGGGAAGCAGATCCTGGGCGAGCTCAGCGGTGAGCCACCGCCCCGGAAGGACCTGCCCCGGACGTCCCGGGGATCGGGTGGGAGCGGCTCCGGCGGAAGCGGCTCCGGCGGAAGCGGCTCCAGGACGCGGCGACCGTCGAGCGAAAAGGCCGACGTCCCCCGGTCCGTCGAGGGGCCCGGCTCCCGGGACGGGTCGCGGGAGCCCCCCCGGGATCCGGCCGGGCCGGGCGACGGCGACCCGGGCTCTTGACCCCTCCGGGGGGCCCGGATAGCCTTTTCCATGGTAGCGTCCCGCACCCGCGAACGAACACAGCGCCCGTCCCTCCGCCGGCCCCCACGGCCGGGCCGGAGGGGCGGGCGTGTCGCTTAGCTCCCCCAGAGAACCCGAGAGCTTCCCCATGTCCCCCGAGCGCCGACCCCGTGGTGCCACCGTCCTGAAGGAAGGGCTCACCTTCGACGACGTCCTCCTCGTCCCGGGCCACTCGACGGTCCATCCCAAGGACACGGACGTGAGGTCCCTCCTGACCCGGAACGTGGTGATCAACCTCCCCCTGGTCTCGGCGGCCATGGACACCGTCACCGAGTCCCGGATGGCGATCCAGATGGCCCGTGAGGGAGGGATGGGGATCATCCACAAGAACATGACGCTCGAGGTGCAGGCCCAGGAGGTGGACCGGGTGAAGCGGTCGGAGAGCGGGATGATCCTACGGCCCATCACGCTGGGGCCCGACGCGACCCTGAGGGAGGCCCACGCGCTCATGGCGAGGTTCTCGATCTCCGGCGTGCCCATCGTCGCCGATGGAGACCGGCTCGTGGGGATCGTGACGAACCGGGACCTTCAGTTCGAGACGAACCTGGACCAGCCGATCCAGGACGTGATGACCAGCCAGGACCTGGTGACGGTGCCCACCGGTACGACCCTCGAGGAGGCCGAGCGGGTGCTCCACCGCCACCGCATCGAGAAGCTTCCGGTGGTGGACGGCGACGGTCGGCTCAAGGGATTGATCACCGTCAAGGACATCTTCAAGCGCCGCAAGTACCCGGACGCCTGCAAGGACGAGCACGGTCGCCTCCGGGTCGGGGCGGCCATCGGAGCGTCCCGGGCGGACCTGGACCGGGCCCGCGCCGTCGTCGAGGCCGGTGCCGACGTTCTGGTGGTGGACACGGCCCACGGGCATTCGGAGGGCGTCCTCCAGGCGGTGGCCCGGACCAAGGAGGCCTTTCCGGACGCCCAGCTGATCGCCGGCAACGTGGGGACGGCGGAAGGGGCCCGGGCCCTGGTGGAGCGGGGTGTGGACGCGGTGAAGGTCGGGGTCGGTCCGGGGTCGATCTGCACCACCCGGGTGGTCACCGGGGTCGGGCTTCCCCAGCTCACCGCCATCATGGACGCCGTGGACGGCGTGGACGGGGGCGTGCCGGTCATCGCCGACGGGGGCGTCCGCTACTCGGGGGACATCGTCAAGGCCCTGGCGGCCGGGGCCCACTCCGTGATGATGGGCTCGATGTTCGCCGGGACCGAGGAGTCGCCGGGCGAGGCCTTCCTCCTGGAGGGCCGCCGCTTCAAGACGGTCCGCGGGATGGGCTCCCTGTCGGCCATGGAGGAGGGGTCGGCGGACCGCTACTTCCAGGAGGGGCAGGAGAAGCGGAAGCTCGTTCCCGAGGGGATCGAGGCGCGGGTTCCCTACAAGGGCCCGGTCTCGGACACGCTCTATCAGCTCGTGGGCGGGCTGCGGAGCGGCATGGGGTACGTGGGTGCCGGTTCGCTGGAGCAGCTCCGGGGTCGTGCGTCCTTCATCCGGGTGACCACCGGCGGGCTCCGGGAGTCGCACCCCCACGACGTCACGATCACCCGGGAAGCACCGAACTACCACCTCTGAGGGAGGGTGGGGCGGGCCGTCGGGGTCGGTGGACCCCTCGTCGGCATTGCGCCGCCCCGGAGTCGGGCCGACGTTGTAAACGTCCGTTTAGATCACCCTGACGCTCTCCGAGTCAGAGGCCGACGTTGCGTCCTGCCGACCTCACCCCCCGCCTGCTCCTCGGTCCCGGTCCTTCTCCTGTCGATCCCCGGATCCTGGAGGCGCTCTCCCGGCCGACGGTGGGGCACCTGGACCCTCAGTTCCTCTCCGTCATGGACGAGGTCAACGCCGGGCTCCGGACCGTCTTCGGCACGGAGAACGCCCTGACCTTCCCGGTGTCCGGAACGGGCTCGGCGGCCCAGGAGGCCGCCATGGTCAACCTCCTGGAGCCCGGCGATACCGCGGTGATCGGCGTCAACGGCGTCTTCGGAGGCCGCCTGGCCGAGATGGCCCGGAGGTGTGGCGCCGACGTGGTCGCCGTCGAGGCGGAGTGGGGGCGCATCGTGGACCCCGAGGACGTGCGCGCCGCCCTGAAAGCGCACCCCGAAGCCCGCCTGGTGGCGGTGGTGCTGGCGGAGACCTCCACCGGCGTCTGGCAGCCGCTGGAGGAGATCGGGGCCATGGTCGCCGGGACCGAGACCCTCCTGGTCGTGGACGCCGTGACGGCCCTGGGCGGCACGCCGGTGGAGGTGGACCGGGTGGGCATCGACGTCTGCTACTCCGGGACGCAGAAGTGCCTGGGGGTGCCTCCCGGGCTCGGCCCCATCACCTTCTCCGACAAGGCCGTCGGGCGGCTCCGGAGCCGGTCCGCGCCGCCCCGGAGCTGGTACCTCGATGCCGCCCTGCTGGCGGAGTACGTCGCGGAAGGGGCCACGCGCCGCTACCACCACACGGCGCCGATCAACATGATGTACGCCCTGCACGAGGGCCTGGAGATCGTCCGTGAGGAGGGTCTCGAGGTCCGGTATGCGCGGCACGCACGGGTGGGGGACCGGTTGAAGGAGGCCCTGGTCGAACGCGGATTCCGGTTGTTCGCCCAGGAGGGACACCGACTCCCCCAGCTCACCTCCGCCCTCCTTCCGGAAGGGCTGGAGGAGGGCCCGCTGCGGCGACGGCTGCTGGAAGACCACGACATCGAGGTCGGCGGTGGGCTCGGCGCTGCCGCCGGGAAGCTCTGGCGGATCGGGCTCATGGGGTCCGGAGCCACCGAGGCCAACGTGGATCGCCTCCTGACGGCCGTGGACGCGGTCCTCGTTCCCGCATGAGCCGGCGACTCCCGGGCTGGCTCGGCGCTTCGTTCGCGGTGCTGGCTGCGGGCGCGTGCTCCATGGCCGGCCCCGAGGTCCCGCCGGCTCCGGCGCCCGTGGACGTGTCGGCGCCGGTGGCCGGGGAGACCCCGTCGGCCTGGCCGGAGGACTGGACCCTTCCCGAGGTGCCGGAGGCCGGCCCGACGGATCCCATCCTGGCCTCCCCCATGGCTCGTCATCCGGAGCTCCAGGAGGAGACGGGGCAGTGGATCGAGCGGTACGCGGTCCGGGAGTCCGACTGGTTCGCGGCCTACCTGAGCCGGATGAGCCGGTACTCGCCCATGGTGGACTCCGTCCTGGAGTCGATGGACGCGCCGTCGTCGCTCCGGTATCTGCCCATCGTGGAGAGCGGCTATTCGCCCTGGGCCGTCAGCCACGTGTCGGCGGCCGGAATGTGGCAGTTCATGGCGCCGGTGGCCCGGAGCTTCGGGATGCAGGTGGATCGGATCGTGGACGAGCGCCTGGACCCCGTGCGGGCGACCCCGGCCGCCATCGAATACCTCGTGGCCCTGGAGCAGCGCTTCGGCTCGTGGTTCCTGGCCCTGGCGGCGTACAACGGCGGGCCGACCCGGGTGAGTCGCCTGATCCGGCGCCACGCGCCCCTGTCGCCTCTCAGCGACTCCCTCTTCCTGGTGATCCGCCCCCACCTTCCCAGGGAGACGCGGGAGTTCATTCCGAAGTTCCTGGCCGCTGCGGCGCTGGCCCAGGCGCCGGAGCGGTACGGGGTCGTTTCCGACCCCCCCGAGCCCGTCCTGGCCTTCGACGAGGTCACGGTGCCCGACGCCACCACGCTGGACGTGATCGCCCAGGCGGCAGGTGTCACCGAGGACGAGATCCGGGACCTCAATCCCCAGCTCGTCCGAGGGGTCACGCCCCGGGGCCGGGCGACCTCGCTCCGGATCCCACCGGGCCTGGCGGCGTCCTTCGACGAGGCCTACGCGCTGATCCCCCCGCACGAACGGGTGACGGTCACCGAGCACGTCGTGCGCGCGGGCGAGACCATGTGGGAGATCGCCCGCCGCTACGGGGTCCGACCGGGAGAGCTGGAGGAGGCAAACCCCCGGGTGCGGCCGGAGCGGTTGCAGATCGGGACCGTCCTCCTGGTGCCCCTGGTGCCCCGGGGGAGCTGACCGGGACGGGACGGAGGCGTCGCCGCGCCCCGGGGGCCGGTGACGTCACGGAGGCGGGGTCACCGCCCGCCGGGTTCGTCGGGTTCCGGGGTGGTGACGTCGTCCGCGGACCAGGTGCCCGAGCGGCCGCCCTCCTTGTGCACGAGTCGGATGCCGTCCAGGACCATGCCCCGGTCCAGCGCCTTGCACATGTCGTAGAGGGTGAGTAGCGCCACGGAGGCGGCGGTCAGGGCTTCCATCTCCACGCCGGTCCGCCCACGGTAGCGCGCTTCGGCCCGGACGCGGATTCCCGGGAGGGTCTCGTCGGGCTCCAGCGCCACGGTGACCGAGGCGCCGGGGAGCGCGTGGCAGAGGGGGATAAGCTGATCCGTGCGCTTTCCGGCCTGGATGCCCGCGATCCGGGCCACCGACAGGGCCTCCCCCTTGGGCGTGCGTCCCTCCACCAGTGCGGTCAGCGTCTCCGGGGCCATGCGCAGGGCACCCTCGGCCGTGGCCCGCCGAAGGGTCTCGTCCTTGCCGGTGACGTCCACCATGCGGGCCGCACCCTCGGCGTCGAGGTGGGTGGGGCGCGGTGCGTCGGTCATGTGGTCACCAGGGGCGAGAGAAGGGCGGTCCGGAGCCGGGAGGCCAGGCCCGCCACCACGAGCTGCGGATTGACGTTGCCCCGGGCCTCCCCCCGGGCGGTCTCCACTTCGGGCAGGGCGTCGGCGATGGCGGCGGGGTGCAGGCCCAGGTCCTGGATCCGCCTGCCCAGCCACGACGCACTGTCCCGGTTAACCACCTTCCCCGGCGCCCCGGCGGCGACGGCGGCGAGGTCCCGGAGCCAGACCTCGAGGGCGTCCAGGAGGGGGATCAGCGCGCGGGCCCCGGAAGGACCGTAGGCCAGGGCCACGGCGCAGGCATCCCCGGAGTGCGGGGACAGGCCCGCCCGCAGGATGTCGAAGGCCTTCCGTCGGAGCTCCTCCAGGGGGCCCATGTCCCCGGCTTCGTCCGGGAGGTAACCCAGGGCCATCCCGATGCTCCCGCCGGACAGGGCCAGCGCAGCCCGGGTCTCCTCACGGGGGTAGCCCCGCTCCACCAGGAAGGCCAGCGCCTCCTCCGGATCCGTGGGGGCGAGGTGGAGGGGGATGGTCCGGGACCGGATGGTGTCCAGCAGCCGCCCCGGCTCCGACGAGGTGAGGATGAACCGACTGGCCGGCGGCGGTTCCTCCAGGAGCTTCAGGAGGGCGTTGGCCGCTTCGGGGCTGGAGGCCTGGGGCACGAGGGCTTCCGCGTCCCCGATCAGGAAGACCTGCTCCCGGCCCTCGGCGGCGGGGCTCTGGGACCGCTTTCTCAGGCTGCGGGCCGCGGCGAGGTAGATCGCCGTGGGCTCCCCGTCCCAGGACGTTCGGAGGGGCTCTTCCCGGAGCTCGGCCAGGCGGTCCAGGCGGGCGGCTTCCAGGGCCTCCTGGAGCTTCTCCCGGGAGACGCCTTTGGGGCGGGCCAGGGGCATGTACCAGTGGAGGTCCGGATGCTCGAGCTTGAGCACGCGCCGGCAGTGTCGACATGTCCCACAGGGCCCCTCGGGTCCGGGGGCCTCGCACAGGACGAGCTGAGCGAGCCAGAGGGCGAAGCGCTGCTTGCCGATGCCCCGGGGCCCCATCACCCGGAGCGTCGCCGGGAGCGTGCCCGCGGCGTGGGCCCGGGTCAGGGCCCGGCGTGCCTCCGCGTGGCCCACGAGGGGATGGAGCACGGGCTCAGTCCCCGCCCCGGGGGCGGAGCCAGGCGAGGGGGTCCTGGGCCTGGGGGGACCCGCCTTCCGACGGGGCGCGGATCTGGAACTCGATGTGGGGACCCTCGGGGGTCCCCGAGCCTCCCACGGTGCCCACCACCTGTCCCGCTTCCACGTCCCGGCCTTCCACCACCCCGATGTCCTCCAGGTAGAGGTAGAGGGTGTAGAAGCCGCTCCCGTGGCTGAGGATGACCGTGGGACCGTAGCCCTCGAAGGGACCCGCCAGCACGACCCTCCCCGAGCGGACGGCCCGGACCGGTGAGCCGGGGGCGGCCCGGATCCCGACGCCGTTCCACCGGAGCACCGTGCCGTTGGGCTGCTGCTGTCGGCCGAAGGTGTAGATCAGATCGCCCTCGACGGGCCAGTCGAGCGTGCCCGCATCGCCCGCCGCCAGTCGGTTCGGTCCGGCGGCCCGACTCCGCTCCTCCTCGATCCGACGGGTCTCGAGCTCGTCGACCAGATCCGTGAGGCGGTTGAGATCCACCTCGATCTCCTCCAGCCGGGACTGGGTCTGCCGCTCGGTGGCCCGGAAGCGGCTCAGGGTGGCCTGGCGGTCCTGTTCCACGGACCGCAGCTCCACCACCTCGCCCAGCTTCGTCTCCCGGAGGGCTCCCAGCTCCTGAAGGCTCCGTTGCAGGTCCTGGTTCTGGAGCGCCAGCGCCTGCTCGAGCTCTCCGACCCGGATCACCAGCCCGCGATCGTAGCTGGCCATGAGCCGCAGGTAGCGGTAGCGGGTCAGCAGGTCGGTGAAGGATTCGGCGGCCAGGAGCACCCGGGCGGTGTGGAGCGGCCCGAGCTTGTAGATATCCCGGAGCCGGCGATTGAGCACCGCCTCGCTCTCCCGGAGCTGCTCACGGGTCATGAGGAGCTCCCGGGAGTTCTCCTCCACGCGGAGGGTGGTGGCCTCGGCCTGGAGGTCCAGCTCCGCCAGGATGCCCCGGGACGCGCTGAGCCGCCGCTCGATGTTCCGGAGCTCGGCGGAGACGTCCTCCACCAGCACCCGGGTATTGAGCATCTCGGTCTGGAGGCGGGACCGCTCGGCCCGGATCTGTTCGAGGCGCTCCTGGCTCTCCCGGATCTGCTGGGCCAGCGTGGGTGGCTCCTGGGCCGCGGCCGGCCGGGCGACGGCGGCCAGGAGAAGCATGGCCGGGATCGCCCCGAGCATCCGGCGCCGCGACCCCCGGTCGGCCCAGCCCTCCGTTCCGAGGCGCCGGGATCCCGTGCCGCCGGCACACTCCGATGCGACCCGCCGGGATTCCCCGCGGTCGGCGCACTCCCCGGCCCGCCGCCCCGTCACACCACCTCCCGGAGGTGCCGGCGCACCGCCAGGCTGCTGCTCACGATCCCGAAGAGCATGCCAGCGACGATCCCGGCGGCGATCCACGAGGTGGGGATCCAGTCCACGGGGAAGAGGAGGTTGGAGACGGCCTGGTGGGTGGCCCAGGTGAGGCCCAGGGCCACGAAGCCCCCCAGGAGGCCCGCCATCCCTCCCTCCAGGAGGAAGGGGCGGCGGATGAAGGCGTCCCGGGCGCCCACCAGCCGCATGATGTAGATCTCGTCCTTCCGGGCGAAGATGGCGATCCGCAGCGCCGTGCCGATGATCAGGGCCGCCACCAGGCCGAAGGCGAGGCCCAGGATCATGGCCGTGACCGCCGCCGCGCGACGGAGCGCGAAGAGCTGCTCGACCCACTCCCGGCCGTAGTCCACCTCTTCGACGAAAGGAAAGGCTTCGGCCATGCCGGCCACCCGGACCACCGCTTCCTCGGTTCGGGAGCCCTCCAGGAGAAGGATCTCCAGCGACGCGGGGAGGGGGTTCACCGCCAGCCCCGAGAAGACCTCCTGGAACGCCGGAAGCTCCTCCCGGGCCCGCTCCAGGGCCACCTGCTTGCTCACGTACTCCACGCCCTGGACGTCGGCCTGCTCCCGGAGCTCCGTCACGGCGAGCTCGATCTCGTCGCTCCGCACGTCGTCTCGGAGGTAGGCGACGATCTCGACCCGCTCCTCCATCATGCCGACGGCGGAGCGCAGGTTCGCCGCCACGAGCCCGAACAGGCCCACCACGAACAACGCCAACCCCACCATGGCCGAGGCCAGACCGGTGAGGACCGGGGCCCGGCGGAACGCGGCGAGCGCCTCCCGGATGGCGTAGGTCATCCGACCTCCCAGGGGCTGGGCTCGATGGGCCCCGAAGCGGCGGCGGAGTCCAGCACGAGCTGCCCCTGGTCGAGCTCCAGCACCCGGAAGGACGAGTGGATCCGGATGAGGTCCAGGTCGTGGGTGGCCATCAGCACGGCCATCCCCATGGCGTTGAGCTCCACGAAGAGCTCCATGATCCCGCGGCTCGCCCGTTCGTCGAGATTCCCCGTGGGCTCGTCGGCCAGGAGGACCACCGGCTCGTTCGCCAGGGCCCGGGCCACCGACACCCGCTGCTGCTCCCCTCCGGAGAGCTCGCCGACCAGGGCTCCGGCCTTGGGGGCCAGCCCCACCTGGGAGAGGATGCGCTGGGCCTTGGACGTGATCGCCTTGGCCGGGGTCCCGGTGACCTCCAGGGCGAAGGCCACGTTCTCCAGCGCCGTCCGGCCCGGCAGGAGGCGGAAGTCCTGGAAGACGTAGCCCACCCGCCGGCGCACCTTCCACACCTCCCGGGCGGTGACCCGCTCGCTGGAGAACCCGCTCACCCGGACCTCGCCCGAGGTGGGCTTCTCCATCATGTGGATCATCCGGAGCGTCGTGGTCTTTCCCGACCCCGAATGCCCGGTGAGGAAGACGAACTCCCCCTTCTCCACCCGGAAGGACACGTCCTGGAGGACCGCTCCACGGCGAGGGAACTCCTTGTAGACCCGGGTCAGCTGGATCACGTCGGTATCGGTGGGGGGGCCGAAGAAACCGCGAATACTGTAGGAACCGCGCGGGGGGGTGTCAAAGCCGGCGTGCCCCCTGGCGGGTCCGGGCCAGACGGGCCGCCAACCGGAGCGCCTCCACGGTGGAGCGGGGGTCGGCCCGATCCAGGCCGGCGAGGTCGAAGGCGGTCCCGTGATCCGGGGAGGTGCGCGGGAAGGGGAGGCCCAGGGTGACGTTCACGCCGGCCCCGAAGGAGACGGTCTTGAAGGCCGCCATGCCGACGTCGTGATAGGGGGCCACGACCGCGTCGAACCCTCCGGCCAGGGCACGGGAGAAGACGGTGTCCGCCGGCAGCGGACCCTCCACGGCCAGGCCTTCGGCCGACAGCGCCTCCACCGCGGGCGTCATGATCCGGGCCTCCTGGTCTCCGAA
Source organism: Longimicrobiales bacterium (assembly GCA_035464715.1). Classification (GTDB taxonomy): domain Bacteria; phylum Gemmatimonadota; class Gemmatimonadetes; order Longimicrobiales; family Gaopeijiaceae; genus Gaopeijia. The sequence goes on from DATHRY010000291.1 coordinate 19,581, forward strand.
CAGCCCGCCGTCGGACGCGTGGGGATTCATCGCGCATAGAGCGATCCGGGGCCGAGGGAGACCCCATCCGGTCCGGAGCTCCCGGTCCAGGAGTCGTGTCTGGCTCACGAGCAGCTCACGGGTCAGGGCGGCGGGCACGTCCGCCAGGGCGATGTGGGTGGTGGCCAGCAGGACCCGGAGGCTCCCGCCGAGACGGGTCCGCTCGGCGGCCATGAGCATCCCCACCACCGGTGCCTCGCAGAGACGCTGGAGGAGCTCGGTGTGTCCGGGCTCGACGTAGCCGGCGGCGCGGAGGGCCGGCTTGTGGATCGGGCCGGTGACCACCCCGTCCACCTGGCCGGTCAGGGCGAGCGCGACCGCCCGTTCCACGGCGGATCCGCTCACCGTCCCCGCGGATGCCAGCGACCCGTCGAACCCGTCGCCCTCGATGGGGAAGGGGAAGACGTCCCGCGCATCGGCGCCCAGGAATCGGAGCTCGACGTCGTCGCCCTGGCGCCGGAGCTCCTCCGCCGCCTTGGCCACCACCTCGGGACCGATGCCCCGGGGGTCGCCCAAGGTCACGGCCAGCCGGACCGTCATGTCAGAAGCGGATCTCGACGTGGGTCCCGGACCGGAGTTGCTCCCAGAGCCGCTCCACCCGCTTGCGCTGCTGAAGCGTCGCCCGGATCTGGTCCCGGAAGTCCTCGAAGGTGAAGTCCCCGGCCTCCCGCACGTCGGCGACCCGGACGATCACCAGGTGCTCCTGGGCGCCGAGCTGGGCCCGGAACGGCCCGATCACGTCGCCCTCGGCGGCGGTCGCCAGGGCCTCCCCGTACCCGGGGGGCAGCTCCGAGGACATCTGGTTCCGGGGGATCCGGAAGCTGGAGGGCTGGTCGGACTCGCCGAACTCGTCGTGAAGGGGCTCCACGGCCTCACCGGAACGGACCAGGGCGGCGAGGCTGTCCGCCAGCGCCTCGGTCCTCGTCACGTCGTCGGCACCGGCCTCGGGAATGATGAGGATGTGCCGGGCCTTCACTTCGCCGGGCCGGGACCGCTCGACCTTGATGACGTGCCACCCGTATCCGGTCCGCACCGGAAAGCTGACCTGGCCGTCGGGCAGCCCGAAGGCCACCTCCTCGAACTCCCGGACCATCATCCCCCGCCGGAACCAGTCGAGGTCGCCACCGTTCGCCGCGCTCCCGACGTCGTCCGAGTTCTCCCGGGCCACGTCGGCGAAGTCGGCGCCCGCGAGGATCGCGGTCCGCAGGGAGTCCGCCTCGGCCTCGGCGGCCGCCCAGGCCTCGGGGGAGGCGGTGGGCCTGAGGAGGATCTGCTCCAGGGTGAGCTCCTCCGGCCGCTGCTGCAGCTGTCCGCTCTGCTGGTCGAAGAGCTCCCGCATCTCCTCCTCGGTCACCGCCACCGCGGGGACGCTCGGAAGGCGGCGGGCCAGGAAGAGCTGCTGGACCTGGCTCCGTCGGATGCGGGTGCGGAGCTGCTCCCGGTAGAGGTTGGGGGTGAGCCCGCCCTCGGCCAGGGCGTCCCGGAAAGCCTCCTGAGTCGGGAACTGCTCCTGGATCTGCGCCACGGCGCCGTCCACCTGCTCGGTGATGGCCGCCTCGTCGGGGAGGAGCGTGGAATCCTTCGCCGCCGCCTGCAGGACCAGCTCCACGTTCACCAGCGACTCGAGCGCGTCCTCCATGAGGGTGCGCATGCCGGCGTCGGTGCGGGGCGGCTCCACCGCCTGCTGGGCGATGAGGATCTGGACCTCGTCCACCACTTCGCTGAGGAAGATCACCGAGTCCCCCACGACGGCCACGACCCGGTCGATCAGGTCCGGGGGCTCGCCGGGGTAGAAGGCCGCCTGGCCCGGGGTCTGAGCCGAGACCGGGGAGCCCAGGAAAGCACTGCCCAGGAGCAGCGCCGCTGCGGCGCGACGGATTGAACGCATGGAACCGGCGGGATGGGGGAAGCCGGACCGCCGCACGGGCGGCCCGACGTGTTCGTAACCGACCGGACGGACGGAGGTTCCGGGCGTCATGGCGTGTCCGCCCCGGAGGTGTCGGGCGCTGCGGGGGGCGTGTAGGGAGGGACCGTACCCCGGATCGTCTCAGTCCGGCGAACCGCCGCCTGGATCCCCGACTCGAAGACTTCGCTCGCGCTGGACCGCCGGAGGGCGAAGCCCACGGGTCCGAGGGGGACCACCTCACGGGTCTCGTCGAGGATCTCCTCGAGGATCCGGGTAACCACCCGATCCACCGCCTCCTCCCGGGTCATGTCTTCGGGAACCGTGAGCCCCCACACGCCGACGGCGCGGGCGGCCTGCTCGATGCCCCCCCGGGCCTGGGTGGCGAGGGAGTCCCGGTGGGCCTGCCCCGGATCGTAGCCCGCCTCCCGGGCCGCCTCGACGAACAGCTCCCGCTGGGCGAGGGGCAGCAGGAGGTTATCCTCCAGGGCCCCGTCCCGGGCGCCGGCGACCTGGCTGCGGTAGTTGTTCGGTCGGGACTGGAGGAAGCGCTGGACCTCCCCCACCGTCACGGACCCGCCCCGGTATCGGACCAGGTCCCGGTTCGCCGCCCGCCGCGTCAGACGCGTCCAGGGGTTCCGGGCCAACTCCTTCACCAGGCCGGCCGCGCCTTCCTGGACCTCCGGCTCCGCCTCGGCCTCCATCCCGGCGACGTAGACCGACTCGGCCTCGGCGAGACGGGAGATCTGGACCTGGGACCGGAACCGGTCCCGCTCGCCCTCGAAGGTCGGGACCTCCCGCTCGTCCACCCGGATGATGTGGAGCCCGAACGGGGTTTCGACGACCCCGCTGACCTCCCCGGGCTCCAGGGCGAAGGCCGCCTCCTCGAAGGGCAGCACCATCTCGCCCCTCCCGAAGGTGCCCAGGTCGCCGCCCTGGGCGCCGCTCCCCACGTCCTGGGACCAGGTCCGGGCCATCTCCTCGAATGAGGCCCCGGACCGGATCTGCGCCAGGATCCCGTTCATCTGGGCCCGGACGCTGTCCCGCTGGGCGGCGGTGGCCTGGTCCGGGAAGCCCAGGAGGATGTGCCGGGCCCGGACCCTCACGTCGGGGCCCTGCCGGGCGAAGAGGTCCTGCAGCTCATCGTCGGAGAGGGCGGTGTCGGGGCGGATCACCGAGTCCCGCAGGGCGAAGACCATCTCCGACGCCACCTGCTCGTCCACGAGGACCCCCACCTCGACACCTGCGTAGGTCGTGTCGGAGAGGGTGGCGTCGGCCAGGAGGGTGTATTCGATCCAGAGCTCCGCCAGGGTCCGGACCACGCCCGGCTGGTTCGGGAGGTCCCGGCGGGGACCGAGGAGCTCCACAGCCTCGGCGACGCTGAACTCGTGGTCCCCGGCCCGGGCGACCAGCGATTCGTTGCTCCGGGGCTCGCAGGCCTGGAGGGACAGGGCGGCGACGACGACGAGAATGCGCAAGGTTCGGTTCAAAAGGGGTCCTGCTCCTGGTTCGGCGGCCTCTGGCCGCACGTCATCCTTCCCGACACATCCGCCTCCCGTCACTCCTTCGTGTTCCTTCCTCAACGGTCTTCTAGGACCGTGAGCACTTCGATGAGGGTTGCCGTCAACGGCTCCGGGCCGATCTGCCGGATCGCCAACGAGAACGGCATCATCCGGCGGACGTCCAGCTCCAGCTGGTGGTCCGCCAGGGGGCCCTGAAGCGCCTGGAGGCGGGGATTCACCCCCTCCCGGAAGTTGAGCCGCGCCGTCCGGCCCCTGACCAGGATCCGCTCCAGCCCCAGCCCCTTACCCAGGAGCCTGAGGGCCGCGGCATCCAACAACCGGACCACCTCCTCCGGGAGGGGCCCGAACCGGTCGGCCAGCTCCTCGCGAAGCTCGTCCACCTCGGCACGCTGCCGGAGCTTCGACAGACGCCGATAAAGATGCAATTTCTGGCCCGCGTCGGGAACATACTCGTCGGGCAGGTACGCCGAGCCCGCCAGGGAGACCTCGGGGTCGGGCCATTCCGCGTCGGGGTCGTCCCCCTCCCGCTTCAGGCGCTCGACGGTCTTTTCGAGGAGCCGGAGGTAGGCGTCGATGCCCACCTGGTGGGCGAAGCCCGACTGGTCGGCTCCCAGGAGGTTCCCGGCCCCCCGGAGCTCCAGGTCCCGCATGGCCACCGCGTACCCGCTGCCCAGCTCGGTGTAGTGCTCCAGGACCCGGAGCCGCTTGCGGGCGTCCTCGGTGACCCGCTCAGGGATCACCAGGTAGCAGTAAGCCCGCCGGTCGGAGCGCCCCACACGGCCCCGGATCTGGTAGAGCTGGGAGAGGCCGAAGGTGTCGGCCCGGTCCACGATCAGGGTGTTGGCGTTGGGGACGTCGAGGCCGTTCTCGATGATGCTGGTGGCCACCAGGACGTCGATCTCGCCGTCCACGAAGGCGGTCATGACGTCGTCCAGCTCCCCGGGATTCATCTGACCGTGGGCCACCCCGAGGCGGGCGTCGGGGACCAGCGTCCGGACACGCTCCGCCGTGGTGTGGATGGTCTCCACCCGGTTGTGGAGGACGAAGCTCTGACCGCCCCGGTCCAACTCCCGGTGGATCGCCTCGCTGACCAGCCCGTCGCTCCAGGGGATGACGTTGGTGATGATCGGCATCCGGTCCCGTGGCGCCGTGCGGATCACCGTCAGGTCCCGTACCCGGGACAGGGACAGGTACAGCGTGCGGGGGATGGGCGTGGCCGACAGGGTCAGCACGTCCACCGAGGAGCGGAGCTTCTTGAGCCGCTCCTTGTGCTTGACGCCGAAGCGCTGCTCCTCGTCCACCACGAGGAGGCCCAGATCGTGGAAGAGCACGTCCTCCGAGAGGAGGCGGTGCGTACCGATGACGATGTCCAGCTCTCCTCCCGCCAACCGGGCCAGGAGGTCCCGCTCCTCGCCGGCGGTGCGGAAGCGGCTCAGCGCACCGATGGTGACGGGGTAGTCCGCCAGCCGCTCCTCGAAGGTGTGCCGGTGCTGCTCCGCCAGGATGGTGGTGGGCGCCAGCACGGCGACCTGCTTCCCGCTCTGGACCGCCTTGAACGCGGCCCGGATGGCCACCTCGGTCTTGCCGTAGCCCACGTCACCGCAGATCAGGCGGTCCATGGGCCTCGGGGACTCCATGTCCTTCTTCACGTCCTGGGTGGCCGTGCGCTGATCCGGGGTGTCCTCGTACAGGAACGACGCCTCCATCTCCGTCTGCCAGCGGCCGTCGGCCTCGTGGGCGAACCCCTCCGCCGTCTCCCGGCGGGCGTAGAGCTCCAGGAGCTCCGCTGTCATCTGGCGGATGGCCTCCTCGGTCTTCTTCCGGGCCGTCTTCCAGCGCTTGCCCCCGATCTTGTGGACGTGGGGCGGGGTGGAGGTGTCGTCGGGCCCCACCCAGCGTTCCACCAGGTCGAGGCGGTAGACCGGGACCCGGAGGATCTCTCCACCGGCGTACTCGATGGCCAGGGACTCGATCTCCTGACCGGCGATCTCGAGCTTCTCCATGCCCTTGAACTGGCCCACTCCGTGATCCAGGTGGACCACGTAGTCGCCCGGGGTCAGCTGGGAGAGGGACTCCAGCGACACCGACCCCCGGAAGCGCCGCGTCCGGCGGATGCGGCGGGATCGACGGAAGATCTCGTGGTCGGTGAGGAGCCGCAGCGGCGGGGTCGCCCGGGGCAGGACGAAGCCGTGCTCCAGGGAGCCGATGGCCACCGTGGCGCCCTCCGGGAGCCGGTCCCTGCGGGGCCCTCCCAGGAGCTCCTCGAGGCGGTCGGCCTGCCCCTCGTTGTCGCACAGCAGAAGGGTGCGCTCGCCCCGGGCCGCGCCCTCGCGCAGGAGCGCCTGCAGCGTCTCCATGTCCCGCTCCACCGCCGGCGGGGGCTCGCTTCCCAGGGAGGCGTCGGCCGCCGGATCGTCGGAGAGGCACTGGATGCGGGGGAACGCCCGCAGCGCGGCCACGGCCTCCTCCGGGGGAAGGAAGAGCTCCTCCGGCGGGTGCAGCTCCCGCATCCCCGAGTCCCGCAGCTCGTCGTGGACCCGGCGGGCGTGCTCCCAGGCCCGGTCCAGGATCCCCGCCCAGGACTCCCGTCCCAGGTCCATCAGGAGGGCGTCCCGGGGGAGGAGCTCCAGGAGGGAGCGGGCCTCGGCCCCGGCGGCCTCCTCGGCGGAGAAATCCACCGGCAGGACGTGGGCCTCCTCCAGGGTGCCGCTGGAACGCTGGTCCAGGATATCGAAGGTCCGGAGGGACTCGATCTCGTCGCCCCAGAACTCCACCCGCAGGGGCTCCGGGGACCCGAAGGAGAACACGTCCAGGATCCCACCCCGCACCGCGAACTGGCCCACCTGCTCCACCACGGGAACCCGCTCGAAGCCACGCTCCTCCAGGATCTCCACCAACGTGGAGAAGGGCAGGGTGTCCCCCACCCTCAGGGTGAGCCGCAGGTCCGCCAGGTGGGCGGGCAGGGGCACCCGCTCCTGCAGCGCCCGGACCGTGGTCACGAGGATCCGTCCCTCCCCGGAGAAGACCGCCTCCACGGCCTCGACCCGGAGCCCCCCGATCTCCACGTGGGGCTCGTCGGACTCGTAGGGAAGGCTCTCCCGCTGCGGGAAGAGATGGCTGACGCCTTCGCCGAGGAGGGTGTCCAGGTCGGCTTCCACGGCCTGCGCCTGGTTCGGATCCGGCAGGACCGCCACCAGGATCCGGTCCGGCAGACGGCGGTGCAGGGCCGCGAGGGTGGCCGCCCCGGCGGAGCCCACCACCCCTGTGAGCCGGAACGCCGTTCCGGGAGCCGGAATCCCTCCCAGGAGGGCCCGGAATCCCGGGCAGCTCTCGACGGCGTCCAGGATCGCGTTATGCGACCGGGACACGACCTGGACCGGTGGGGGAGGGGGGGACGCTCCGGCGCGTCGAGCCCCCGGAGGACGCCACCCAGGTCTCCAGCAGGAGCAGCACCAGGGCGGCGGCGAGGAGGAAGGGCCACACCTCGCGTCCGCGCCGACGGGTGAAGACCCGGTTGCGCCACGCCTGGGCGGAGCCGGCGAAGACGGCGTCGCCCGTCGCCAGGACGGCCTCCAGCTCGTCCCGGGTGGCGGGGGCGAGGAGGGACTCGGCCAGGGGCGTGTTGACGGGGATTCGATCCAGGACCTCCTGACCCTGGAGGACCGTGTAGATCCCCGGGTCACGGGTGGCCCTGAACTCGTGCGTGCCGTCGGCCGGGGTCCGGGTCCCGGAGGGCGTCTCCACGTGGGTTGCGGAGACCGGGAGGGAGAGGGGCGTGCCCGCCTCGATGCGACGTGCGGCCGTACCGGAGCCCGATCCCGCCAGGAGCCACTCCAGGAGGGGGACCATGGCCGCCTCCAACGGGAGGGAGGTCTCGCTGGGGTCGAGGCGGCTTCCCAGCACCAGGACCGGACCCACCCGGCTCGGGAGCTCCACGAGCCAGGGGCTCCCGTCCTCCAGGGTGATCCAGCTCTGGGCCCCGGACGCCTCCCCCGGCACCAGTCGTCGCACCTTCCGGACGGTCACCTCCCCCATGCCCACGCCCGTCCGGTCCTCGCCGAGGACGGTTTCCTCCCCGGTGCCGGGCTCCACCGTCAGGGGGACGTCGAGCTCCCGCAGGCGGCGGGCCAGCGCCGTTCCCAGGGCCGCGTCGGCCCCCGGCACCACGATGGCGCGCTGACCCGGCGTGATCCGCTCGAGGCCCTCTCCCCAGACGGCCAGGACCCGGTCCGCGGTCGCCAGGTCCGAGCGACGGATCCGGTCGCCCTCCTCCAGGACCGCCAAAGCCTCCTGCAGGAAGGGGCCGGGACTCCCGAGCACCGCGACCGACGGAGGCGGGGCCACCGCCACGGTGAGCCAGAGGCGGTCGTCGGCCCGTAGATCGTCCGGATCGGTCTCGGCGTACCCCTCCAGCCGACCCTGGGGGAAGGGACCCACCGGCAGCACCGCCGTCCCACCCGGCGCGGCGGAGGCGGCACCCCGGAGCTGTTCCGCCAGGACGAGTCGAACGGGCACCTGGGCCGTGTCCCCGTCGCCCCCCCCCACCGCCACCGCCACCTCGGTTCGGCGGTTGGCCCGGGGCGCCAGGCCGCCTCCCACCACGGCGTCCCGGACGTAGCGGTTCACGCCGGGCTCCGGGACCGCCCGGAACACGACCACGGGCAGACCCTCGAGGCGCACGGTCTCCGGTTCCGGGAAGCCGGAGCCCTGGAGGTCGGACAGTAGGTGGATCTCCACGCCGGGCAGGGTGGAGCCCTCCAGCAGGCTCCGGGCCCTGTTCAGCTGCTCCGTCAGGATTCCGCGGCCCGCGGACACGCCGGTGGCCTCGATGCGGACCCGCGCCTCCTGCGCCGTCAGGGGAGCCGCGATGTCCCAGGGCTCCCCGGCCCGGAGGACCCAGAAGCGATCCTGGGGCCCGGCCTGGTCCAGCACCGCCATGGCCGCCGCCTTGAGGGTGTCCAGCACCCGGCCCTCACCCACCACGCGACCGCTGCTCATGGAGTTGTCCAGGATCAGGGCCACCGCCGTGGGCGGATGGGCGGGCCCGGAGCCCCGGACCACCAGGCGCGCCGCGGCCAGGGTGGCGAGCACCACCACGCCACAGCGGAGCAGGAGGAGGAGCATCTGCCGGGTGCGGATCCGTCGGGCGTGGTCCTTCTCGGTGCGGAGGAGGTACCGCAGCGCCGGAAAGACCACCCGGCGTCCCTCCGCCCGGTGCAGGAGGTGCAGGAGGATCGGGATCGCCACGGCGGCCGCCAGGGCCAGCAGGGCCGGGCTCAGGAATCCCACGTCACGTCCTCCGGGCGACCGTCCACGGGCTTCCGGTCACCCGAGTCGCTCCCGCTTCCGCAGGTAGGCCCGCAGCGCCATGGAGAGGGGCTGGTCGGTGTCCACGATGTGGTAGTCCACCCCCTGCGTCTTGAGGCTCCGTTCCCATTCCCGGAGCGCCTCCTTGACCGCCTTCCGGTACTCCTTGCGCACGTCGGCGGCGTTGACCAGGAGCTCCTCCCGGGTCTCCGGGTCCCAGAAACGGGCGTCGGCGGCGGCCGGCAGCTCACGCTCCCCCGGGTCCAGGAGATGGAAGACCAGGACCTCGTGACCCCGGTGGCGGAGGAAGTGGAGGGCGGTCCGGGTCTCCTCGGGCTCCACCAGCAGGTCCGAGAGGAGGATCACCAGGCCCCGGCGGCGCAGCCTTGCCGCCACGTCCCGGAGGGCCGTGTGGGGGTGGGTGGAGCCCTGGGCCTTCAGATCCTTGATCCGGTGGATGAGCTCGAACCACTGGCGACGGCCGCCCCGGGGATGCACCCGGGTGACCACCTCTTCGTGGAAGGCAGACATGCCCACGGTGTCGCCCTGCCTGAGGAGGATCAGCGACATGGCGGCGGCCAGGTGCTGGGCGTACCAGAGCTTCGAGGGGAGCTCCCCCTCCCGCGAAGACCAGCCCATGGAGGCGCTGACGTCCAGGAGTAGATAGGCCCGGAGGTTCGTCTCCTCCTCGAACTGCTTCACGAAGAAGCGGTCCGACCGCCCGTACATGCGCCAGTCGATGTAGCGCAGGTCGTCCCCGGGCTGGTACGTCCGGAGCTCGGCGAACTCCGCGGAGAAGCCCCGGTGGGGGGACCGGTGCAGCCCCATGAGGAACCCCTCCACCACCTCCCGGGCCACCAGCTCGATCCCCCCGAGGGAGGACAGTGTGCCGGGGTCGAGGAGGTCCGGGCGGGATCGGGTGTCGATGGGACTCATAGGCCGGGAAAGCTAGCGGAAACGGTGGCGGGGACACACCCGGCGGCCTGTCCCCAGGGGGGCACCGCGGGTGTCCCAAAGAAAGGACGGCCGCCGCATCGGAACCGTTGAAACCCCCCGCTGGCGGGGCGACGGGCGGGTGGCATGATCCCTGCTCGAATTCGAGGTTGCCGAGGCACGTCCCGCAGGTGGAGGTGACGACCATGATCCGATCATTCCGGACTCTCGCGTTCGCGGGACTCGCCGCTTCGTTGGCGGCCAGTCCGGCGCGGGCGCAGTCGGTGGAGGCGCGGATCTGGCTGGATCGGGGGAACGAGGCGGTGCTCAACCGCGGGGATCGGGTCCGGGTGTTCTACCGGACGTCAGCGGACGCCTTCGTGGCCATCTTCCACCTGGACACCAACGGCGGGGTGCAGCTGCTGTATCCCTCCAGCCCCGAGGTGGACCCCTTCGTCCCCGGTGGGCGGGACTACCGGCTGCTCTTCCCCCGCAGCTCCCAGTGGTACGTCGACGAGGACCCGGGCATCGGGTACTTCTTCATCGTGGCCTCGCCGGAGCCCATGGACTTCCGGGATTTCCGGTACTCCTATCAGGGAGAGGGATGGGATCTCTCCTTCGTGGGCCGCACCGTGTACGACGATCCCTACGTCGCCATGGACGAGTACATCGCCCGTCTCATCCCGGACTGGGAGTACGCGGACTACGCCCTGGATTTCATGGAGTACAACGTCGGGGAGCGGCACGACTACCCGCGCTTCATCTGCTACGACTGCCACGGGTTCACGCCGTACTCGACCTGGAATCCCTACCTGAGCGCGTGCACGAGCTTCCGGGTGGTGGTCTACAACGACCCGTGGTACTACCCGGTCAACCGCTACCGCGGCACCCGGGTGGTCTGGGTGCGCCCGCCCCTGCCGGGCCAGCCCCGGTACATCTTCCGGGAGCGGCGGCCGGGTGAGCCCTCCCGGCCCATCACCATGCCCCGGCCCTCGGTGGGGGACCGGCCCGGCATCCCCGGGGACAACGTCCGGCGACGGAGCGGCACAGGAATCGGCTCCGGTGGGCAGCCTGGCGTCGGGGGCCGGACCAGCCCGGTCCCGGGCCGGCCGTGGATGTCCGATCCCCGATCCCGTCCCACCGGCACCGCGGCGCCCTCCACCCGGACCGGTGGACCGAGCCGGCCCGTCCTGGAGCGCCGCACGGGGACCGGAGGCTCCGGCGGCAGCGTGAGGCCCCCGGCGAGGAGCCGGCCCACGGGCGTCGGGTCCGCGCAGCCCCCACGGACCTCGACCTCGGGCTCTGGGGGCGTCGAGGAGATCCGCGGCCGCGCGAATCCCACCGGGGCCGTGAGGCCCTCGGGCAGCCCCGGCGTGGGGACGATCCGGGTGGCGCCCCGGTCCGGCTCGGTGCGGCCGTCCGCGAGGCCCGGGTCCGGGACCTCCACCCGGCCCGGCACCTCGAGCCCCACCACCCGGCCCGAATCGTCCGGGTCCGCCAGGCCCACGCCGACGAACCGGGGCAGCACCACCGGAACGGTCCGTCCTCCGGTCCGATCCGGGGGAGGAGGCACGGTGATCCGTCGGGCTCCCACGACGAGGGGTGGAGCCACCGCCCGCCCGTCGGGGTCGGTCCGGCCCTCGTCCGGGGCCCGGTCCTCCGGTAGCTCGGCCCGGCCCACCTCCGGGAGCCGGTCGTCGGGTGCGACGGTGCGGACGCCTCCCCGGTCCAGCGGCTCCGGCTCCGTGGGGACGGTGCGCCGGCCCACGGTGCGGCCGGGCGGGACCGGAAGCGTGCGGCCCCGATCCTCCGGGTCCGTGCGTCCCCCGCCCAGGTCGGGATCCTCCGGGTCGGTCCGGCCCCCGCCCCGATCGGGGGGCGGCTCCGGGTCGGTCCGGTCCGGGACTTCCGGCAGCTCCGGTAGCCGACCGGCCCGGGTGCGGCCGAGGCCCCGGGGCGGCGGCGGCCCGCTCCCGGTCTGACCGACCCACCGGAGCGGCTCGCGCGTCCGGCCGGCGTTCCGCGCGGGGTGCGCGGGTGGCCGGTGACGTCCGGATCCTCCAGGCTCAGGGCGTAGCGGGCGGGCCGGAACACGCGCGCGCTCCCTCCCGCGCGGCCCGCGTCGCGGGCGGCGCCCCTTCGCCCGCATGCGCCCGATTGATGCCGATTCCGGCGTCCGGTTACCTTTAGCGCCCCTTCGTCCGCACTCCGCTCGTCCCCGGCGCCTACGTGGAACTCGACCACATCCGCAACTTCTGCATCGTCGCCCACATCGACCACGGGAAGTCCACCCTGGCCGACCGGCTCCTGGAGGCGACGGGCACGCTGGACAAGCGCCAGATGCGGGAGCAGGTGCTGGACTCCAACGAGCTCGAGCGGGAGCGTGGCATCACGATCAAGCTCCACGCGGTCCACATGGACTACCGGGCCGCGAACGGGGAGTCCTACGAGCTCCACCTGATCGACACGCCGGGCCACGTGGACTTCACCTACGAGGTGTCCCGCTCGCTGGCGGCCTGCGAAGGTGCGGTCCTCGTCGTGGACGCCACCCAGGGGATCCAGGCCCAGACCCTGTCGAACCTCTTCCTGGCCCTGGACGCCGACCTGGAGATCATCCCAATCATCAACAAGATCGATCTCCCCGGGGCCGAGCCGGAGCGGCGCCAGCTCGAGGTGGCGGAGCTCCTGGGGGTCGAGCCGGAGACCATCCTCCTGGCCAGCGCCAAGGAAGGGATCGGCGTGCCGGAGATCCTCGAGGCCGTGGTGGAGCGGGTGCCCCCGCCCAAGGGGGACCGGGACGCTCCTCTCCGGGCGCTGATCTTCGACTCCTACTACGACAAGTACCTGGGGGCCGTCCCCTCCGTCCGGGTGGTGGACGGCGTCCTCCGGGAGGGGATGACGATCACCTTCGGGGCCGTGGAAACCGAGTACGAGGTCACCGAGGTCGGAACCATGCGCCTCAAGCGGATCCCCAAGAAGGAGCTGGGGCCGGGAGAGGTCGGGTACATGGTGGCCGCCATCAAGAGCGTGTCGGACACCCGGGCCGGCGACACCGTCCTGGACGTGGACCACCGGGCGCCCGAGCTCCTGCCCGGCTACCAGGAGGTCCGGCCCATGGTGTTCGCGGGCCTCTATCCCACCAGCTCCGACGACTACGAGGACTTGCGTGACGCCCTGGATCGGCTGAGCATCGACGACGCCTCCCTGCGCTTCGAGCCCGAGACCTCGGCGGCCCTGGGCTTCGGGTTCCGCTGTGGATTCCTGGGGCTGCTCCACATGGAGATCATCCAGGAGCGGCTGGACCGGGAGTTCGGGGTGGACCTGATCACCACCGTGCCGAACGTGGAGTACCACCTGGTGATGACCGACGGGGAGGAGATGGTCATCGAGAGCCCCGCCGCCATGCCGGAGCGGGGCACGATCGAGCACATCTCCGAGCCGATCATGAAGGTCCGCATCCTGGCTCCGGCGGAGTACATCGGAAACATCCAGAAGCTCTGTCACGACCGGCGGGGCGTCTTCCAGACCATGAACTACGTGGACCAGGAGCGGGTGGAGCTGGATTTCGAGCTGCCCCTGGCCGAGATCGTCCTCGACTTCTACGACAAGCTGAAGAGCGGGACCCGGGGTTTCGCCGCCATGGACTACGAGTTCCTCGAGTACCGGAAGGACCATCTGGTGAAGCTCGACGTCCTGGTGAACACCGATCCGGTGGATGCCTTCAGCGTGATCATCCACCGGGACAAGGCCTACGAGCACGGCCGGGAGCTGGTGAAGCGCCTCAAGGAGCTGATCCCCCGGCAGCAGTTCGAGGTGGCCCTGCAGGCCGCCATCGGCCAGAAGATCATCGCCCGCGAGACGGTGAAGGCGCTCCGGAAGAACGTCACGGCCAAGTGCTACGGCGGCGACATCACCCGGAAGCGGAAGCTCCTGGAGAAGCAGAAGGAAGGGAAGCGGCGCATGAAGCAGGTGGGCACCGTGGAGATCCCCCAGGAGGCCTTCCTGGCGGTCCTGAGCATCGGCGAATAGGGGGCCGGGTGAGCACGCGAGCGGGGAATGGCGGCGAGCGCTGGTACGTGGGGATCGACATCGGCGGGACCAACCTGGTCGTGGGGTTGGTCCCCGAGGACGGGGGAAAGCCCCTGGGGCTGCGGGTGCGGGCGACGGATCCCGCCCGGGGTCCCGACGCGGTGGTCTCCGACGTGGTCCGCATGGCCCGGGAGGCCATCAAGGAGGTGTTGGGCCCCGACCACCGGGACCGCATCCTCGGCGTCGGCGTCGGTTCCCCGGGGCCGGTGGACCGGCGGGCCGGGACGGTCGTGGAGAGCCCGAACCTGGGGTGGAGGGACTACCCGCTCCGGGACCGGGTGCAGGAGCTCGCGGACTGGCCGGTGGCCGTGGACAACGACGCGAACTGCGCGGCCTTCGGCGAGTGGTGGGTCGGGGCCGGCGCCGGGACGAGCTCCATGGTGGGGGTCATCCTGGGCACTGGGATCGGGTCCGGGATCATCCTGAACGGGGAGCTGGTGCACGGCGCGTCCGACGCCGCCGGCGAGCTCGGGCACACCACGGTGGACCTCACCGGACGGCGGTGTGCCTGCGGCAACTACGGGTGCCTGGAGGCCTACTGCTCGGGCCCGAACATCGCGGCCCGGGCCCGGGAGGGGCTGGAGACCGGGATCCCCTCCCAGCTCCACGAGCTGGTGGACGGCGACCTGAGCCGGATCACCGCGGAGACGGTGTACGAAGCGGTGGTGAACGGGGACCGCTACGCCTCCGAGGTCATGACGGAGACGGCCCGGATCCTGGGCACCGGGATCGCCTCGGTCATCAACTTCCTCAATCCCGAAGCCATCGTGATCATGGGCGGGGTGACCCGGGCGGGCGCGGTGCTCTTCGACCCTCTCCGCATGGAGGTCCGGCGCCGGGCCTTCAAGGTCGCCGCGGACGCCTGCTCGGTGCTCCCGGCCGCGCTCCCGGAGACCGCGGGAGTCGTGGGGGCCGCGGGCATCTGCCGGGCGGCTCTCGGGACCGGGGATTGATCCGGGGGACCGGGCCGGGGGAACCGGCGCCGAAGCGCCTGGGGGTCCTGGGAACGCTGGTCTGGGACGTCATCCATCAGCGGGACGGGCGGGCGGTGGCGCTGGAGGAGTGGGGCGGGCTCGCCTACGCCCTGGCGGCCGTGTCCGCGGCCCTGCCCGAGGGGTGGTGCGCCGTCCCCCTCGTCAAGGTGGGGCGGGACCGGGCCGAGTCGGCCCACCGGTTCATGAGGTCCCTTCCCGGCCTCGAACTCGAGACGGGCGTGCGGGTGGTGCCGGAGACCAACAACCAGGTGGAGCTCCGCTACCTGGACGAGGTCCGGCGCACGGAGCACCTCACCGGCGGCGTCCCCCCCTGGACCTGGCCCGAGCTGGCCCCGCTGGTCCGGAGCTGCGACGCCCTGTACGTGAACTTCATCTCCGGGTTCGAGATGGACCTGGACGCCGCCCGCGCCCTCAGGGCCAGCTACCCGGGGCCGACCTACGCCGACCTCCACTCCCTCTTCCTGGGCCTCGGGGCCCGGGGGCTCCGGGTGCCCCGTGAGCTTCCGGCGTGGGGCGCCTGGCTCCGGTGCTTCGACGCCGTCCAGATGAACGAAGCCGAGTTCGACCTCCTGGGCCGGGCCTGGGGGGACCCCTGGGCCCTGGCCGCCCACGTGGTGGGGCCGGAGCTCAAGCTGATCGCCGTCACCCTGGGGGAGCGGGGCGCCGCCTGGGTCTCCGCCCCGGGCTTCACGACCGACCCCGCGGCGTGGCCCCCGCAGCGTCACGGCCTGGGGGTTCCCGGGGCCGCGGGCAGTGGCCGGTGCCCCCTCGAGGAGCCGGGAACGACGGGTGACCCGACGGGTTGCGGCGACGTCTGGGGCGCCACCTTTTTCTCGCGGCTCCTGGCGGGCGACGACCTGCCGGGGGCCATGGGGCGGGCGAACCGTGCCGCCTCCCGGAACGTGGCCCACCGAGGTGCGGCGGGTCTCCGGGAACACCTGCTGGGCCGCCTTCCCCCTGCCGGAGGATCATGAACGTCATCCCGCTTCCCGCGAGTCTGGACCACCGGTCGGTGGACGACCTCCTGGATGCCGCGTCCCGGGCGGACGACGGCCGCGTGCTCCTGGACGGGCGGCACGTGCGATGGATCGACCCCAACGGCATGGTGGGGCTCCTCGCGGCCGGACGTACCCTCCTGGACCGCACCGGGGCACCGGCCCGCTTCCAACTCCCGGAGCACGCGGACGTTCCGGGGTACATGGCCCGCATGGGCTTCTTCGGGGCGGCGGAGGGCATCCTCGAGATGGGCGCCACCCCGCCCCGCCGGAGCGGGGGCGCCTCCGACGTCCTCCTGGAGATCACCCCAATCTCCACGAACGCCGACGTGCACGAGGTCGTGGACCGGGTGCAGACGTCGGCGGGGGCCATCCTGAGCCGTACCCTCCATTATCCCCTCGCCGCCGTGGTGCAGTTCAGCGTGATCCTGTCCGAGGTCTGCCAGAACATCCTCGAGCACGCCGAGGCGCCGGGATGGGTGGCGGCCCAGGCCTACAATTGGCAGAAGCGGCTCGGGCGCCACGTCCTCATCATCTCCGTGGCGGATCTCGGTCGCGGGTTCCGTGGCTCGCTGGCCCCCGAGCACTCGACCCGGTTCGGGGATCGATGGGGCGACGCGACGGCGCTGGAGGCGGCGTTCATCCACGGGCTGACCCGGTTCCCCGACTCCCACCGGGGGCAGGGCATCCAGCAGATCCGCAAGCAGGTCCGGCGGTGGGACGGAGCCATCTCCATCCGCAGCGGGACGGCCAGGATCGCGGACGTCCCCGAGTGGGACGACACCCCCCCGCTCAAGGAGGGCCTGGAGCCCTTCCCGGGGGCCCAGATCTCGATCCTCCTCCCGGAGCGGGTGCAGGAGGGCGCAGCATGAATCTGCGGCCCGACCCCCTGCGGATCGACGTCGGCGGACTCGCCCGACGCTCGGTGGCCTCGCTCTACGCCCACCTGGTGACCCGACCTACGGGCCGGGCGGTGCGGCTGGCGATCGAGAGCCAGCTGGCCGAGGCGGGGGAGCCCTCGATCTCCCTGGTGGACTTCTCCCAGGTGACCATCCTCGACTTCTCCTGCGCCGACGAGGTGGTGGCCCGGTTGCTCCGCCGCTACCTGGCGGTGGATCGGCCCCGGGACGCCTTCTTCGTCTTCCGGGGCATCCAGGAGTGGCACCAGGAGCCCATCCAGGTCGTCCTGGAGCGACAGTCCCTGGCCGCGGTGGCCCAGACGGCGGACGGCGGCCTCCTCCTCCTGGGCACCGTCACGGACGCCGAAACGAGGGCGTGGCGGGCCGTGGAGGACGCCGGGTCGCTGACCCCGGGAGCCCCGGCACCCGTTGGAGCGGAGGCGGGCTTCCGCGACACCCTGGACGCCCTGGTCCGTCGGCGGCTGGTCTTCCCGGGCCCGGGCGGCGACCTGCACGCCCTCAGTCGGCTCGCGGCCCTCCATTGAGGGGTCCCGGCCGGATGGCCCGCCGGTGACGGGGCCCGCGTCCAGGTGGCCCGTCGCGTCGGGGGCTGCTACCGTGGCTCTGCCGATCGTCCGCCTTCCACCTCCGGCACCATGAGCCGCCGTAAGCACCCCGCCCGAACCGACGCCGGAGCCTCCACCCTGGGGGTCCACGGCGGTCGGCCCCCCGGTGCGGCCGGGGAGCCCGTCGTCCCGCCCATCGTGCAGAGCGCCACCTTCTTCGGCGACGGCCGGGGCGGTGACGTCCTCTACACCCGGTACTTCAACAACCCGCTCCAGCGGGAGGTCGCCCAGAAGCTGGCCCTCCTGGAGGGGGCGGAGGCGGCCCAGGTCCTGGGGAGCGGGATGGCCGGGATCGCCATGACCCTCCTGGCGCTGACGCAGTCGGGCGACCACATCGTGGCTTCGGCGCACCTCTACGGGGCGACGCGGAACTTCCTGGAGAACGAGCTGCCCCGCCGGGGTGTCACCACCACCTTCGTGGACCCCACCGAGGGGCGGGAGTGGCGGCAGGCGCTCATGAATCGGACCCGGGTCCTCTACCTGGAGGCGCCCACCAACCCGACGCTGCGGGTGTTCGATCCGGCGCCCATCGCCCAGCTGGCCCAGGAGGTCGGCATCCTGCTGGTCATGGACGCCACCTTCGCCACCCCCATCAACTTCCGGCCCCTGGAGCGCGGCGTGGACGTGGTCGTCCACTCGGCCACCAAGTATCTGGGGGGCCACTCGGACATCATCGCCGGCACCGTGGCCGGGGCCACGGAGGTGGTGGAGGAGATCACCCAGACCGCGCGCCTCTACGGCCCGGCGGCCGATCCCCACATGGTCTGGCTCCTGGACCGCGGGTTGCGGACCCTGGACGCCCGCATGGAGCGCCACAACCGCAACGGCCTGGAGGTCGCCCGCTTCCTGGAGGAGCACCCGGCGGTGGAGCGGGTCCTCTACCCCGGGTTGGAGTCCCATCCGGACCATGCCCTGGCCGCTCGCATCATGAAGGGCTTCGGGGGGATGGTGTCGTTCGTCGTGGCCGGCGGCGGCAAGGCGGCGAACAAGTTCATGAAGGGGCTGCGGCTCGCCCACGTGGCTCCGAGCCTGGGCGGGGTCGAGACCCTGGTGTCCCAGCCCAGATACACGTCCCACGCCGCGCTGTCGCCCCGGGAGCGGGACGCGCTGGGCATTCCCGAGGGCTTCGTGCGGCTGTCGGTGGGCATCGAGGACGCCCAGGATCTGGTCCGGGACCTGGGGCGTGCCCTGGACGGACTCTGATCGGCCGGGGGATCCCTCCGGGGGGCGATCCGTGTAGAATTCGGGGTTGTTCCGTTCCCCTCCGCCGTACGCCGCCGATGTACAACGCCCGTCTCCTCCTCGCTTCCCTCATGCTGGCCGTGGCCGCTGTGGTTCCGCTCCACGCGCAGGCCGTGGAAGGCCGGGTCACCGCTGCCGAGGACGGGAGTCCGGTGGCCGGCGCCCGGATCCTCCTCCTGGACGCCCAGGGGACACAGGTGCTGGCCACCACCGCCACCGACGCGGTGGGCCAGTACCGGGTCGAAGCCCCGGCGGCGGGCACGTACATCCTGATGGTGGAGCGGGCCGGGTACGCCAACCAGATCTCCAGCGCCCTGGAGGTCGGCCCCGGCGAACCCACCGCCTACCATCTCTCGATGACGGTGCAGGAGGTGGGTCGGACCGGCGCCCTGGCGGCGGACAGCCTCGACGACGAGACGCTGCTGGGTCTCGGTGTGGCGGAGGCCTGCCGCGGCGTCTACACCGCGGGCCTCCACGCCATCCTCTTCGGGGCCGTCCGCAACAGCGCGGACAGCGAGCCTCTCCCCTTCGTGGAGGTCGAGGCGCGGTGGGAAGAGCGGGGCATGGGCACCGACCGGTCCGTCACCCGGTCCGACGAGGCCGGCGCGTACGTGCTCTGCGACGTGCCCGCGGGCCGCAGGGTGCAAGTCCGGGCCCTGGAGCGGGAAACCGACCTCGAGGGCGCGTCGCGGGACGTGACGCTTCGGGCCGGGACCATGCGGAAGCTCGACGTCCCCCTTCCTCTGAGCGATCCCAACCAGCCCGGGAACCTGCTGGGTCGGGTCGTGGACGCGGATGGCCGTCCCCTGGTAGGCGCGGAGGTCCGTCTCGTCGGGGCCGGGCGCGTCGCTCCCACGAACGAGCGGGGCGTCTTCGTGCTGGAGGGCGTCCAGGCGGGGACGGAGATCCTCGAAGTCGAGATGATGGGCTACGCCACCCAGCGCGAGGGCGTCCGCGTGGTGGGCGGTCGGGCGCAGGAGCTTACGGTCCGCATGGCGACGGAGCCGGTCGAGCTGGCCCCGATCCTGGTGACGGTCCGGCCCCGGACCTGGTTCATCGACCGGCGGGGCCTCGAGGACCGCATCGCCCTGGGGATGGGCTTCATCCTCCTCCGGGAGGACATCGAGGAGCGCTCCGCCCAGGTGCTGGGGGAGCTCATGCGGGACATCCCCGGGGTCCGGGTCCGGGCCGGGGGCGGCGGGCTGCGCCGCAACTACGTGGTGCAGATGCGGGGCGCCTCCAACCTCGAGAACGACGCCTGTCAGCCCATGGTGTGGGTGGACGGCGTGAAGTGGGGGACCGACGGGTCCGCGTTCACCGAGGTGATGGCCTTCGAGATCGAGGCCGTCGAGGTCTTCCGGGGCCCGGCCGAGGTCCCCGGAGAGTATGCCGGCTCGGACTCCCGCTGCGGGGTCGTGGTGGTGTGGACCCGTCGGGGGCGCACCATCGGGGGATAGGCAACTCCCCCAAGCACGACGGGCCGGCCTCCCGAGGTGGAGGCCGGCCCGTGTCCCCGGCGCCCTGGACGGCCGGTGCGTCAGTCCTCGTCCGGATCCATGAACGGGTATCGGTAGTCCCGGGGCGGATCGAAGTTCTCCTTGAGGGTCCGGGGCGTGACCCACCGGTGCAGGTTGTGCGGAGAGCCGGCCTTGTCGTTGGTGCCCGACGCCCGGGATCCGCCGAAGGGCTGCTGACCGACCACCGCCCCGGTGGGCTTGTCGTTCAGGTAGAAGTTGCCCGCGGCGTGCCGGAGCGCGTCGGTGGCCTCTCTGAGGACGTCCCGGTCCCGGGCGAAGACGGCCCCGGTGAGGGCGTAGGGCGAGGTGGAATCAACCAGGCGGAGGGTCTCGGCCCACTCGTCGTCCGGATACACGTAGACGGTGAGGATGGGCCCGAAGAGCTCCTCGCACATGGTCACGTGGTCCGGCCGGAGCGCCCGGAGGACCGTGGGCTGGATGAACCAGCCCTTGCTGTCGTCGCACCGGCCCCCGGCCACGACCTCGGCGTCGTCAGCGGCCCGGGCCTCCTCGATGTAGCCCGACAGCTTCTTGTAGGCGCGATCGTCGATCACCGCGCCCACGAAGTTGGTGAAGTCCCGGGGGTCGCCCATGGGGAGGCCCTCGGTCATCTCCACCAGCGGCTCCCGGATCTGCGCCCACAGGCTCTCGGGGACGTAGGCCCGGGACGCCGCCGAGCACTTCTGGCCCTGGTACTCGAAGGCACCCCGGACCATGGCGACAACCAGCGCCTCGGGATCGGCGGAGGGGTGCGCCAGGATGAAGTCCTTGCCCCCCGTCTCGCCCACGATCCGGGGATAGTTGCGGTAGTTGGCGATGTTGGCCCCGATCCGCTCCCAGAAGCTGCGGAAGACGTTCGTGGAGCCCGTGAAGTGCAGACCCGCGAAATCCGGCTGCCGGAGCACGATGTCCGTCACCATCACCGCGTTGCCCGGGACGAAGTTGATCACGCCCGGGGGAAGCCCCGCTTCGATCAGGGCCTCCATGATCACGGCGTTGCTCAGGACCGCGTTGTGGGACGGCTTCCAGAGGGAGACGTTCCCCATCATGGCAGGGGCGCCGCTGAGGTTGCCGCCGATGGAGGTGAAGTTGAAGGGCGACACCGCGTAGATGAAGCCCTCCAGGGGCCGGTACTCCATCCGGTTCCAGATCCCCGGTGCCGAGATGGGCTGCTCCTCGTGGATGCCTTCGGCGAAGTACGCGTTGAAGCGGTAGAAGTCCGCGAGCTCACACGCCGCGTCGATCTCCGCCTGGTGCGCCGTCTTGCTCTGCCCGAGCATGGTCGTCGCGTTGATCCGGGCCCGGTACGGCCCGGCGACGAGGTCGGCGGCCTTGAGAAAGACGCCGGCCCGGTCCACCCACGCCATGCGGGACCAGCCCTCCCAGGCCGCCCGTCCGGCTTCCAGCGCCCGCTCCACCTCGGCTTCGCCGGCCATGTGGTACCGGCCGAGGACGTGGGAGTGATCGTGCGGCATCACGATCTCGTGCGTGTTCCCGGTGCGGACCTCCTCCCCGGCGATGATCAACGGTACCTCGGTCTCGGTCCCGGCGAGACGGTCCAGCTCCGCCACGAGCTCGGCCCGTTCGGGCGTTCCCGGGGCGTAGGAGAGGACCGGCTCGTTCTCGGGCGGGGGGATGTGGATGTGACCGCTCATGAAGGCTCGCGTGTCGAGGTTGGACGACTTGGCAACGGAATCTCTCTAGCCCCCGAACCTGAGGCAACCGGGCTTCCGGGCGGCGTGGAGGGGCGTGGCGGCTTTGGCTACATTCCAGCCTCCCAGAGCATCTTCCGGGGCCGGTCGGCGCCCCGCATTCCCGAATGGAACGAGGTTCTTCGATGGATCGTGAGGCCCTGACTCGCGACGTCCTGGTGGCGCTACAATCCGTGTCCGTGTCCGACGGTGGTGACATCGTCCAGGCCGGCCTGGTCCAGAACCTGGCCGTGGACGAGGATGGGGGCCTGCGGTTCTCCTTCACCCTCCGGCCGTCGGATCCCGGCACCCTGGTGCGGGCGGCCCGGAAGGCCGCGGAGGGCGTCGCCGGCGTCTCCGAGGTGAAGGTGAACGTGCAGCTGCCCCAGTCGGCGCCCACCCCCCCGCCCAAGGGCGGCGGCGGGCTCAAGCCCGGCTCCGTCCCGGCACCGACACCCAAGCCCGGGCTCCTTCCCGAGGTCGGGCACGTGGTGGCCGTGAGCTCGGGAAAGGGCGGGGTGGGGAAGTCCATGGTCGCCACCAATCTGGCCGTGGCGCTGGCCCGGGGTGGGCTCCGGGTGGGACTCCTGGACGCGGACATCTACGGCCCCAACATCCCCCTGATGTTCGGGGAGACCCGTCGGCCCCAGGTCTCGGGGGAGAAGGGCAACGAGCGGATCGAGCCGCTGGAGACCCACGGTGTGCGGCTCATGAGCCTGGGCTTCCTCCTGGAGAAGGAGCAGCCGGCCATCATGCGCGGACCCCTCATCGCGGGGATCCTGCGGCAGTTCCTGGAGCAGGTGAACTGGGGACCCCTGGACGTGATGGTGGTGGACATGCCCCCCGGCACCGGAGACGCCCAGCTCTCCCTGGTCCAGACCATCGATCTGGACGGCGCGGTGATGGTCACCACACCGCAGGCGGTGAGCACCGGAGACGTGCGCCGGGGCGTGAAGATGTTCGAGCGCGTGAACACGCGGGTGCTGGGGATCGTCGAGAACATGAGCGGCTTCATCTGCCCCTCCTGCGGCGAGACCCACGACCTCTTCGGGCGGGGCGGAGGCGAAGCCCTCGCGTCGGAGCTGGACGTGCCCTTCCTGGGGTCGATCCCCCTGGACCCGGCGGTTCGTCAGGGAGGCGACGCCGGGACCCCCACGACCGCGGGCGCGCCGGACTCCCCGGCGGGCCGGGCCCTCACGGAGATCGCCTACGCCGTGAGGGAGGCCCTCCGGCAGGGCTGAGCCCGTCCCGGGGAAGGCGGCCGGCCGGAGCGGGGGCTCCGGACGCGAACCGGGGCGCCGGATCCCAGGATCCGGCGCCCCGCGCACAACGGTGAGCCCGGGGGGTCCCCCGGGGGCCGATCAGTCGGATTCGAGCCAGCGGCGGTCGGCGTCGCTGAGCTGCCGACGCCCGGACTTCCGGTCCAGCACCTTCAGGACCACCCAGCCCACCAGCATCACGGGCGCCACCTTGAAGAGCAGGAAGCCCACCAGGGATCCCGCGATGCCCAGGAGGGTCCCGGCCACGGCCAGGACGACGCCTGCGACGAGGATCGTCATCAGTCCGACGGCGAAGAAGGTGAGAAGTGAGCCGATCATTGTGCCTCCTGCGTGGTTCAGCGGGTCTGGACGACCCGGATGCTTCCGAAGGCCGCGTCGATGTCGATGCTGAGTCGACGATCCGCCGCGTCCCAGTTTCTTGAATACCAGTCGTCCCCGTCCTTCACCAGCCCTGCAGCGTCGAGGCTCGTGAGGAACGAGTCCTTCCTGAGTCGTACCCCGATGCCCTCGGGAATGTGCAGCTCCAGCGAACCGAGGCCCATGGAGAGGTCCACCTCCATGTCCTGCTCCCAGGCGCCCCCGAAGTCCAGCACGACCTCGCCGACGCCGGCGCTGAAGTCCAGCCGGTCGGCGTTGAGGTTGCCCAGGTTGCGGGCGGTGAACTCCGCGGCGCCCACCTGCATCTCCGCCGTCCGGATCCGGCCCCGGTTCGGGGCGGAGAAGTCGACGGTGGACTCCGAAGCGCCGGTCTGGAGATCCAGGTCCGTGAGGGTGAGCCCTCCCAGGTCCAGGTTCGCCCGCACCGCACCGAACTCGAGGACCAGCTCCGTGGGCACGTCCCGGGACAGTTGGAGGACCATCTCGCCGTCGTCCTCCTTGACGTTCACGTTCCGGCCCCGGGCGTCGGTGCCCACCTCGAGCCGGCCGTCGTCGTAGTCGACGACCGGGTCGAAGTTGTCCTTGTCGAAGCGGAGCCGGACGTCGTAGAGGACCCCGGACTCCGCCGGCCGGACCTGGAACCGCCCCACCCCGTAGCGCACCCGGACGTCGAAGGCCCGGACGTCACCCTGCCGCCGGGAGGCGGAGATCGTCTCCCAGTCCTGGGCCGCGCCGGGGTTCGGGACCGAAAGCAGCCCCAGGGCCAACGCCGCCAGCCAGCCCGTCGCCCTACCCATTCCGGTCCCCCTCGTCGTCGTCGTCCCGGAGGAACGAATCGTCCTCCTCGTCGTCCCCCTCACCGTAGCCCCGCCCGTAGAGCTCCTCCTCGAACTCCTCGCCCGCCTCCCGGAGCTCCTCCGCGGCGTCGGTGACGGCGTCCTCGGCGTCCTGCACGGCCGCGTCCGCCGCATCCTCGACGTCGTCGGCGACCGCGGTGGCCGTCGCGGACGCCTTCTCGGTCGCGGTCTCCACGTCGTCCATGAACTCGTCCATGTCCGCCTGGGCCTCCCCGGTCCACCAGCCCCGTCGGCCCCATCGGCTCTCGCGCCAGCTCCGGCCGAACATCTCCGTGCCCCACTCCTCCGGCTTGCGGCCGCCCCGGGTGATCAGGACCGCGCCGAAGCCCACCGCACCGGCGAAGACGCTCATGCCGAAGCCGGTGATGCCGAGGAGCACCTCGAACACGCCGAGGAAGCCCAGGATTCCGAGGATCTCGCCGGCGATGAAGGGCGCCATCAGCGTCAACAGCCCGCCGAAGACGAGGGTGACGGGATTGGAGAGCCGGACCCACTCGGCGAAGCCGTAGCGCTGACGCTCCAGCCACACCCCCACGTTCCGGGCCACGGCCAGATAGCCCATGAGGCCCGCCACCAGGGCCGCGGCCGGGAAGAGGACCACCCACAGGAGGATGGCCGGGATCCCGACGATGGTCACGGCCAGCCCCACGATCCCCAGGATGAAGATCGGAAGGAGGAGGGCCGCCCCGGCGAAGCCCACGACCGCCGCCCGTCCCGTGGAGTCCCGGGCCACCTCGGCCACGGTCTCCATGTTGGGGCCCGCGAAGTGGAAGAGGGCCGCACCGATCCCGCCGAGGATCAGGATCTTCACCAGGGTCCCGAAGACGTTGCCGATCGCCCGGCTCACGCTGCGGAACGGCGAGGTCCAGCTGTCGTGATCCCGGTCCAGGTCCATCTCCGCCCGGATCTCCCGGAGGATCTCGGAGCGGAGATCCTCCTCCTGGATGAGGCCACGTACGCGATCCACCACCTCGATGCCGCCGTCGACCTCTCCGCCGTCGTTGTCCAGCTCGGCGTCACTGAGGTTGAGGGACCCGGTGATGCGGCTCCCGGGATGGAGGTCGACCTCTCCGTCCACCACCAGCACGTCCCCCCGGATCGTCCCCTTGAGGTCCAGGGAGCCGTCCACCACCAGGATGGACCCGTCGATCTCCCGTCCGGCCTCCACCTCGAGGTGGTCGTCCACGACGATGCGGAGGTTCCGGTCGTCCAGCTCGGACACGAGGTCGCCGAGCCCCACCAACCGGTCCAGTCGGGACAGGATGGCCAGGCTCTCGAGCCCCCTCAGCTCCCGGAGGGCCTCGGCCTCTTCCCGGGCCTGGAGGGCCTGGATGCGGAGCGACGCGGTGTCGAACCGCCGCGCCAGGATCTCGTCCAGGCGGCGCCCGACCTCGGCGGCCTCGCCTTCGAGTCCCTCCGGCGGCGACCAGTCCACCAGCGCCTGGGGCAGGGCGTCGTCGTCGATCTGGACCGCCTGGGCCACCAGGTCCCGCCAGGCCCGCTCCAGGGCCCCGCCGGGCTCGTAGCGCCCCACGGCGTCCCCTTCGTAGCGCACCTCCCCGTCGGCCAGGGCGAGCTCCAGCCCGGACCCGTCGGAGAACTCCAGCGTGAGCCGGGCCTCGTCGGATCCCATGGAGACGACCTTCGCCACCACCTCGACGTCGTCCTGGGCCACCGCCGGGGCGGGCCCGAGGCCCACCACGGCGGTCGCCGCCAGAACGGCGCCCCTCAGGAGGTCAGAGAGAGACCTGCGCATAACGACCTTCTTCCCCCGTGGGGACGATGAGATTCCGATAGAGGATCCAGGCGGCACCAAGCACCGTGACCGACGACAGCGCGGCGATGGCCGCGAGGAGCGTCGGCGAGGCGCCGAGCACCTGGAGCACGTCCAACCCCCGGGCGAGACCCGGAACGGATCCGGCCCAGCCCTCGAGCCACGCCACCCCGGTCGTCCACCATCCCGAGAGCTTGAAGCCCACGAAGGACAGGAGGCTGCCGAGGGTGACCTGCTCGAAGGAGAACACGGTGTGGATCATGAGGGCCGCCACCACCGCCGGGGCCGTTCCCAGCCCCAGGGCCGCCGCCCAGCCACGGCTGGACGAGGGACGATGCGCCTGCACCCAGGCCTTCACCCGCCCCCACCGCGTCGTGGGCGCCATCACCACCGCCGCCATCTGCTCGATCCGGAGGCGGGCCATGACGGCCTCTCCGAACCCCGGCTGCGGGGCCAGCGGCGCCAGGTCCTCGAGCCGCGTCACGACCTGATGGAAGCCGTCCATCTCGGAGCGGCACGAGCCGCAGGCCGCCAGGTGCTCCTCCAGACGCCGGGCGCTCCGGGCGGCCAGGCGGCCGTCCAGGTGCTCCAGGATCTCGGTGGAGGTGGCGTGTCCCCGGGCGTCCCTGCGCCCGAAGAGCCCGGCCAGCGCCGGCCTCTCCTGCTCCGCCGGCAGCCGATCCAGGACCGCGTCCCGGAAGTGGTCCGACGGGGCCATGAGGGGCAGCTCTCCGAGGTCGTCGAAGAGCACCTCCCAGGCCTCGAACTCCGACGTGCACCGGGCGCACGACGCAATCTCCGCACGGAGCATGGTCGCCTCCCGGCGGGGAAGCTCCCCGTCCAGGAGCGCCTGCATGCTCTCGGCGCTGAGATGAATGTGTCGTCCGCTCACGATGTACTCCGGTCCAGGTTCCGCTCGCCCCTACGGATCTCCGGGAGGGCGGGTTTCACGGCGAGGCCGCCTCGCGGGCTCGTCATGAGGTCAGGGGGGTGAGGATGTCCTTGAGCTCCTTCCGGGCCCGGTGCAGGTAGGTCTTCACCGTGCCCAGGGGAAGCTCCATGGTGTCCGCGATCTCCTCGTAGGCGTATCCCTCGACGTGCCTCAGGAGGATGGCCGTCCGGTACTCCGGGCGGAGCTGGCCGATGGCGTCCTCCACGAGTCCTCCGAGCTCCCGGCTCTCCACGTAGGCGTCGGGCTGCTCCTCGCGGGACTCAAGCGTGATGCGGGTCCGTTCCTGCTCCTCGGCGGACGAGGCCGACGGGGAGCCGTGGATCGACACCGTGTCGAGTCGACGCTTGCGCAGGTGATCGATCGCGTGGTTGTTCGCGATCTTGAAGATCCAGCTGGAGAACTTGTAGGTCGGGTCGTAGGAGTCGATGGCGTTGAAGGCCCGGATGAAGGCCTCCTGCGCCAGGTCCTCGGCCAGGCTCCGGTCCCGCACCATCCGGAAGACGAGGGAGAAGACGGGACGCTCGTACCGGGCCAGGAGCTCGCGGTACGCGCTCTCACGACCCTGCGCCGCAAGCGCGGCGAGGGCGCGATCGTCCTCTTCGGCGTAGTTCGTAGCCAGCGGTTTCTGGGCCTCGTCGCGGGGGTCGAGGGGCAGGGCACCGTCGGCTGTGGCGGAGTGGGATGCCATGGCGGGGGGCCCTACGGGTCCCGGGCGTCGCGGGTTTCAGTGAAGGGAGGTTCGAGGAGCGAAGCGGGCATGATCGCGACGCCGCGGTATGGAACCGGCCGGTCCACCCGGGTAGGTTTCCAACCTGCCCCGGGGGAGACGTCCCCGGCCAGGCGGAAGGTAATGGGGCCGCACTGCCCCCTCCAACGAGAAACCCCATGCCCGACCCCCAGGCGATCCCCTCCCGGGGCGCCGACCGTGAGCAGCAGGTCCAGGAGATCTTCTCCGAGATCGCGCCCCGGTACGACCTCCTGAACCACGTCCTGTCCCTCAACATCGACCGGGCGTGGCGCCGGAAGGCCGTCGAGCGACTCGGCTGGGACCGCGCTCCCGAGGGACGGTACCTGGACGCGTGCGCCGGGACGTACGACCTGAGCCTCGAGTTGGCGCGCAGGCCCGGGTTCCAAGGGGAGGTGGTGGCGTCGGACTTCGCCCAGCCCATGCTGGTCGTCGGTCGGGGGAAGCTCCGGGGGGCGCCGGTGGTGCCGGTCTGCGGCGACACCCTGCGCCTGCCGTTCCCCGACGACGCCTTCGACGGCGCCACGGTCGGGTTCGGGGTGCGGAACCTTTCGGACCTGGACCGGGGATTCCGGGAGTTCCGCCGGGTGCTCCGGCCGGGGGCGCGGCTGGTGGTGCTGGAGTTCACGGTGCCGCCGAATCCGGTCCTCCGTGGCCTGTACCTGTTCTACTTCCACCGCATCCTGCCGCTGGTGGGGCGGGTTGTGTCCGGACACCCCTGGGCGTACACCTACCTGCCGGAGTCGGTGAAGGAGTTCCCGGGACCGGTGGAGCTGCAGGACCGCATGGCCGCAGCGGGGTTCCGGGAGACGGGCCACCAACTTCTCACGGGGGGGATCGCAGCCCTCCACTGGGGTGCGGCATGACCCGCTCCGACGCCGATCCCCGAACACATCCCTCCACGGACACCATGGCCGACTCCTCCGGCATTGGCCCCCTCTTCATCACCGGGTTCAAGCGCTCCGGTACCACGCTTCTGGGCAACATCGTGGACCGGCACCCGGACATCTCCATCTTCGTGGAGTGCTTCTTCATCCCGCGGTACTACTACGCCCAGTTCGCCTTCTGGCCCCTGAGCCGGGAGAAGAACCGGAAGCGGCTGGCCCGCTCCATCGCCACGGAGCCCCGGAGCCGCCGGAACGGGGTGGACGTGGACGAGGCGAGCATCGCCGCCCGGGCGGAGCCCAGCCTGCGGAGCGTCCTGGACACGCTGATGCTCGACTGGGCCGCGTCCCGGGGATCGGTGCGGTGGGGCGACAAGAGCCCGGGCTTCATCACCAAGATGCACCTCCTGACCCGCCTGTTCCCCGACGCCCGCTACGTCCACATCGTCCGGGACGGCCGGGACGTCATGCTGTCCATCCTGAACAAGGCGGGGTGGGAGCGGAACGTGCCGTGGATCGCCCGGGAGTGGGAGCGGGCCATGGCCCGGGCCCGGGCCTTCGGCGCCGCCCATCCGGACCGCTACCTGGAGGTCCGCTACGAGGCCCTCGTCCAGGACCCGGAGAGCGTGGTGCGGGAGGTCGCCGCCTTCGCCGGACTGACCTTCAACGACCGCATGCTCCGGCCCACGGACGAGGCCGAGTTGAATCCGGCCCTCTCGACCTGGGGCCAGGTCAACCGCGAGATCGTCCGGGACAACTTCGAGAAGTGGCGGCGCGAGGCCCGTCCCGAGGACCTTGCGGCCTTCGAGTACCTGGCCGGCCACCGGCTCCGGGAGTTCGGCTGGCCCCTGTCCGATGAGCGCCTGGGGTGGTGGGACCGGGTCAAGATCCGCAGCTACCTCCTGGCCCGGACGCTGGTGCAGCCCTTCGGGTTCGTGGGCCGGGGCGTACGGTTCGTCTGGGAGGCGGTCCGGCGCTGAGCCCGACGGGCATCGACGGCGCCGAGACCGGCACCGTCGCCCTCGGACGAAGGCTCATCCTCCCCGGGGATCCACCTCCAAGAGGGTGACGGGTCCGAGGACCTCCAGGCTCTCCTCGAGGACGTCGGGATCGCCCACCACGAGGATCACCATGTCGTCCAGGCGCAGGTGCTCCCGGAAGACCTCCTGGATCCGTGCGGGCGTCACGCCCTGGATGCCCTCCAGGTACCGCTCGAGCCAGTCGTCGGGGAGGTCCGAAGCCCGGAACGCCATGATCCGCGACACGATCCGGGACGGGGACTCGAAGTTGAAGACCCACCCGTTGACCCACTCGTCGACGGCGGTCCGGACCTCGTCCTCCGCCGCCGGCGTCTCGGCCATGGAGCCCAGGGTCTCGAGGATGATCTCGATCACCCGGACGGTGGCGTCGGTCCGGGTCCGGGTCGTGGCGCCCAGGAGCCCGTCGTACCGGCGGGGCGTGGTCCACACCGAGGCGGCACCGTAGGCCAGCCCCTCCTCGGTGCGGATGCGGCCCAGGAGCCTGGAGCTGAAGCCGCCGGCGCCCAGGATGGCGTTCCCGATCCGGGAGGCGAAGTAGTCCGGCGTGTCCCCCTGCTGGAGGTCGGCCGTGTGGGCCACTACCACCGAGCTCTGGTTCACCGGCCGCGGGATCAGGTAGACGCCGGGCGGGGCGCCGACCCGGGCGCCGGGCGGCGGCGGGAGGGGCTCGGGACACGCGGGCCACTCGGCGAGCTCCGCCTCGAGCAGCGGCCGGAGCTCGTCCCAGGTCACGTCCCCGCTCACGCCCAGGAGGAGGTTCTCCGGGCACAGGACCCGGGCGTGGAGCCATTCGAGCCGTTCCCGGTTGAGCCGCTCCGGCTCCAGGTCCTCCGGGGCCATCTCCCATCCCACCGGGTGGTCTCCGTACAGGAGCTTGTTGAACTCCGAGAAGGCGAGCCGGCCCGGATCGTCCTGGCGCCGGAGGACGCTCTCCATCTCCCGGTCCCGCCACACCGTCACCTGGGCCTCGTCGAAGGCCGGCTCCCGGAGCATCTCCGCCCACAGGTCCAGGGCCTCGGGAAGCCGGTCCACCAGGGTGTTCATGGTGGACGTCACCGACTCCCCGGACCCGCCGAAGCTCGTCTGCACGGCGAGGTACTCCAACGCGTGGCTCACCGAGTCCGGCGAGCGGGTCCGGGTGCCGCCCCGGCGGAGGAGGGAGGGCAGGGCCGAGCCCGCGGCGTAGAACTCCCGGGGGTAGCGTCCCCACCCCCCACCGAACCGGGCCTGGACGTCCACCAGGGGCAGGGAGGGGTCCCGCAGGAAGAACACCGTCACGCCGTTCGAGAGGCGGCGCTCCTCGGGCCGGGGCGGGTCGAAGCGGAGCTCGGGCCAGGTGAGGGACTCCACCGTGGCGCGTCCGGGCGCCTGGGCGGCCGCGACCGTGGGGACGGTGACGAGCAGGAGCGCGGCGCCGAGGGCCGCGGCGCGCACCGTGCTCCGGCCCGACGCCCGCCGACCCCACTCGGAGCACGGACGACGGCCCCGTGTCTCCGACCGACGCACCCCACCCCTCGATCGACGTCCCGACGACGCCCCCGGACGCGGGGAGCCCGCCGTCCTCATCGACCCTCCTCCTTCCGCACCAGGGCGGCCACGGTGAGCGTCTCGGGGCGGAGGTAGCGCCGGGCCACGTCCCGGACCTCCTCCGGCGTCACGTCCCGGATCCGGTCGCTGAGGCGGAAGGCACCCTGCCAGTCCCCCAGGGCGGCCTCGGAGGCGGCCAGCTGGAGGGCCAGGCCCAGGTTCGACTGGAGCCGGCGGACCTCCCCCGCGGCGATGCGCGTCCGCACCCGCTCCAGGTCCGCCTCCGCCGGGGTCTCCCGGGTGAAGGCCGCCAGGGCGTCCAGCACCGCGGTCTCCACCTCGGCGGGGGTGTGGGGGGTCCGGGGGGTGACGTCCACGGTGAAGAGGCGGGGATAGCGTTCCCCGGGGCCCATGGAGGTGCCCACGTAGGTCGCCACCCGCCCTTCCTCCACGAGGGTGCGCTGCAGGTGGGCGGTGGTGCCGCCGGTGAGGAGGGCGGCGAGCATGGCCAGGGCGGGCGCGTCGGGGTGGGTGGCCGAGGGCACCTTCCACCCCATGCGCAGGGCGGGCCCGGCGTCGACGCGGATCTCCACGCGGCGCACCCCGTCCTGCTCCGGCTCCCGGGCCAGGACCGGCGGGGGTGGATCCCCGGGCTCCAGGTCCCCGAAGTACTGCCGGGCCCAGGCCTCGATCCGGTCCGGGTCCACCGCGCCCACCACCGCGACCACCGCGTTGTTGGGACCGTAGTAGCGACGGTAGTACTCGGCGACCTGGCCCCGGGTGAGGCTCTCCAGGTCCGACATGTAGCCCACCACGGGCACGCCGTAGGGGTGCATGGTGAAGGCGGCGGCCAGGTGGCCCTCGTAGAGCTGGCCCCCGGGGCTGGTCTCCACCCGGAGCCGCCGCTCCTCCATGACCACGTCCCGCTCGGTGAAGAACTCCCGGAAGACCGGATCCCGCATCCGGTCCGACTCCAGGGCGAACCAGAGCTCGGTGCGGTTGGCGGGAAGCTCCACGAAGTAGGTAGTGGCCTCGCTGGTGGTGGTGGCGTTGAGCCCCCGGGCCCCGTTCCGGCTCAGGATCCGGTCGAACTCGTTGGGGACCACCAGGGCCCGGGCCGAGTCCTCCAGCGCCTCGATCCCGGCGTCCAGCCCACGCAGGCGGGCCGAGTCCACCTCGAGGGCACCCCGAAGGGTGAGGATCGTGTCCTGGAGGGCGTCCATGCGGCGGAAGAGGACCCGCTCCGCCTCCACGTCCCGGGTGCCGATGGTGGTGGAGCCCTTGAAGAGGAGGTGCTCCAGGAGGTGGGCCGTGCCGGTGGAGCCCAGGCGCTCGTTGACACCCCCGACGGGGAAGGTGGAGACGAAGGCCACCGTGGGGGCGGTCCGGCGCTCCAGCACCAGGAAGCGCATCCCGTTGTCCAGCGTGAACGCGTGGACCGGAAGGTCGGCCGCGGGACCGCGCTCCTGGGCGGGCAGGGCGCCGGGGAGCAGCGCCGCCGACAGGATCAGGGCGGGGAGGAGGCGACGGACCATGCAGTCAGTGTTGGCAGGTGGGGCAGAAGAAGGCGGACCGGTTCCCGAAGACGATACGCTCGATGGGGGTCCCGCATCTCACGCACGGCTGATCCTCGCGCCCGTAGACCTGCAGCCGGCGCTGGTTGCGGCCGGGCTCGCCCCGGGCGTTCCGGTAGTCTCGCAGGGTGGTGCCGCCGTGACGGATTCCGGACCGGAGCACCTCCCGGATCCCCCGGTGGAGGGCCCGGGCCTCCTCGGCCCCGACGGCCAGGGCAGGGCGGTCCGGGCGGACGCCGGCCCGGAAGCAGGCCTCGTTGGCGTAGATGTTCCCGACACCGGCGATGCGCCGTTGATCCAGCAGCCAGCTCCGCACCGGCGAGCGGGACCTCTGCAGGTCGTCGTAGAGGCGGGACCAGCGATAGGTGGGAGAGAGGGGCTCCGGACCGAAGCTCCGGGACCGCTCGGCCCAGGCCTCGGCGTCCAGCACCTCGAGGCACCCGAACCTCCGGGTGTCGTCGAAGACCAGGGAGCGGCCGTCCCCGAATCCGAACCGGACCGCGGGATGGGTGACCCGGGCGCGGGCCTCGTCCCCGAACCCGAGGGGCACGAGCCGTCCCGTCATCCCCAGGTTCACCAGGAGGACGGCCGCCCCGTCGTCCAGCTCCAGCACCACGTTCTTGGCTCGACGTCCGACGCCGGTGACGGTCCGACCGGCCAGCGCGCCCCGGAAGCTCCGGGCCGGGACGCGCAGGACGTCGGCGTGGTGCACGCGGGTCCGCCGGATCACGGACCCCGGAAGGATCGGCCGGAGGCCGCGGGCCAGGGTCTCGGCCTCGGGGAGCTCCGGCACGGCGCTGGCCGGCTAGGGCGTCGAGGCGAGCTTCACGGCGGTCCCGGCGGCGGTGACCATGAGCATGCCGCCGGTCTTCCCCAGGACCTCGTAGTCGATGTCCACCCCGATGACGGCGTCGGCCCCGCGGGCGTTCGCGGCCTGGATCATCTCCCGGAGCGCCTCCTCCCGGGCCGCCCGAAGCGTGGTCTCGTAGGCGGCGGACCGGCCGCCGAAGACGTCCCGGAAGCTGGCCAGGATGTCCCGTCCGATGTGAGCCCCCTGGATGGCTTCGCCGGTGACGATGCCCAGGTAGTCCTCCACCGGGTGGTTCTCCAGGACGTTCGTGGTGGTCACGATCATGATGCGGTCTCTCCTCAGGAGGTTCGGGCCAGCTCACGCCAGCCGATGTCGTCGCGATGGAAGGCACCCTCGAAGCGGACCGCCCGGGCCCCGGCCCGGCTCCGT
Organism: Longimicrobiales bacterium; assembly: GCA_035464715.1. Classification (GTDB taxonomy): domain Bacteria; phylum Gemmatimonadota; class Gemmatimonadetes; order Longimicrobiales; family Gaopeijiaceae; genus Gaopeijia. Next base: position 53,591 of record DATHRY010000291.1, read on the forward strand.
TCCGCCGCCGCGGCGAGCGTGTCGCCCAGCCCCGTCACGGCCAGCACCCGGCCCCCGGCGGTCACGAGTCCGCCGTCCCGGGCCCCGGTCCCGGCGTGGAAGACGAGGGTGTCGTCGTCCTGCGGTACGCGGGACAGGTCGATCCTCTTCCCGTTCTCGTACGGGCCGGGGTATCCGCCGGAGGCCACGACCGTGGTCACCGCCGACCCGGAGTGCCAGGCGGGCGGTGGGAGCGTCCCCAGCCCCCGGCCCTCGGCGGAGGCCATCAGGAGGTCCAGGAGGGACGACCGGAGAAGGGGGAGCACCACCTGGGTCTCCGGATCCCCGAAGCGGCCGTTGAACTCCACCACCTTGAGCCCCTCCGAGGTCACCATGAGCCCGGCGTAGAGCAGGCCCTGGAAGGGGGAGCCCTCCCGGGCCAGCGCCCGCAGGGTCGGGAGGAAGACCTTCTCCCTGGCCTCGTGGAGCCGCTCCGGCGTGGCCACGGAGACCGGGGCGTACGCCCCCATGCCGCCGGTGTTGGGCCCGGTGTCGTTCTCTCCCACCCGCTTGTGGTCCTGGGAGGGGAGGAGGAGGACCACGTCCTCTCCGTCGGTGATCCCGAAGAGCGAGAGCTCCTCGCCCTCCATGAACTCCTCGACCACCACCTGGCTCCCGGCCTCCCCGAAGCGCCGGGCATCGAGCATCTCCGTCGCGGCCGCCTCCGCCTCCTCCAGGGTGGTGCACACCACGGCGCCCTTGCCGGCGGCCAGCCCCGAGGCCTTCACCACGATGGGCGCGCCCACGGCCCGGATGTAGGTCCGGCAGGCGTGGAGATCGGTGAAGGTCCGGTAGTCGGCGGTGGGGACGTGGGCCGCGCGCATGAGGCCCTTGGCGAAGGCCTTCGAGCTCTCGATCCGCGCCGCCGCCCGGGACGGCCCGAAGACCGGGAGCCCCAGGCGCCGCAGGCGGTCCGCGAGTCCGGCCGCCAGGGGGGCTTCGGGGCCGATGACGGTGAGGTCGATGGCGTGCCCCGAGGCCCATCCGGTGAGCGCCTCCACGTCCGTGGGGGCGAGGTCGACGGCTTCGACGCCCGTCATGCCGCCGTTGGGACGGGTCACGTAGAAGCGTGCGTCGGGGGTGTCGCGGCGGAGCTTCCAGAGGAGGGCGTGCTCACGCCCCCCGTTTCCGACGATGAGGATTCGCATGGGGGATGGTCGAGGAAGGACGGGTCCGGCGCGTCCGACTCTACCCGATCCCCTCAGCGGGGGTCAACGCCCCGACCTCGCAACGCCCCGTAGACCAGTTGAGAAAACGGGGCGCGAGGCGCGAGTCGCCAGGTGACGCTCGCGGATTCGACCTACCGCCTGCGGCCTCCGAAGATGCTCTCGCCCATGCGCTTCGCGGCGCCGCCGAGGCTGTCCAGGAAGTCCTTCGCCCCGGTGGCGTACGCCTCCGCGGCCTCCCGCAGGTCCTCCTGGTAGTCCGGATCGGGCTCGTCCTTCCGGGAATACTCGCCCCGGAGGATGCGGTCGTAGGCCCCGGACTCGATCCAGGCCCGGAGCTCCGAGACCCGCAGGACGGGGAAGGGGTGCGTGGCGCCCAGGAGGTTGAGGATCTTGAAGACCTGGTCGGCCACGTCGCCGCCCTCGCGGTACTCCTCGGCCTGCTGGATGAAGGCCGGGAGGTTCATCTGCTCGTGGTCGCCGCCGCCGGCCATCTTCATGAGGGCGGTCATGACCACGTTGGGGTCCTGGACCGCCAGGAGCCCGGCCCGGTCGCAGGAGAACTCCGCCTTGCGCCCCCACTCGAGGAGCGCCACCAACACCGCCCGCGCCGCCAGCCCCACGATGGGGAAGCCCATGCCGGCGAGCTGGATGAGGAGCACCGTCATGGTGCGGTAGAGGACGTGGTCGCTGAGGATGTGCCCGAGCTCGTGCCCCAGGATGTAGCTGATCTCGTCGTCGTCCAGGAGGGCGACGGTCCCGGAGTTCAGGATGATGAACGGCCGGTCCATCCCGTAGGCGCCGGCGTTCACGATGGGCGTCTGGGAGACGAAGAGGTCGTACTCGGTCTCCACGTCGAGCGTCTTGAGGACGTCCTGGTAGAGGCCGTAGATGCGGGGGAACTGCTCGTGCGTCACCTTCACCGCGTTCGCCTGGAAGGCCAGGCGGATGGGCTTCTCGCCGAAGAAGCCGAAGAGGCGCCGCAGGACCTCGTCGAAGACCGGGAGCTTCCGGAGCGCCGCGAGCGCGGCCTTGTCCGCCGGATGCTCCCAGGCCCGGGGCGCGATGTCGGTGAGAATCCGACGAGCGCGCGCGCCGTTGCCGGAAGTGGCGGGGGTCCGGTCCTGATCGTCCATGGGGTCCTCGACTGCGTAGTTGGGTTCGACCGCGTCTCTGGCCCCGACCTACGGCCGGGCGGGAAGGCCGGTTTCAGTGCGCTCTTCTTAACCCTCCAACGCCCGGTCCAGATCCGCAATGAGGTCGTCCACGTCCTCGATGCCGACGCTGAGGCGCACGAGACCGTCGGTCACGCCGGCCCGTTCCCGCATGGCCGCGGGTACCGAGGCGTGGGTCATCAGGCTGGGGACGGAGATGAGCGACTCCACCCCTCCCAGGCTCTCGGCGAGCTGGAAGATACGGGTGTGCTCCACCAGGGCCCGGGCCCGGTCGAGGGTCCCGACGTCCACCGAGACCATCCCCGTGAAGCCACTCATCTGCCGCGTCGCCAGCTCATGCTGCGGATGCGAGGGAAGGCCGGGGTAGAGGACCCGGTCCACCGCCGGGTGGGCTTCCAGGTGCTTCGCCACCGCCAGGCCGTTGGCGTTGTGGGCGGCCATGCGGAGGTGGAGGGTCTTGGTGCCCCGGAGGCACAGCCAGGCGTCCATGGGTCCGGGGACGGCGCCGGAGGACTTCCGCACGAACCGGATCTCCTCGGCCAGCTCGTCGTCCCGGACGATCGCCGCGCCCCCGATGATGTCGGAGTGGCCGTTGAGGTACTTGGTGGTGGAGTGGACCGCCACGTCGGCGCCGAGCTCCAGGGGCCGCTGGTTGAAGGGGGTCGCGAAGGTGTTGTCCACCATGAGGAGCGCGCCCCCGTCGTGGGCGATGTCCGCCACCGCCCGGATGTCGCAGAGCCGCATCATGGGGTTGGTGGGCGTCTCGACGTGGACCAGGCGGGTCTCCGGACGCATGGCCGCCGCCACCGCGTCCGAGTCCCGGGTGTCCACGAAGGTGAAATCGAGCCCCAGCTTGGCCAGCACCCGGGTGAACATGCGGGTGGTGCCCCCGTAGGTGTTCTCCTCGCTGACGATGTGGTCCCCGGCCGAGAGCCGCTTGACCACCGCCTCGATGGCCGCCAGCCCGCTGGAGAAGGCGATCCCGTGGGCGCCGTTCTCCAGGGCCGCCAGGTTCCGCTCCAGCGCCTCCCGCGTCGGGTTCGCCACCCGGGCGTAGTCGTAGATCCCCCCCAGGGGCTCGGCGATGGCCGGCTGCACGTAGGTGGAGGTCTGGAAGATCGGGGGCATGATGGCCCCGGTGGTGGGCTCCGGGGACTGGCCGGCGTGGACGGCGAGGGTGGCGAACCGGAGGTCGGGGAGGTCGGTCATGCTCCGAGTGGGTGGCAGGGGAGTGGGGGGTGCCGGGCGTCCGTCTCGCGGCCCGTGCCGATGGGCCGAATCTACCCATGGCGGCGCTCCGGGGCAGGGGTGGGGAACCGAAGCGGTTACGTAGGGACCCTTCCGAGGTCGGTGGCGGTATCCCTCGCCGTCCATCTCCACCCCGGGAACATATGGCGTCGATGCGTTGACGCCGCGCCCGAAAGGTGAAGGTTTCTTCAGTCGCGCCTCCGCCCCTCGAACCCCCGCCTCCATGCCCCTGAACCTCCCGTCCGACCTCGTCGTCAGCGTATCCGGCGTCCGGGGCCGGGTCGGGGAGAGCCTGACCCCGGAGCTCGTGGCCGGCGTGGCCGCCGCCTTCGGAGCCTTCCTCCGGGAGGAGGGCGCCCAGGGGCCCGTGGTCCTGGGCCGGGATTCCCGCACCAGCGGTCCCATGTTCGCCCGGGCGGCGACGGCCGGGCTCCAGTCCGTTGGCGTGGACGTCATCCAGCTCGGGGTGGTGCCGACCCCGACGCTCATGTTGTCGGTCCGCCATCACGGCGCCGCCGGGGGGCTCGGCCTCACCGCCAGCCACAATCCCGCGGTCTGGAACGGGATCAAGCTCGCCTCCTCGGAGGGCATGTTCCTGGACGGGGCCGCCTCCACCCGCTTCCGGGCCTACCTGGCCGAGCGGGATCCGCCCCGGGCGGGGTGGGACGGGCTCGGCGCCGTCTCGGAGGATCCCCGGGCCGTGGTGCGGCACCAGGAGGCGATCCTCGGGCTGCCGCTCCTGGACCGGGCGGCCCTGGCCGCGCGCGCTCCCGTGGTGGCCCTGGACTGCGTCCGGGGCGCCGGCGGGGTCATCATGCCCCGGCTCCTGGAGGAGCTGGGCTGCACCGTGCACGCCATCCACACCGAGACCGACGGGTGGTTTCCCCGGGACCCCGAGCCGACGGCCGATTCCCTGGCGGAGCTGGGCGAGCTGGTCCGGTCCACGGGGGCGGACATCGGCCTGGCGGTGGACCCGGACGTGGACCGGCTGTCCCTGGTGGACGACACCGGCACTCCCCTGGGGGAGGACCTGACCCTGGCACTGGCCTCCGCGGTGGTGCTCCGGAGGTCCCCGGGGCCGGTGGTCACCAACCTGAGCACGAGCCGGGTCGTCGAGGACGTGGCGAGCCATTTCGATGCGCCGTTCCATCGCGCACCGGTGGGCGAGATCAACGTCGCGCGCCGCATGCAGGAGGTGGACGCGGTGGTCGGAGGCGAGGGAAATGGCGGGGTCATCCTCCCTGCGCTGCACCATACGCGGGACGCCCCCGCGGGCGCGGCACTGATCCTGCAGTACCTCGTCGACGCCGACGAGCCGCTGTCCAAGGCGGTGGCGGCCTGGCCCAGCTACCAGATCGTGAAGACGAAGCGGTCCTTCCCCCGGGAAGCGCTGGACGAGGCCTACGCGGCGCTGAGGGACGATCTGGACGCGGACCGGGAGGATCGGAGCGACGGTCTCCGGCTCGCGTGGGACGATCGAAAAGCGTGGCTCCATGTCCGCCCATCGGGCACGGAGCCCGTCGTGCGCCTGATCGCCGAAGCGCCCGACGAGAAGGCGGCCCGGGCCCTGGTGGCCCGCGCCGGAGCGGTGCTGGACGGCGTCACCTGACGTCGCCGAAGAACCTGTTCTAGAGGAAGACCCGAACGTGTGCGGAATCGTCGGCTACCTGGGGCACGAGAACGCGGTCCCGATCCTGATGGAGTCGCTCCGACGCCTGGAATACCGGGGCTACGACTCTGCGGGGATCGCGATCCTCACGGAGCAGGGCGTCCGTACCGTGAAGCGGCCCGGCAAGGTCGCGCAGCTCGAGGGCGCGCTGAACGGCTCGTCGCCGCCTGGCCACGTGGGCATCGCCCACACCCGCTGGGCGACGCACGGCCCGCCCAACGAGGCGAACGCGCATCCCCACCTGAGCACCGACGGTGACATCGCCCTGATCCACAACGGGATCATCGAGAACGCGGACGTCCTGCGGCGCATGCTCGAGTCCGAGGGCTACGTCTTCCGCAGCGAGACCGACACAGAGGTCATCGTCCACCTGATCGACCACGTGTGGTTGAACGGAACCAGGCTGGAGGACGCCGTGGCGGCGGCCCTCATGGAGGTCGAAGGCGCCTACGGCATCGCCGTCATCTCCTCCAGGGACCCGGAAAAGATCGTCGTGGCCCGGAACGGAAGTCCTCTTCTCCTGGGCATCGGGAAGGACGGGACCCTCATGGCGGGCTCCGACGTGGCCGCCGTGGTGGGCCTCACTCGGGAGGTGGTCTACCTGGACGACGGGGACTACGCCGTCCTCGATCGCAACGGCTACCGGACCTATCATCTGGAGCGGGGCTCGGTGCGCCGTCCCGTGCAGGAGGTGACCTGGGACCTGGGCTCCATCGAGAAGAACGGGTACGAGCATTTCATGCTCAAGGAGATCTTCGAGCAGCCCGCCTCCCTCCGGGACGTCATGCGGGGACGGCTGATGACCGAAGAGGGCGTCTCCCGCCTCGGGGGCCTCCGGGATCACCAGGCCGAGCTGGAGAAGGTGGAGCGCATCACCATCACGGCCTGCGGCACCAGCTGGCACGCCGCCCTGATCGGCGAGTACCTGCTGGAGGAGTACGCCCGCATCCCCGTGGAGGTGGAGTACGCCTCGGAGTTCCGCTACCGGAACCCCGTCATCGAGGACGGGACGCTGGTGGTGGCCATCAGCCAGTCCGGCGAGACGGCGGACACCCTGGCGGCCCTCAAGGAGGCGAAGCAGCGCGGCGCCCCCACCATGGGGATCGTGAACGTGGTGGGCTCGTCCATCGCCCGGGCCACCGACTTCGGCGTGTACCTGCACGCCGGGCCGGAGATCGGCGTGGCGTCTACCAAGGCGTTCACCAGCCAGATCATGGCCCTGCTCCTCGTCACGCTGCACATGGGGCGCCGGCGGGAGATGTCGGTCCTCGACGGCCGGGAGCTCGTGGCCGCCATGGAGGCCCTCCCCGGGCAGGTGGAGGAGATCCTCAAGATGAACGACGAGATCCGGGAGCTGGCCTACGTCTACAAGGAAGCCAGGAACTTCCTGTATCTCGGCCGGGGCTACCAGTTCCCGGTGGCGCTGGAAGGGGCGCTGAAGCTCAAGGAGGTCAGCTACATCCACGCCGAAGGCTACCCCGCGGCGGAGATGAAGCACGGGCCCATCGCCCTCATCGACGAGAACATGCCCGTGGTGTTCCTCGCGCCCCGGGACGCGGTGTACAGCAAGGTCCTGTCGAACATCTCCGAGGTGAAGTCCCGGGAGGGCGGACGGGTGATCGCCGTGGTGAGCGACGCCGCGCCCGAGCTGGCCGGCCTCGCGGACCACATGATCCGCATCCCCCACACCATTCCGCCGCTCCTTCCGATCCTGTCGTCGATCCCCTTGCAGCTCCTGGCCTACCACATGGCCGTGCTCCTGGGTAAGGACGTGGACCAGCCCCGCAACCTGGCCAAGTCGGTCACGGTGGAGTGACGGGCGTCAACCAGCTCGGCCCTCTGGGCGGTCGCGGCCCCTTCGGCCGCGCGCGAATCGGCTGCGTCTCCGCGTGAGGGTCGTCCTCCAGCGAGTCTCCAGCGCGTCGGTCACCGTCGACGGTGAGGTGGTGGGGGCCATCGGTCCCGGGCTCCTCCTCCTGGTGGGCTTCACCGACGGGGACGACGAGGACGCCCTGGCGTGGATGGCCGAGAAGGTGGTGGGGCTCCGGATCTTCTCCGACGACGAGGGCCGCATGAACCTGGGCCTGGACGACGTCGGCGGCGATATGCTGGTGGTGAGCCAGTTCACCCTCTACGGTGACACCCGGAAGGGCCGTCGGCCCTCCTTCGTCCACGCCGCCCACCCGGACCTCGCCGTGCCCCTCTACGAACGCTTCGTGACCCTCTTGCGGGACCGGGCCCCGGGCGCGGTGGAGACCGGAGAGTTCGGAGCCATGATGGACGTGGCCCTGGTGAACGACGGCCCCGTGACGCTGGTCCTGGACCGGTGACGGAGCGGGCGGCCGGAGGGCCTGGAGGGGCCGGACCGACCGGAGGGGCCGGACCGAACCGACCCACCGGACCCACCGGGGCGTCTCCCGCCCTGGTGCTGGCCTCCGGATCGCCCCGGCGGACCGAGCTCCTGACCCGCTGGGGGCTGGAGCACGAGGTGGATCCGGCCCGTGTCCCCGAGGTCGTGCACGCGGGGGAGGGCCCCTTCTCCCACGTGAAGCGCCTGGCCCGGGACAAGGCCCGGGCCGTCGCTGCCCGCCACCCGGGCCGCCTCGTCCTCGCCGGCGATACCGAGGTCGTCCTGGACGGCCGCACCCTGGGCAAGCCCCGGGACCCCGAAGGCGCCCGGAAGATGCTCCGGGAGCTGTCGGGGCGGACCCACCGGGTCATCACCGGCCTCGCCCTGGCCGGGCCCGGACCCGGCGAGCTCCGGAGCCGCTGCGACGTGGCCCAGGTCACCTTCCGGCAGCTGTCCGAGGCCGACATCGTGGACTACGTGGCCACGGGCGAGCCCATGGACAAGGCGGGGGGGTACGGGATCCAGGGGCTCGGCGGCGCCTTGGTGACCCGGGTCGAGGGCGACTACTATACCGTCGTCGGCCTCCCGGTCTCGGGGCTGGTGGACCTCCTGGAGGAGGCCGGGTGGCGATACGCCTTCGGGGCGCTCGTCCCACGCTGACGGCCCCTTCCTCGATCCCCCCGACGCCATGTCCGAACCCGCCGTCCTGGCGCTGGACCAGGGCACGACCGGGAGCACCGCCCTGGTGGTCTCCCAGAGCGGCCGGGTCCTGTCCCGGGCCTATTCCGAGTTCACCCAGCACTTCCCCCGGCCCGGGTGGGTGGAGCACGACGCCGCCGAGATCCGGGAGGTCACCTTCCGGGTGGCCCG
>DATHRY010000292.1:0-44295 GCA_035464715.1 Longimicrobiales bacterium
TCGACCTACGACTTCCCCTCCGACGAGAATCGCAACAAGGTCGTGGCCCGGCAGATGCTGAACCTCCTCGGAGACGTGGGCGCCGCCCTCCGCGAGATCGAGCCTTCGGGTCCAGAGCGGGTGAACATGTGGTGCCACACCTGCCACGCGGGGAAGCCCCGGCCGATGACGCTCGAGGAGACCCTGACCGAGGTGCGGACGCTGGAGGGACAGGAAGCGGCCGCGTCGAGGTACGTGGCACTCAGGGAGGAGTTCTACGGAGGAAACCAGTACGACTTCCGACCCGCCACCGTGGAGAGTGCGGCCCTCGGCTTCCTCGAAGCCGGGGACACCCTGCTGGCCGCCGGCCTCCTGGAGGCCAACGTGGGGAACCACCCCGACCGGGCCGACGGTTACGAGCGGCTCGGGGATCTGGCCCGGGCCCGGGGCGACCTGGAGGGCGCGATCCGCTGGTACGAGGCCACCCTGGAGCGGGACCCGGAACACCCCCGGGCCGCCGAGAAGCTGGCGGAGATCCGCGGCAGCTGAAGGCAGGCGGATCGACTCCTCGGGCCCCTACGCCCCCGAGAAGGCGGCGTCGAAGGCGCTCCCGGCCGCGGGGAAGTCGAGACGCCGCAGCGCCTCACACGCCTCACGGGCGCCGTGCTCCCGGTCCATCCCCGGGTCCTCCCACTCGATCGAGAGGGGGCCGGCGTAGCCGATCCGGTTCAGTGCCCGGAGCACCTCTTCGAAGGGGACCCTGCCCCGCCCCAACGAGCGGAAGTCCCAGAAGCGATCCGGATGGCCGAAGGGGAGGTGCCCGCCGAAGACCCCGGCGGACGTCGGCCGGTCCGCCCACCACACGTCCTTCATGTGGGCGTGGTGGATCCGGTCGGCGAAGCGGCTGATGAAGGCGACGCAGTCCACCCCCTGGTAGGCCAGGTGACTGGGGTCGTAGTTGAAACCGAACGCCGGGTGACGGTCCACGGCCTCCAGGGCCCGCTCGGCGCTGGAGGCGTCGAAGGCGATCTCGGTGGGATGGACCTCGAGGGCGAAGCGGACCCCCACTTCGTCGAAGGCGTCCAGGATCGGTCCCCACCGCCGGGCGAAGTCCCGGTAGCCCTCGTCGATCATCGAATCCGGCACCGGAGGAAAGCTGTAGAGCAGAGGCCAGATCGAGCTGCCCGTGAAGCCGTTCACCACCTCCACGCCGAGCCCCGCGGCGGCCCGGGCCGTGTCCATCATCTCCTGGGCCGCACGACCCCGGACCCCCTCCGAGTCCCCGTCCCCCCACACCCGGGCGGGGACGATGGCCTTGTGGCGCTCGTCGATGCGGTCACAGACCGCTTGCCCCACCAGGTGGTTCGAGATGGCGTAGACCTCGAGCCCGTGGCGGGCCAACAGGTCCCGCCGGCCCTCGGCGTAGCCGTCCTCGGACAGGGCCCGCTGGACGTCGAAGTGGTCGCCCCAGCACGCCAGCTCGAGGCCGTCGTAGCCCCAGGATGCGGCCTTCTCGGCGAGGGTCTCCAGCGGGAGGTCGGCCCACTGGCCGGTGAAGAGGGTGATCGGTCGGGTCATGGAAGCAGGCGGCTCGAGGGCATCGGGGTCCGGCTCTCCGCGCTCCAAAGGTGGGCCTCGGGCCCCGGCGAGGCCATGGCTCCTCGCCTCCCTCCCCGGGAACGTCGGGGCCGACGGGTCCGGGCACGCCATCGGCGGCGAGGCCGCATCTGGATCGTCGAGGAGGGATCGGGGTCCTGTCGTCCTGCCCGGGATCCTTGTGCCGGTCCCGGACGACGCGACAGCGTGAAGGACGGTCGCTCATCCACAGTCGGCGCCTCCCCGGAGCGACGCCCACCCTCCCCGAGACAGGACCTGCCCGTGATCCGACGGCTCGTGATGCTCCTCGCCCTGGCGGCCCCGTTCCTTCCCGGCCCCGCCGCCGCCGCGCCCCCCTCCTCGCTTCCCGGTGCCGGCGCCGCCCTGGCCGTGGCGGCCCACGAGATCGGGCAGTCCTACGTCTACCTCCGGGTCTACGAGGACTCCCTCACGGCCCGGCTGGAGATCACGGCCTCGGACCTGGAGCGCGCCCTCGGGTTCGGGTGGGATCCCGAGGCGGGCGTGTCCGAGGCCCAGGTCATGGAGCGCCTGGACTCGATCCGGGGGTACATGGAGTCCCACTTCTCGATCGGCTCCGTCGCGGGCCCGTACGAGCCGATCTTCCGGGAGGCCAGCCTGCTGGAGGTCCCCTTCGGCACCTTCGTCCAGCTCTCATACTTCCTGGCCGAGACCGCGGGGATCCCCGACGAGATCGAGGTGGAGTTCAGCCCCCTCTTCGAGATCGACCGGACGCACCGGAACTTCCTCCTCATCGAGCACAACTGGAAGACCGCCACCTTCAACAACGAGAGCGGGATCTCCCTGGTCTTCACGCCCGGGAGCACCCGCCAGTCGCTGGACCTCACGTCGTCGTCCCTGTGGCGGGGCTTCAAGGGCCTCATCTGGCTCGGGGTGCTCCACATCTGGATCGGCATCGACCACATCCTCTTCCTGGTGGCGCTGATCCTTCCCTCGGTACTGGTCCGCCAGGACGGACGCTGGCGACCGGTGCAGGGGTTCCGGGAGGGCTTCTTCAACATCGTGACGGTCATCACCTTCTTCACTCTGGCCCACAGCGTCACGCTGGCCCTCGCAGGACTGGGAGTCGTCCGCCTGCCCTCGGCCCTGGTGGAATCGGTGATCGCAGCCTCCATCGCCGTGGCCGCCGCCGCCAACCTGCGCCCCCGGCTCCGGATCCGGGAGTGGACCCTGGCCTTCGTGTTCGGGCTGTTCCACGGCTTCGGCTTCGCCAGCGTGATGGGCGACGTGGGCGTGGGAACGGACCGGCTCGCCCTCTCGGTGTTCGGCTTCAACGTGGGGGTGGAGCTGGGCCAGCTGGCGATCATCCTGGTGGTCTTCCCCGCTCTCTTCCTGCTCCGGGATCGCCGGATCTACCTCCCGGCGATGAAGCTGGGCTCGGCCGCCCTCATCGCCATCTCCCTGATCTGGTTCGGGGAGCGGGCCTTCGGGTGGGACATCTACGTGACCCAGATCGCCCGGGACGTCCTGAGCCTGCTTCCCGGGATCGGTTGAGCCCCGGGGCCGGACCCCGCGTCGACCTCCGGACCCCGCGATCCCGGCGAACGCCGTGGGGTCCCGCCCGTTGATGCCGAGCCGCGCGGGGATTCGCCCTCAGCCCGAGCGTCGATCCACGTAGTCGTGGATGCGTCTCAGGGACTGGAAGTTCTCGAGTGTGACGTCCTCAGGCGGGATGTCGATCCCGGACCGTTCCTCGAGATGGGTGACCAGGAGCATCACCCGGAGGGAGTCCAGGACGTTGGAGAGGAGGAGATCGTCATCGGGTCCGATCTCCAGCCCCGGGTCCATGAGGATGCCGTCCCGGATGTAGGCCTTGATGTCGTCGATGCTCATGGACCGCGGGCGTCGAGGTGCAGGTCTCGGAGTCGGGCCCGGTCGACCTTGCCGCTGGTCGTCCGGGGAAGGTCGGAGGTCACGACGACCTCCCGGGGAAGCGCGTATACCGGAAGGTGCCCCCGGATGTGCCGCATGAGCTCCCCGTCCTCGGTCCCGACCCCGTCCCGGAGGGTGACGGTGGCGAGGATCACGGTGCTGCCCTGGCCGTCGGGCACCGCGAAGGCGGCGGCCTCGGACACCGCCGGATGGGTGGCCAGGGCCGCCTCCACCTCGTCCAGCTCCACCCGGTGCCCCCGGGTCTTCACCATGCGGTCCCTGCGGCCGTGGAAGTGGAGGAGGCCGTCCTCCCCGCGGGAGACCAGGTCACCGGTGCGGTACCAGACCTCGGGACGGGGCCCGTGGGAGGGCCGTTCCAGGAAGACGCGGGCGTTGAGCTCGGGACGCTTCCAGTAGCCCAGGGTCAGGGTGGACGACCGCACGCACAGCTCGCCGGGGACCCCCACCGGGCAGTCCCCCCCGTCGGCATCGAGGATCCGCCCCCGAGAGTTCCTGGACAGGGTGCCGATGGGAATGGGCGCGTCGTCGCCCTCCGCCAGCTCGGGGACGTCGTAGCAGGTGCAGGACGGCGCCTCCGCGGGCCCGTAGACGTTCGTGAAGCGCACGGCCGGGAGCCGTGCCATCAGCGCCCGGAGGTGCTTGGGCGGGAACGGCTCCCCCCCGAAGAGGATCCACCGGAGCGAGGAGAGATCCCGCTGATCCATGGCCCCCCGCTCCAGCATCTCGATCAGGGTGAAGGGGACGGTGAAGACCACGCTGATCCCCTCGGCCTCGATGGTGCGGGTGAAGCTGGCCGGGAACCTGGTCACGCCCTCGGGAACGAGGACCACGGCCGCGCCGGCCCGGGCCGTGGAGAAGAAGTCGAAGATGCTCAGGTCGAAGTGGAGGGGCGCGTGGCTCGCCACCCGGTCCTCGGCCCGCAACCCGACGTGATCCGCGCCCCACCGGGCGTAGGCCCGGCTTCCCCCGTGGGTGTGCATCATCCCCTTCGGCCGTCCCGTGGAGCCCGAGGTGTACATGATGTAGCCCAGGTCCAGGTCGATGAGGGGGAGGTCCGGCGGGTGGGCCGCGCGGGTGTCCACCTCCTCCCACGGGACCGCCTCGAGCCCGTCCCGGGGCGTCATTCCGTAGACCAGCGGGCGTCCGGCCGGCGGGAGGGCCTCGAGGGTCCGGGCCACCGATTCCGACGCCACCAGATGCCGAATCCCGCAATCCCCGATCATCAGCTCGAGCCGGGCCGGCGGGAGGAAAGGGTCCAGGGGTACGAAGACCCCACCGGCCTTGAGGATCCCGTAGAGCGCGACCCCCAGGTCGAGGCTCTTGTGCATGAAGATCCCCACGCGGTCGCCGGGAACGAGCCCCCGGTCCAGAAGGGCGTGGGCGAGCCGGTTGGAGGCCACCTCCAGCTCCGCGTACGACAGGCTCGACCCCTCCATCAACAGGGCGGGGTGGTCCGGCGTCCGGTCCGCCCAGTGGGAGACGGCGTGGTGGATGAGGAAGCCCGGCATGGTCGTCTCAGAGGCCCAGGAGGCCGGCGATGATGTTCCGCTGGATGTCCACCGTGCCGGCGTAGATGGTGGCGCCCAGAGCGTCCCGGAGATCCCGGCCGAGTCCGGTGGCGGCCTGGTAACCGACCCCGCCATGGACCGCGATGGCGTCCTGACTGGACTGGACGAAGGCCTCGGCGAGGAAGGTCTTGGTCAGCGCCGTCTCCATCGTGGCGGACCGCCCGTCCTCCAGGAGCCGCGCCGTCCGATAGAGGAGGAGGCGGGCCAGCTCCACCCGGAGCTTCATGTCCGCGATCCGGTGGGACACCGCCTGGTGCCTGCCCACCGGTGTGCCCCCCCGGATCCGGGTGCGCGCCACCTCCACACAGGCGTCGAGCTGCCGTTGCATGGCGCCCACCTGGGGCGCCAGCACCATGCTGCGCTCCCAGGTCGCGTGGAGGTTGAAGATGCCGGCGCCGGCGCCTTCCCGGCCCAGGAGGCGGTCGGCCGGCACCCGGCACCCCCGGAGCGTCACCCGACCCGCGGGGACCCGGCGGAGCCCGACGTGCTCAGGGGCGGGGCCCACCTCGTACCCCGGAGTGTCGGCCTCCACCAGGAAGGCGGAGATCCCCCATCGGCCCGCTTCCGGGTCCGTGCGGGCGAAGACCACGGCCACCTCCGCCACGGGCGCGAAGCCCACGAACACCTTCTCGCCCTCCAGCACCCAGCCCTCGCCGTCCCGGGCCGCCCGGGCCTCCATCCCGAAGGCGTCGGAGCCGCTCCCCTCCTCGGTCATCGCCAGCGCACCCAGGAGGGTCCCCCGCACGGACGGCTCGAGGTACCGCGAGACCTGCTCCGGCGTGCCCACCTCCAGGAGCGTCTTCTGGAACCCCCAGATCTGCGTGCCCAGGCCGAAGGCGAGCCCGTTGTCGACGCATCCGTACCCCAGGGCCTCCATCAGGAAGGCCGTGGTGACGACGCCGTGCCCTGCACCTCCGTGCGTCCGGGGAGCGAACCACCCCAGGACCCCGAACTCCGCGCAGGCACGCCACAGCTCGGGGTCGAACCCGGACTCCCCGATCTCCTCGATCCGGGGGTTCAGGACGTGGCGCGTGAATTGCACGATCTCGGCCCGAAGCCGCTGCTGCGAGTCGCTCCAGTCGAAGACCATGTGGCGCTGCGCGGAAGTGGTCAGGAAACGAAACCCATGTCCAATCATGGGGTTACGGTTCGTCGCGGGACAGGGCGGGATCCGGGCGCCTCGACGCCGGACCCGCCGCCGCCCCGTGCGAGCACCGCACGAGGCGCGCCGCAACCGGAACCGAAGCCCCGCTCGTGGAGCCGGGCCGGCTGTGGAACGCGGCTCGTGCTCCCGGGTCCCTGCGCCCTCCTTCCACCACGATGTCCGCCCTGTCCACCGACACCTCGACCCATGCGACGGACCGCCGTCCGCTCACGGCGAGCGAGCGTCCGATCTTCGCGAGCCAGGAGCTCAATCCTGGCCGGCCGCTCTTCAACATGGCGGTGGCCGTGGAGGTCCCGGAGCCGCTCGATCCCGGCGCCCTGAGAAACGCGCTGCGCCACGTGGTCGCAGGGGCCGACGCCCTGCGGACCGTGGTGCAAAGCGAGGGCGGCGTCCCCTTCGCCACGGTTCTGCCCGAGGTCGAGCCGACGCTGGACGTGGTGGACCTCCCGGACGACGCCTGGCAGGACGGCTCCCTCCGGCGCCGCCTCGAGGCACGGGCCCGAGCACCCCTCCCCCTCGACCGGCCCATGTTCGACGTGGCGCTCTTCCGGGGCGTCCGTCGGTCCACCCTGTTCATCAACCAGCACCACCTGATCGCGGACGCCGCGTCGGTCGGGGTCCTCCACCGCCGCCTCTCCGCCGCCTACGAGCGGACGAGCCGGGGGGAGGTTCCCGAGGATGCGGACGAGCCGCAGTTCATGGCGTACGTGCAGCACCTCCAGGGCCGGCCGACGCATCCGTCCGGGCGCCCCGGCGACACTCCCGGGGCGGCTCCCGCCCCGGGGCCGGACGGCCTCCGGTTCTACGGGCGGGAGCCCGACGGTCGAGGCCGGACGCGGCGGGTGCCCGTGGCCCTGGGACCGGAGCGGCTGCGCGTCCTGGAGCGACTGACCGCCCTCCCGGAATTCCGGGGGTTCTCGGTGGAGCAGTCCCGGCTGACGGTCCTGGCCACCGTCCTGGGTGCCTGGCTGGCCCGGGCGACGGACCGCCGGGAGGTCGTGATCGGCGTGCCCGTCCACCACCGCACCGCCGCGGCCTTCCGGGACACGGTGGGCCTCTTCATGGAGGTGTCGGCCCTTCGCCTCGACGTGGATCCGGGGGGGTCCTTCCGGACCCTGGCGGCCCGGGTGCGGGAAGCCACCCAGGAGACCCTGCGGAACGCGGTCCCCGGAGCCGACCAACCACCGGGCGGTCACACCTTCGGGGCGGTCCTCAACGTCATCACCGCTGAGCTGGGGCGCTTCGCCGGCCGGCCGGTCACGACGGAATGGCTCCACCCGGGGTTCGGGGATCCCGCCCATGCAGTGCGGGCCCAGATCCACGATTTCGACGGCTCCGGCACCCCGTCCCTGGCGCTCGACCTGGATGAGTCCGTCTTCGGACCCGTGGAGCGAGGGTGGGCCGTGGAGCACGTCCTGACCCTCTTCGACGCCCTGGCCCGGGATCTCGACGCCCGGCCCGACCACGTGTCCCTGGTCTCCCCCGAGGAGGAGGAACGCTTCGCGCCCCGGGGCGCCCGGGTCCCCCTGGAAACGGGCCTCCTCGCCGCGTTCGGTGCGGTGGTGGACGCGTACGGCGACGAGGTCGCGGTGTTCGAGGGAGACGACCGCGTGACCTATCGCGAGCTGTCGGCCCGGGCCCGGGCCGTGGCCGCGGCGCTCCACGCCGCCGGTGAGGCGGGGGATGGAGCCGTCGTCGGCGTGGCCATGGAGCGGGGTGCCGATCAGGTGGCGGCGCTCCTGGGCGTGGCCCGGGCCGGCGCAGCCTACCTGCCCCTGGACCCCGCGCACCCCGACGAGCGACTGGCCATGCAGCTCCGGGACGCGGGGGCCAGGATCGTCCTGACGGGGCCGGCCTTCGAGGCCCGGGTGCGGAGCTGGGGCGTCGCGCCGATGGTCCGGCGCGGGGCACCGGCGCAGGGCGGGACGGCGGACCCGAAAGGGGCGGCGTGGGTGGACCCACCACCGGACCGGCTGGCCTACGTCCTGTACACCTCCGGCTCCACGGGCCGGCCCAAGGGGGTGGAGGTGACCCACGGCGCCCTGGCGGAGTACGTCGCCTGGGCCGCCCGGACCTACGACCGGGGCGAGGCCCTCCGCTGGGCCTGGTTCACCTCCCCGGCGTACGACCTCACGGTCACCTCGATCTTCACCCCGCTGGTCTCCGGCGGATCGATCGTGGTCCACCGGGACCCCCCGGACGGGGCCCGGCTCACCGTCCTGGACGTCTTCGCCGACCCCCGGGTGCAGGCGGTGAAGCTGACGCCGTCCCACCTGGCGCTCCTGGGAAGCCTGGACCTGAGCCGGAGCCGGGTACGTCGACTCGTCCTCGGGGGCGAGAACCTGCCGACCTCGTCGGCCCGGGCGGCCGCGGAGGCCTTCGGGCCCGACACGGTGATCTACAACGAGTACGGGCCCACCGAGGCTACGGTGGGGTGCATGGTCCACCGCTACGACCTCGACCGGGACACGGGGCCGTCCGTTCCCATCGGCGCCCCTGCGGACAACGTCTCGATCCACGTCCTCGGGCCCGGCGGCACTCCGGCGCTCCGGGGCGAGTCGGGAGAGATCTGCATCGCGGGCCCGCGGCTGGCCCGGGGGTACCGGGGCCTGCCCGAGCGAACCGCGGAGGCGTTCGTGGACCACCCCGGGACTCCGGGCGGACGCCTCTACCGCACGGGCGACCGGGGGCGATGGCGCCCCGACGGCGTCCTGGAGTACCTCGGGCGCGACGACGACCAGGTGAAGGTGGGAGGGATCCGTCTGGAGCTGGGCGAGGCCGAGGCGGCGCTGGCCCGCCATTCCCGCGTTCGGCACGCCGCCGTCCGGATCGTGGAGGCGGGACGGGTGGACGGGGAGCGGCGCTGCCGGACCTGCGGGATCGAGGCGGCCCATCCCGAGGCCCGCATCGGCGACGACGGCCGCTGCAGCCTGTGCGTCCGTTTCGAGGGCGAGCGGGACGCGGTGGCCCGGTACTTCGGCACCGTGGACGATCTCCGGTCGCGTCTCGCGGAGGCCGGTGCCCGGTCCCGGGGGCCCCAGGACGTGATCATGCTCTACAGCGGTGGGAAGGACAGCACCTACGCCCTGTGCCGCATCGTGGAGATGGGGGCACGCCCGCTCGTCTTCCTGCTGGACAACGGGTTCATCTCCGACCAGGCGAAGGAGAACGCCCGGCGGGTCGTCGAGCTCCTTGACCTGGAGCTTGTCATCGGGTCCACGCCAGCCATGCCGGCGATCTTCGCCGAGAGCCTGCGCCGGTTCAGCAACGTGTGCCAGGGATGCTTCAAGACGATCTACAACCTGGCCCTCAACCTCGCGGTGGAGCGGGGCATCGGCGCCATCGTGACCGGCCTTTCCCGGGGGCAGATCTTCGAGACGCGGCTGGCGGACCTGTACCGGCGCCGGATCTACGAGCCGGAGGCGGTGGACCGGATCATCGACGAGGCCCGGCGGGCCTACCACCGCATGGACGACGCGCCGGCGGGCGTTCTCGCGACGGGGTCCCTCAGCCTGGACGAGGTCCTGGATCGGGTCGGCTTCATCGACTTCTATCGGTACTGTGACGTGGAGCTGGAGGAGCTCCTGGCCTACCTGGGGGAGCGAACGCCCTGGATCCGCCCTTCGGACACGGGCCGGTCGACGAACTGCCTGATCAACGACGCGGGCATCCACGTGCATCGGGCCGAGCGCGGCTTCCACAACTATTCCCTGCCCTACAGCTGGGACGTCCGCCTGGGCCACAAGGATCGGGACGCCGCGGTGGCGGAGCTGGAGGACGACCTCGAGCCCGCGCGCATCCGGCGGATGCTGGACCGGGTGGGCTACCGGGAGCGGCCGGCCCCGCCTCCGGAGACCCGGCTGGCGGCCTACTACGTCGCAGACGAGGAGATCCCCGTCGCCGAGCTCCGTCGCGCCATGGCGGAGGTCCTTCCCACGCCGGTGCTGCCCTCGGTCTTCGTCCGTCTGGACGCGCTCCCCCTGGCCGACAGCGGCAAGGTACGGCGGGACGCCCTGCCCCTCCCGGGCTCCGAGCGTCCGTCCGTCGGCACACCCTTCGTGGCGCCCGAGACCGACGTCGAGCGGCGCCTGGCCGGCATCTGGGCCGAGGTGCTCGGCCTGGAGCGGGTGGGCGTGCACGACGACTTCTTCGAGCTGGGCGGGGAATCGATGCGGTGCATCCAGATCGCCGCCGTCGCCCGGGACCGGGGGCTGCGGTTCACGCCCAACGACCTCTTCCGCAATCCCACCGTGGCCGCCCTCGCGCCCCTCGCCGCCCTGGACGAGTCGCCTGCACTGGCGCCCGCCGAAGTGGACGGGGCGGAGCTGGACAGGCTCCGCCGGGAGTTCGGGGGATGAGGGTGGACCCTGCCCGGCCTGCGGTCCGCCGGGAGGCAGGTGGAGGCTCCGGCGCCGGGCGACCGCGTCCTGCGGCCCGGGGGCTGGAGCCGTGGCCCGGTCGCGGATCCGCCGGTGGCCTCCGGCCCCTCGTCAGCCTCCCGCGCCCGGCGGATCGTAGGTCGCGTCCACCCAGCGCCCCTCCCGCCCGCTCCGCACGGCGGCGTGGAGGAAGTGCACCCCCCGCGCCCCGTCCTGAACCGACGGGAAGTCGGTGGCGAACGGGAGCGGCGCCTCGCCGGACTCCCGGGCCCGGATGTTCCGTGCCACGTTCCGGTACAGGTTCGCGAAGGCCTCGATGAAGCCCTCGGGGTGACCGCCGGGAAGCCGGGTGTGGGCCGTCGCGGCTTCGGACAGCGCCCCGCTCCCGGTGTGTAGGATGCGCTCGGTGCCGTCGGCGTCCACCAGCCGCAGATCGTTCGGATCCTCCTGGCACCAGTCCAGCGCGCCCTCGCTCCCGTAGACCCGCAGGCGGAGGTGGTTCCGCTCGCCCAGGGAGACCTGGGAGGCGATCAGGACGCCCCGGATGCCGGGCGGAGCTCCGGAGCGCGACGCGTCGGGCCCGTCCGCACCCCCCCCACCAGTGCGGGGGGCGTCGCGCGTGCTGTCCCCGCCCAGCCGCAGCAGTAGCGTCGCGTCGTCCTCCAACGTCCGTCCCTCGACCACGCTCCCCAGGTCCGCGAAGATCGCCGTGACCCGTTCCCCGGTGACGTACTCCGCCAGGTTGTGCGCGTGGGTCCCGATGTCGCCCAACGCAGAGGAGATGCCCGCCTTCGCCGGGTCGGAGCGCCATTCGGCCTGCTTGTGTCCCTCGGATTCGAGGAGCGTCGACAGCCAGCCCTGGGAATACTCCACCACCACCTTCCGGACCTCGCCCAGGGCGCCGGAGCGCACCAGCTCCCGGGCCTCCTTCACCAGGGGATAGCCGGTGTAGTTGTGGGTGACGCAGAAGACCCGGTCGTGCTCGGCGGCCAGCCGGCACAGGTCCTCTGCTTCCTCCACCGTCAGGGTGAGGGGCTTGTCGCAGACGACGTGGAAGCCGGCCTCCAGCGCCGCCCGGGCGGCCGGGTGGTGGAGGTGGTTCGGGGTGACGATGCTCACCACCTCGATCCGCTCGTCGGGGGGCAGGGCGCTCTCCGCCTCGATCAGCTCCTCAAAGCTGCCGTGGACCCGGTCCGGATCCAGGCCCAGCTCCCGACCCTGTACGGCCGAGCGCCCGGCAGTCGACGAGAAGGCCCCCGCGACCAGCCGGTATTCCCCGTCCAGGGCGGCGGCCATGCGGTGGACGCCCCCGATGAAGGCGCCGGGCCCGCCTCCGACCATGCCGTAGCGCAGGGGATCCATGTCAGGCCACGTCGATGTGGGTGACCCGGTAGCCGCCCCGGTTCCGGTCGCCCATGTACATCATCCCGAAGATGAGCATGAGGACGAGGCACAGGGGTGCCACGTAGCGGAAGGAGATGCGTCCGCCGTAGTTGTCCGCCGGGCCCAGGAGGGCCTGGGCCTGCGCCGCCACCGCCCCTCCGGCGCCGGACGAGATCACCGCCCGGAGGGCGTTGGCCGTCTCCGGCGACGGAAGCGTCCCCTGAACCGCGAAGGCCTCGACCACGCCCTGGGCCGCCTGGCGAGCCGTGACCTGATCCGGGTCGTCCGCCCCCTCCAGCGCCTCCGCGGTGGTGCCCAGGAAGGCCACGGTCTGGGCCGCCGGCAAGCGCTCGTTGGCGTAGTCGTCTGCGATGCGCCCCATGGCGGGGGAGGTTACGAGGCCTACCGTGGCCATCCCCACCGCACCCATGAGTCCGAGGCCCAGGGCGCCGCTCCGGGGCACCCGCTCCGAGACGACGCCCAGCATGGTCGGCCAGAAGTAGCAGACGCCCACGGCGAACACGGTGGCCGCCGCGAAGGTCGCCCACCCCCCCTCGGTGTAGCTGAGCCACGTCAGTCCGACCCCCGCGACGATGGAGGACGCCAGGAGGATCCCCGTGGGGGACAGCTGCTTGATCACCGCACCGGCCCGGAAGCGCAGGACCGCCATGAGTCCGTTGATCCAGACCAGGACCAGAATGCCCGCCATCCCACCGGCCTCCAGCACCGCGGGGACCCAGCGGTTGGGGCCGAGCTCGACCGAGGCGGTCATGGCCATAGCGATGAGCATGACCCACATGAAGGGCGTGGCCAGGGCCGCCCGGAACATCTCGCCCATCCCCACCCCGGCCTGCACCCCTTCGGTCTCCGGGAACCGCTGCCCGAGGAGGAGCACACCGTAGGCGACGGTGGGGATTAGGATCAGCGCCAGCTTGAGCTGCCAGCTGGTGATCCCGGCGCTGTCCAGGGCGAACGCGGCCAGCCCGCCGATCACCACGCCCCCGGGGAACCAGACGTGGAAGCGGTTGAGCTTCACGGTCTTGTCGCCCGGGAACAGGGTGGCCACCAGCGGATTACACGCCGCCTCCACCAGGCCGTTGGCCATGGCGATGATCAGGGCACCCAGGAACAGGGTCCAGAAGCCCGTGGCGAAGATCATCACCAGGGTCCCCAGGAGGTGACCCAGGAAGGAGAGGCGGAGGAGGGCCCGCATGCCCAGGGTGTCGGCCAGGGGCGCGAAGACCAGCTGGCTCACGGCGAAGCCCCACAGGGCGGCTCCTCCGATCCACCCCACCTGGGCGTTGTCGAGGACGAACTCTGCCTTGAGGGCGAGCATGATGGCGCCGACGGTGGCGAAGGCCACCGAGGTGGCGATCAACGCCACGCAGCTCCCGAGGAACAGGCGATCGGCGTCGACCCCGGAGGTGCCGTGGGGGGACTGGGCGGTGGGTTCGGTCATGGCGGTGGGGCGGCGAGAGGGAACCGACATCCCCCCGGGCAGTTCCCGGAGGGATCTTGGGGACGGAGCCGGACGGTCAGACCCCCGGCGCCTCCAACCCCAGATGCCTCAGCACCTCGGGCGGGGGTGGACCCCACTCGGCCAGGGCCACGTTCCCGACGTACCCGAGGTCGTCCATGCCCTCGGGAGTCGTGTAGAAGGCGGTGGCGGTGAGATCCCGGATCTTCGCGAAGAAGCGGGCCGCCCTCCGATACTCCGGCGCGGCCTGCTCCAGCCAGCAGATGTCGTCGCAGATCTGATGTCGCTGCTCGGCGGTGAGGTCCCGGAAGCGCCGGCCCGCACCGAAGCGGGACGCCGCCTCCTGGTCGAGCCAGACGAGGCCGCCCCGGACCAGGATCAGGTCCTGCCGGCCGAAGTCGTAGGGCGCGCTGACCCACTCGTCGATGTAGTCGTGGGCCCCGACGGAGCTCGCCGCGGGCGAGACGTCGTCGGCGGGGATGATCACGTCGCAGAGGACGGCCAGCCCCTCCCGCTCGTCCTCGGACAGCACCTTGTCCCAGCGAAGCACGGGCCGGATCAGGTCCGGGTCCCAGGCGTCACCCCGGGCGGCCGGGTTGGAGGCGGCGGCCGATCGGGTTCCGGCGGCCCCCGCAGATCCGCCCGACGCGGCGCCCCCGCCCGGGACCCCGTCTCCGGGCTCACACGAGGCCAGACCGGGCACGGCGGCGGCCAGCACCATGAGCTTCAGGACCTCGCGGCGGTCCAGGGGGCGGCCGTCGGCGTGGGGGTCGAGGAGCGGCATATCCCGGCGCTCCGTGCCGACCGCGGTCGATGGAGGCTCCGTCCCGTCGGTCCCGGGCGGGGAGACCGTGTTGGCCACCATGGGCAGCGTCTGCTTCTTCGGGGCCTGCGTGCCGTCGGATCCGCTCATCCGAGATTCCTCCGGTTCAGCTCCTCGACGATGTACTCCGACGCCCGCCAGGCGACGGCCATGATCGAGAGGGTGGGGTTCTTGTCGGCGTTGGAGACGAAGGCGCCGCCGTCGGTGCAGAACAGGTTGTCCACCTCCCAGCTCTGGCAGTACTGGTTCAGGACCGACTGGCGGGGATCCGCCCCCATCCGCACGCCGCCCACCTCGTGGATGATCTCGCCGGGGGCGGCGATGGCGTCGGCCCCGTCGTCGTGCACCGTACCGGTGACCGTCCCCCCCATCCCCTCGATGATGTCCCGGAAGGTCCGCTGCATGTGGCGGGCCTGGTTCAGCTCGTGGTCCGACCACTTCCAGTGGAAGCGCAGGGTGGGGATCCCCCACTGGTCCACCCCGTCCGGGTCGATCTCGCAGTAGCAGTCCTCGTTGGGGATCATCTCCCCTCGGCCGGCGAAGCCCACGAAGGAGCCGTAGTAGCGCCGGGCCTCCTCCTTGAAGCGACGGCCGTATGCGCCGTCGGTCCAGCGCTCCATACCGCCCATGATCCCCGGTCCGGGCATCCGCCGGCCGCCTCCGGGCTCGATGTGGTAGCCCCGGGCGAAATCGAGCCGGCCCGCCGCCTGCTCCTGGTAGAGCCACCAGGGCATGTAGAGGTGCATGCCGGACGCGCCGTCGGTGTTGTGGGGCGGCAGGTTCTCCAGCGCGGGAATCTGGCCCCCCAGCCCGGCGCCCACGGTGTCCATGATGTACTTCCCCACCAGCCCGCTCCCGTTGGCCAGGCCGTTCGGGAACCGGGAGCTGGTGGAGTTCAGGAGGATGCGAGCGGACTCGCAGGCACTGGCGGCCAGCACCACGACCCGCCCCCGGACGTGCACGTCCTGCCGGGTGGTCTTGTCGACGTAGTGGACGCCGGTGGCCCGACCCCGATCGTCGACGGTGACCTCGCGAACCATGGCGTTCGTCCGGATCTCGAGGTTGCCGGTGGCCAGCGCCGGTGGGATCAGGACGGTGGTGGACTGGAAGTTCGCCTTGATCGAGCAGCCGCGGCCGCAGGGCGTGGCCCAGTAGCACGCCGCCCGGGAACGCATCGACTCGGCCGTGACCCGTTGAGCCAGGGGGTTGTTCGGAAAGAGCATGGCCGGGAGGCGATCCGCGTCCTGCCGCTCGGTGAGGATCGCCAGGTGCCCTGCCACCATGGGGATGTCGAGCCCGTCGCACGACCGCTTCATGAGCAGCTCGGTGGCCCGGGGCGCCGGCGGTGGCTGCAGGATCCCGGGGGAGGAGTTCGGCGTGTTCTCGAGCCCGTCGTTGGCCCCATAGACCCCGATCAGGGCCTCGGTCTTGTCGTACCAGGGCTCCATGTCCTCGTAGGTCATGGGCCAGTCGGCGCCGAGGCCGTCCCGGGAGTACGGCTTGTAGTCGTAGGGGCCCATGCGCAGCGATATGCGGCCCCAGTGGTTCGTGCGCCCACCCAGCATCCGGGCGCGCCACCACAGGAAGTTGGCGTCATCGACGCTGGTGTACGGCTCCCCCGGAACCTGCCACCCTCCGTCGACGGTGGCGTCGTAGAAGCCGAACGGCTTTTCGGGCGTCCAGCCCCCCCGGAGGGGCGCCTCCATGGGCAGCTGGAACATGGGGGTCTCGCTCACCGGGTCGTAGTCCCGCCCGGCCTCGAGCATGAGGACCCGGAGCCCGTTGACCGAGAGGATGAAGGCGCTCATCCCCCCGCCGGCGCCGGATCCCACCACGATGGCGTCGTATTCCTGATCCTGTGCAGTGCTTCGCATGCGCTCCTCTCGGGCCGCGACCCCTCCCGGAAGCGTGTGCGCCGCCGGGAGGGCCCTCGCCCTATCCCCGGAGGGAGTTCAGGTGATCGATGCTGGCCCGGATGCTCGCCAGGGAGTCCCCGGGGCGGTCGTGCTCCACGAAGGCGTGCCGGACGCCCCCCACCTCCTGGCCGACGGTGAGCAGGCGTTGGAAGTCCAGGACCCCCTGGCCCACCGCCACCATCTCGCCGGACCCGGTCCGGTCCTTCACGTGGACCGACCGGAAGCGACCGGGCGCGGCGCGGAACCACTCGAGGGGATCCGTGCCCCCGTTCACCGCCCAGAAGAGGTCGAGCTGGAACGAGACCAGCTGCTCCTCGGTGGCGGCCAGGAGGATGTCCAGGGGCCGAACGTCCACCGACTCCAGGGGCGTGACCTCGAAGTCGTGGTTGTGGAAGCCGAAGTCGAGGCCCCGGGCCCGGGCGGCCTCTCCGGCCCGGTTCATCTCCTCGGCCAGCCCCTGGAGGCCCTCGACGGTCCGGGCCTCGGACGGCAGCGACGGAAGCACC
This sequence comes from Longimicrobiales bacterium, assembly GCA_035464715.1. Taxonomy (GTDB): domain Bacteria; phylum Gemmatimonadota; class Gemmatimonadetes; order Longimicrobiales; family Gaopeijiaceae; genus Gaopeijia. The sequence continues at coordinate 16,725 of DATHRY010000292.1, forward strand.
ACCAGGGACTGTCCCAGCATCTCGGCCCCGTCCAGGACCGCCTCCCAGTCACCCCGGATCTCGTTGATGCCGTGGTGGCTGGAGGCGGCCCGGAGGCCCAGGTCGTCCAGGAGCGCCCGCATCTCCCGGGGGCTGTGCCCGAAGAGCCCGGCGAACTCCACCTCGCCGTAGCCCATGTCCGCCACGGCCCGGAGGGTTCCCGGCACGTCCTCCGCCATGCGGTCCCGGACCGTGTAGAGCTGCACGCCCCAGGCATCCGGGAAGGAGGCGGGGCCCGTGGCACCCTGGCCTCGCCCGGTGGGCGACGGAAGGGCCGAACCGCCCCCCGTGACCCCTTGTCCGGACGCCGCCCCCGAACGCCCCATGGCCTCCCGGGCCACCCACACGCCGCCGATCCCCAGGACAGCCAGGACGCCCAGGAACGCCCGGCGTTCCATCAGTTCAGCTCCCGGATCTTGATGTTGCGGAACGCGACCCAGTCGCCGTGGTCCTGGAGCGCGATGTGACCCTCCGGAAAGGTCCCGTACTCGGGCCATTCGGTGAACTTGCTCTCCGCCAGACGGTGGTTCCAGTCGTCGCTCCCCAGCTCGTAGTCGACGATCTGCTGGCCGTTCAGCCAGTGGGTCACCTGGTTCCCCTCGACCCGCAGTCGCGCCCGGTTCCACTCCCCGGCGGGGTGGACCACGCCTCTCGGTGCGGGATGCATGGCGTAGTTCGCGCCGGCGGAGGTCAGGGGATTTCCGCCGTCGACGTGGCCCGCGTCGTCCAGGATCTGCATCTCCGGGGCGCTGTGGAACGTACGCTCCGCCTCCTCGCTCACCCGGAACATGACGCCCGAGTTGCCCGACTCGTGGACCATCCACTCCAGGGACAGCTCGAAGTCCTGGAAGACGTCCCGCGTGATGATGTCGCCGCCGCCTTCCGTGCGGATCAGCATCCCGTCCTGGGCCACCCATCCGCCGGGGAGCGTCTCCTGGCGGAAGCCCCTCCACTGGTCGAGGGAAGCTCCGTCGAAGAGGAGTCGCCAGCCCTCGGCGCGTTCCTGGGCGGTGAGGGTGTTCATGGCTTCCTGGCTCTCGGCCGCTGCGTCGGCCGTATCGGAGGCGGCATCGGCCTCACCCGCCGGCGCGCAACCGGGAACCAGCGCCATGAGCAGGGCCACGAGGCAGGGGCGAAGGACTCGGCGCGTCTTCATCGGACCTCCCAGCCCGGGCGGTACTCCCGGGTCAGATAGCGGTTGGCCTCCTCCATGTCGGTGATCCGCATGGCCTCGGCGTCGTAGTGGATCTTGCGTCCCTGGCCCGCCCGGAGCGCCACCAGCCCGAGGAGCATGGTCTCGGTGAGGGGGGCAGCGTACGAGAAAGGACTCACGGGTGCCTCCAGACCCTTGCAGGCCCGGGCCCAGTTCATCTCGTGGTTCTCCTCGGGAACCCGGTCGTAGCTGGGCGCCACGGCTTCCGCCTCCTCCATGAGCCCCTCGGGGAAGATCCGGGGGTTGCGGCCATAGGTCTCGTGAAGCAGGAGACCCCGGTCGCCGACGAAGATCACGCCTCCGCCCCGGTCGAGCTGGACGTCGGCCGGCAGGGCCTCGGGCCGCTTGGGCATGAGCCCTCCGTCGTACCAGTGCATCTCCACCGGCGGCTGGATCCCCCGGCGGGGGAACTCGTAGTGGACCGCCGTGGACAGGGGGTAGGTGACCGGGCTCTCGCGGCCGCCGCCCCACGGGGTCGACGTCGCCTCGATGGCGGTGGGCAGCCCCAGGTCCAGAGCCCAGTACGGGTGGTCCACCAGGTGGGCCCCCATGTCGCCCAGGGCGCCCACGCCGAAGGGGACCCAGCCCCGCCAGTGGAAGGGGTGGAAGATGGGGTGATAGGCGAGGTCGGTGACCGCGGGGCCCTTCCAGGCATCGAAGTCGAACCCGTCGGGAGCCCGGAAGTCGCCACCGATGGCCTCGGCCACCAGCCCCGCCACGTCGCCCGGCCACCACGAGGTCATGTCGTCATAGTCCCGCCGGGTGGCCGGGTAGACCGGCGCCGGCAGCCCCTGGGGCCAGACCGGCCGGTTCGTCCACACGTGGACCTCCCGCACCGGCCCGATCACGCCGGACTGGACCCACTCGTTGATCAGCCGGGCGTCGTCCGAGGAATGGCCCTGGTTCCCCATCTGGGTGACCAGCCCCGTCTCCCGGGCCAACCGGTCCAGGACCCGGGCCTCGTGGACCGACCAGGTGAGAGGCTTCTGGACGTAGACGTGCTTCCCTTCCTCCATGCAGGCCTGGGCCATGACCGCGTGGAGGTGGTCGGGGGTGGCGATGACCACGGCGTCCAGGTCCCGTTCCCGGGCCAGCATCTCCCGGAAGTCGCCGTACCGCGTGGCGGCCTCGAACTGCTCCTTCCAGCGGTACCCCTTCTCCCGGGGCTCCCCGTCACCGTTCGTCAGGCGCTCCTGGACCTTGTTCTCGACGTAGTCGAAGTCCAGGTCGCACACGGCGACGATGTTCTCGGCGCCGAGCTGCTGGGCGTTCTCCGCCCCCATTCCCCCGGCCCCGATGATCGCGACGTTCAGCGTGTCGCTGGGGGCCTGGTATCCCTTCCCACCCAGCACGTGGCGGGGCACGATCATGGCTCCGAAGGCGGCGCTGGAGCCCTTTGCCAGGAACTCGCGACGGGTCGGATGGGCATCGGGCACGGGCGGGGCCTCCGGAACGGTCGGCGGGATGTGGGCGTGGATCCGGAGGCCATTCTGGGGTTTGTCGCGGCATTTTACAAATCCCCTTCCCGGCGGTGCGCCGCCCGGCGCCGACCCTCGCCTCGATGCCGGGGCACGCGCCCGGTCGCCCGGACCGGAGGAAGCCCGGCGGCGAGCTCCTCGGCCCGGCGGGCGAGGCTGCGAAACTCCGCCCGACCCGCCGTCAGCTCCAGCACGTGGAGGAGCTCACGTCGAGCCGCCTGGGGTTCATCCACATCGACGTGGAGCCGGGCGAGCTCGAAGTGGTGCTCGGGACGACAGGGGGCCCCCTCCTCGGCGAGGGCCAGGTGTCGCCGGGCCTCCGCCCAGCTCGCTCCTCCCAGGACCTCTCCGCCGAACACGGCACGGGCCAGCAAGCGCTTCATGGTTCCCAGGCGCTGGACGGCCGCATGAAGCCGCCCCACCAGGTGATGGGCGCCGGCGTGCCCGGAGTCCGCCTCGAGGACGCGCTCCGCCTCGACCTTCATGGCCCCGGCCAGAGCGAGCTTGTCCCTGCCCGAGGCCACCTCGCTTCGGGCTCCCAGGACCATGGCGAGCAGGTATCGATCCTCCAGCCGGTCGGGATGCACCCCGAGGACGCCCTCCAGGGAGTCCTGGGCGGCGGCCAGACGAAGGTCCCTCCGGGGATCGTCGGGATCCGCCAGCGCAGCGAGAACCGCGGCCCCCACCGGGCTCGCGAGGATATCGGTCGAGCCCTCGCAGCGGCTGGAGAGGCGGGGGGTCTCCGCGATCGGAAGCATGGCGACCTGGGCGGTCAGCGCCCAAGGCCCGGTCGTCGCAACGACGAGGACGCCCAAGGCGAGGACTGGAAGCCGGGTGTTCATCCTCCACCTCCGAGGCCGAGGGCGCCGGCTCCCCAGACCAGGGCCGTGTATCGCAGGATGCACCCCAGCAGGCCCGCCGCCGCGAAGAGTGCGAAGGGGAGTCGAGCCAGACCGCTGGCCAGGGTGACGAGGTAGAAGGGGGGCACTGCGACGGCGGAGCCCGAGAAGACGGCGGCAGCCAGGAGAGGAGGCCGGGCCCCCAGGACTTCGGCCCGTGCCAGGACCCGGCCCGCGCGCGCCGGAAGCCGGTGGGGGGCGCGGCGCACGAGCCAGTAGACCCCCGCCTTGCCTCCCACCTGTCCGGTCACGCACGCGGCCACGGCCAGGGGCACCCAACCGGCCGGAAGGACCAGTACGGCCGAAAGAAGGACCGCCTCGGCGCTGATCCAGGGGAGGACCGCCCCCAGGGCGCACGCCGCTCCCGCCGTCACCGCGATGCTCAACTCCATGATGCCCTCCTCCCGCCCGGGTCGAGCCGATCCCCGCGGACCCCCCGATGGGTCAGGGCCGCCGGTGTCATCAGGAGCGGAGCCGATGGCTGCCACGGGCCGTCGGGGCCGACGCCCCGGTGCGTCGTCATGGTGTGCACCCGGTCGCGCCGCTCCAGGACCCGTCGAGGCACCAGGGCGCGCGTCCGGTCCTGCCGACGTCCTCGTCCCGGCGATCGGTCGTGGGCTCGAAGAGGTCTCCAACGGCCGGATCGATGGCGATCAGGGCCCGCGGGAGCGCCACGCCGAGGCTGTCCGGGTTCGGCGAGGAACTCGCGGCGGCCGGTACGGGCCCGGAGAACCGGGTGGGTGAGGCGATGGACTCAGGGACGACGGGCAGCAGCCAGATCACCAGGGGGAGCGTCCCCAGGATCACCGCCCAACCCCGATGTATGCGACGGCTGGACGGGCCCATTCGTCACCTCCGGCGAGCATGGATCGATGCGACGCATCCACGTTGCCGATGGGCGAGCCCCGTCCGGATACGTACACGCCCGTACTGCCGAAGGGCATTCTACGGAGTGAGGCCGGGCGCTTACGTACGTCGGGTGTACGTTGTTCGAGGTGCGAGGATCGGTGCCGAGCCGGAGCCGGGTCAGTCCGCGGCGGCCCCCGACGGGGAGGGCGGGCCGGTGCGGGGCTCGGGCAGGCCCACCTCCCGGAGCAGCGCCCTGAAGCGGGGATGGGCGCGCACCTCGTCCGGCACCGCGACCGCGGCCAGGTAGGCCACCTGGAAGTCGCGGATCTCCCGGCCCCGCTCGTACCAGTCCATGGCCTCCTCGGTGCGGCCGGCGAAGGCCAGGACGTTCGCGATGAGGACGTGACGCACGAAGACCGAGCCCGACAGCTCGATGAGCTGGTCCGCGCCGGCCGAGCATCCCTCCTCCAAGGACGCGGCCGAACGGATCGCGTCCGCCACCTCCCGGTGTCCCAGCATCTCGAAGTAGGTCGCCCAGGCGGCCTGGGCCTCGTCGGCTCTGCCCAGGCACGCAGCCGTGTGGGCCACGCCCTCGACGACGAGAGGGTTGGGGGGCGCCTCCGCGAAGCGCTCCATCGCCTCGGCCAACCGGTCCGTGAGGAAGACCTGGTGGCCCGCGAGCGTCGTCGTGAAGGGGTTGAAGGGGTCCACGGCCAGGGCCCGGGCCATCGCCGCGTCGCTCTCCGGCACACGGTGAAGCATGGCGAGGAAATGGCTGTAGAAGGCGTGGGCCTCGGGATTGTGCGGATCCAGCTCGATGGCTCGCCGCCACGCCGTCTCCGCCGCCGGAAAATCCCACTCGTACCAGGTCAGGCCCTGGGCCATCGCCTGGTGGGCCTCCCCCAGCTCCGGACCCAGCTCCACGGCGCGGCGGGCCGATCGCATCCACAAGGGGCCCGACTCGGAGGGCGGGAGCATCCCCAGCACGGTCATGGACCCCCAGATCAGGGCCATCCCGGCATGGGCCGCCGCATAGTCCGGCTGGATCTCGATGGCGGTCTCGTAGTACTTCAGCCCCCGCTGCAGATCGGCGGGCATGAAGCGCTGCTGGTGCACCCGGCCCCGCATGTAGTTCTCATAGGCCGCCGGATCGACCACCTGCAGCTCCGACGTCTTCGGACGGCGGGGGGCCAGGGCGCCCAGCACCGCCTCCGCGGCCGCATCCGCGATGTCCCGGTACAGGCGCAGCACGTCGGGTACATCCCCCTCGAAGGACTCGGACCAGAGGCCCTCCTCGCTGGCCCCGTCCACGAGCCGCGCCTCGATCCCGACCCGGTCCCCGGACCGGAACAGGGACGACTCCACGATCGAGTCCACCCCAAGCTCACGGGCGATGTCCCGGGCGGGCCGGTCGGACCCGGCGTGATGCGCCACCGAGGACCGGGCCAGGACGGCGACGTCCCCCTTGGACAGCCGGGAGATGAGGGCTTCCTGGAGCCCCAGGCAGAGGAACTCCTGCTCCGGATCCGCCGTGACGTTCGTCGGGGGAAGCACGGCCAGCCGTCGGCGTCCCACCACTTCCACCACCGTCTCCGTCTCCAGCGTCTCCGCCAGCGCCCGGGGCGACGAGAAGCGGTCGGCGGGGTCCTTCGCCAGCGCCTGCTTCACGGCGCGCTCGACGAAGAGGGGGATGGCCTCGTCGTCGATCCGCAGGCTGGGGACGGCCTCGGTGGCGTGCTTGGCCATGAGGGCCGGCATCGTCCGGGCCTCGAAGGGGGGGCGGCCCTTGAGCATCTCGAAGAGCACGCACCCCAGCGCATAGATGTCCGTGCGGCCGTCGACCGTGTCCCGCCCGAAGGCCTGCTCGGGGCTCATGTACGTGGGTGTCCCCACCGCGAGCCCGGTCCGGGTGAGCTTGGCACCCCCCGCCCGCTCGACGGCCCGGGCGATCCCGAAGTCCGCCACCCAGGCGTGTCCGTCCGCCAGGAGGATGTTCGCCGGCTTGATGTCCCGGTGGATCACGCCCTCCTGGTGCGCGTGGTGCAGCGCCGAGGCCACCTGCCCGGCGATGGCCAGGGCCTCGGACACCGGGAGGCGACCCTCCCGAGCGAGGCGCGCGTCCAGGGACTCCCCGCGGACGCACGGCATGGTGTAGTAGAGGAATCCCCCGGCCTCGCCGGAGTCGAACATCGGCAGGACGTGGGGATGGCTCAGCCGCCCCGCGATCTGGATCTCCCGGACGAACCGGTCGGCGCCGACGGCGGCACCGAGCTCGGGGCGCAGCACCTTGAGCGCCACGTTGCGGTCGTGCTTCAGTTCCCGGGCGAGATAGACGGTGGCGGTGGCGCCCTCTCCCAGCGCCTCCAGGATCTCGTAGGCTCCCTGGAGCGCCTCCGCGAGTCCAACGGGGGGAGCCATGTCGCTGGCCTACGAGATGGGCCGCTGACGGCCGAACTCGAACTCGGGCGGCGGCTCCGATCCCATGAGATGCCGGACGAAGTAGTCCCACCGGCGACGCATCATGTACGGCTCGTAGGCGAACCCGTGCCGGCGATTCGTCATCATGACCAGATCGAAGTCCTTGTTCGCGGCGATGAGGGCGTCGGCCACCAGGAGGGTGTTGTAGGGCGGCACGTTGTCGTCCATGGTGCCGTGGGCCAGGAGGAGCTTGCCCCGGAGGTTCTCCGCCAAGAGCTGGTTGGCCTGGTTGTCGTAGTTCGTGGTGCCGTCGGGGTTCTCCACCAGCAGGCCCTGCCACTTCTCGCCCCAGTCGTCCTCGTAGTTCCGGTTGTCGTGGTTCCCGGCCTGGGACACCGCCACCTTGTAGAAGTCGGGATAGCGGAGGATGCCCGCGGTGGAGGCGAAGCCGCCGCCGGAGTGGCCCCAGATCCCCACCCGGTCCAGGTCGATCCACGGGTGACGCGTCGCGAGCTGCCGGATCGTGGCCACCTGGTCGGGCAATCCGTTGTCCCCCATGTCCCCGTAGTAGGCGGCGTGGAAGGACTTGGAGCGCTTGGGCGTTCCCATGGCATCCACCTCGATCACCACGAAGCCCAGCTCGGACAACGCCATGTGGTCCCTGCGGGCCCCGCTGAACGACCGGCTCCCCACGCTCCCAGTCTGGGGGCCCGGGTACAGGTAGTTCACCACCGGATATTCGAGATTCGGATCGAGGTCCGCCGGGGGATACATGAGCCCGTAGAGGTCCGTGACGCCGTCCCGGGCCTTCGTCGTGAAGGGCACCGGCGGCTCCCAGCCCGTGGCCAGGAGTCGGGAGATGTCGGCCCGCTCCAGCTCCACTACCACGTCCCCGTCCAGGTCGCGCAGCGCGATGACCGGCGGCTCGACGGGGGTGGACCAGTCGTCGATGAAGTACTCGCCCGAGGGCGTCAGGGTGATCTCGTGGTTGGCGCTGTCCGGCGTGAGGAGCGTCACCTCGCCGTCGTCGATCCCCACCTTGTAGAAGTATTCGAAGTAGGGGTCCCCGGCCTCCCGCTCGTTGCCCACGAAGTAGATCTCACGCTCGTCGGGATCCACCCGGCGGACCTGGAGGACGTTCCAGTCTCCCGACGTGATGGGACGGATGAGCTCGCCGGTGCCCAGGTCGTACAGGTACAGGTGCCCCCAGTCGGAGCGCTGGGAGTACCAGATCACCTGCTCCTCGTCGAAGAGGACCGACCAGTTCACCTGGTCGTAGCCCGACTCGAAGAAGGTCTCGACCGCCTCGTGGAGCACGTCCCGGACCTGGCCGGTCACCGGATCCGCCAGCCTCAGCGTCGCCTCCTTGTGATCCCGGGAGGAGGACACGAAGGCCAGCTGGGAACCGTCCTCGCTCCACTGCACGTCCGAGAAGGTCCCGTTGCAGTAGATGTGGTCGCAGATGGTGGAGCGGTGCATGTCCGGCGGCATGTCCAGCCGGGTCATGCGCCCGTTCTCCACGTCCAGGACGATGCGCTCGATCCGGAAGGGCAGCGAATCCTCGGGCAACGGATAGTCGAACTGCTGCAGCTCGGGCGCCCCGACGTTCGTGCTCACCAGGTACATCTGGCTCACCCCCCGGCCATCGTGCCGGAAGGTGGCGATCTGCCGGGAGTCCGGGGACCACAGGACGACGGGCCGCTCGCTCCGGGTCCAGCCCGCGTCGTTGGTGGCGTAGCCGTAATCCTCCACCCCGTCGGTGGTGAGGGCGGTCTCGACCCCGCTCTCCAGATTCCGGACCCAGAGGTCGTGGTCCCGGATGAAGGCACCCAGCCGCCCGTCCGGGGAGACCACCACCTCCCGCCCCGGCCCGCTTCCCCCGGCCTCCTCTGCCCGACAGAACGCGTCGTCGAGCTCGCACGTGACCCACCGGCCGTCCACGCTGAACCGGATCGCCCCGTTCACCGTCTCGAACGACGTGAAGGGGAGGCGGTCCGGCGAGACCTCCCGCTCCAGCACCGACCCCAGGGCGACGGCCACCGCCTCGTGGTCGAAGGCCTCCTGCCGGCGCTCCCGGTCCGGGTCGACCCGCATGAACCGCCACCCCCGCGCCGTGGAGCTCCGGTAGGTGAAGACGTCCCCCTCCTCCCAGTCCGGACGGACCACGTCACCGTAGACCAGGTCGCCGGTGAAACCGGACAGGCGACGCTCCGCCCGGGCATAGTCCGCGGCGGTCAGGCTGTCGGGAGAGTACGGCGCGCGCTGGGCCGTGGCCGGTGCGGCGGGCAGGCTCAGGGCGAGGAACAGGATCGCGGCAAGAGTGCGCATGGATTCGGTTCGTCGTGGGATCGAAGACCGACGTCCCCCGGCGGGGCCCCGGTCGGCCACGCTTCTATCCTACCACGCCCGGGCCCCGGGGACATCTCCAGGCCGCCCCACCCCGCGACGCCACGCCTCCGGGCCGGTTGCCGAGGCTTCCCCGGAGCCGGATGTTCGCGGCCATGCGCATCGACCCCGACGACGTCCAGCTCTGTCTCCACGACGACGTGGATTCCCCCCCACCCCGGCCCCTCTCCACGCCGGTGGTCCAGACCTCGCTCTTCGCCTTCCCGACCCTGGAAGCGCTGGCCGAGGGGCTCGCCGAGGAGCGCTCCACGCACGTCTACTCCCGGGGACAGAATCCCACCGTGGAGGCGCTGGAGACCAAGCTCGCCCGCCTGGAGCGGGGCGCGGCGTGCAAGGCGTTCGGATCCGGCATGGCGGCGGTGAGCGCCGTCTTCCTGGGCCTGCTCCAGGCCGGGGACCACGTCGTGTTCGTGAACCAGATCTACGGGCCGACCCTCCAGCTCGTCCGGCACCTCCAGGGGTTCGGGATCACCCACGACGTCGTGCTGGACACCGACCCGGCCGCCGTGGAGGCGAGGCTCCGCCCGGAGACCCGGCTCCTGTGGGTCGAGAGCCCGGGCACGATGCTCTTCCGGCTCGTCGATCTCCGGGCGCTCGCGGAGCTGGCCCGGGACCGGGGCATCACGACCGCCATCGACAATACGTGGACCACGCCCCTCCTCCAGAAGCCCCTCACCCTGGGGATGGACGTGGTGGTCCACACGGCGACCAAGTACCTCGGAGGCCACAGCGACGTGGTGGCGGGGGCGATCGTCACCGACGAGGAGCGGATGGACCGGATCTTCCACCGGGCCTTCCTGCTGGTCGGGGGCATCCTGGGCCCCTGGGAGGCCTGGCTGCTCCTGCGGGGGCTGCGGACGCTTCCGGCCCGGCTCAGGGAGCACGAGGCCGCCGCCCTCGAGGTGGCCCGGATGCTGACCCGTCACCCGGCGGTGGCCGCCGTCCACCACCCGGCCCTCACGGGAGACCCGGCGCTCATCGAGCGCCAGATGACGGGCCACACCGGCACCTTCTCCTTCGTCCTCCGGGACGGGTCCTGGGAGGCGGTGTGCCGCGTGGTGGACGCGCTGGAGAGGTTCCGGATCGGGGTGAGCTGGGGCGGCGTGGAGAGCCTGGCCCTTTCACCCCAGCGGCCCTGGAACGCCCGCAGCCTGGAGCGGCACGGGCTCCCGCAGGGCCTGATCCGGCTCTCCATCGGCCTCGAAGGGGCCGACGTCCTGGCGGCGGACCTCGAGCAGGCGCTGGCCCGCCTGGACTGAGGACCTTGGGCGGCCGGCCCCCGGCGATCGGACCGGCCGCCGCCACCAGACCGCGCCCGGCACGTCCGGTTCGGGCCCCCTTCCCCCTGAAACGTATTTCCGATATATGTATTTATCATTTACGCATTCAGGAGGCCCGGCGTGTCCCAACCCCTCACCCCCCTCTCCCTCCAGATCCTCCTCAGCCTCGGCACGACGCCGCTGCACGGCTATGGCATCCTGAAGGCCATCGACGAGCGCACGGACGGGAACGAGACGCCGTCCACCGGCGCCCTGTACCTGGCCCTGCAGCGGCTCGAAGAGGAAGGGCGGATCCGGCCCTGCGCCGACCCGCCCACCGACGCCGACGCCCGGCGGAAGTACTGGGAGATCACGCCGGAGGGACTCCGGGCCGTCCGGGGCGAGCTGGACCGGATGGAGGCCTTGCTGAACGACCGCGGGGTCGAAGCGGTCCGGGCCGGCGGCGGGGCCACGGGTGGCTGACTCCCCCGGCGCGGGCCTCTATCGCGTCCTCCTGGCGCTTCAGCCCCGGGGGATCCGCGAGGCGGTGGGCGACGACTGGCTGGCCACCGCGCTGGCCCGGGACCAGGCGATCGCCCGGGAAGGACCGGCTCGCCTGCGGCGGCATCGCCTCCGCGAGGTGTGGGGAGCCCTGCTGTCGGGGATCAGGGGACGGATGGGGGGACCGGTGCGGGGAACGGGCCCCGGCCGGAGGAACGAGTTCGACGGGAGGAGGATGAGAGGGATGGAACGACTTCGACAGGATCTGCGCTTCGCCCTGCGGGCCCTCCGGCGCGCGCCGGGATTCACGGCGGCCACCGTCCTGATCCTGGCCGGAGGCATCGGCACCACAACGGCCATGTTCAGCGCGGTGCACGCCGTCCTCCTCGCCCCCCTTCCCTTCCAGGACCCCGATCGCCTCGTCACCCTCTACGAGCGGAACCCGGACTTCGGCTGGGATCAGGCCACGGCCGCCCCGGCGAACATGCTGGACTGGCGGGAGCGGGTGGACGCGTTCGCCGACGTGGCCGCGTATCAGGAGACCGTGGGCGGAACCACCTGGCTCGACGAAGGCGAGCCCCGTCGCTTGGGGGTGGTCAACATCACCGGCAACCTGTTCGGACTGCTGGGGGTCCGCCCGGCCATGGGCCGACTCCCCGACATGGAGGACACGTGGGTGGGCCCCGAGCCCTGGGCGGTGGCGAGCCACAGCTTCTGGGTCTCGCACCTGGGCGCATCGCCCGATGCCGTGGGCCGGCTCCTGGACCTGGACGGTGTGCCCACCCGGATCATCGCGGTCCTTCCCCAGGGCGTGCGCTTCCCCTCTCCGGAGGCGGACCTGTGGAGGTCCTCCGGCTGGGACCCCTCGGCTCGAGAGCAGGCCTGGTTCCGACGTGCCCACTGGGTGCGCCCCATCGCCCGGCTCCGCCCGGGGGTCGAGGTGGAGCAGGCCCGGGCGCAGCTCGACGCCGTCGCCCTCCAGCTGCAGGACGAGCACCCGGAGCTGAACCGGAACATGTTCGCGGGCATGACTCCGGTCCGGGGCTGGCTCGTGGGCTCTCTCGACGGTCCACTGCGGGCGCTCTCCGTGGGGGTCGTGGTGCTCCTCCTCCTGGCCTGTGTGAACGTGGGCAACCTGTTCCTGGTGCGGGCGGGGACCCGGAGCGGCGAGCTGTCGGTGCGTCGCACCCTCGGGGCCGGGCGGCCTCGCATCGTTCGGCAGCTCCTCGTGGAGGGGCTCGTCCTCGGCCTCGCCGGCGGGGTCCTCGGTCTCGGGGTCGCCGCCGGCGGAATCCGGGTGGCCGACGCCCTGCGACCGGTCTCCGTCGGAGGTGGGCCGGGCTTGTCCCTCAACGGAGCCGTCCTCGCCTTCGCGCTGGGGGCCTCCCTGCTCACCGTGGTGATCTTCGCCCTGTGGCCCGCCCTGGTCGTCACACGGGGCGACCTGGCGTCCCGCCTCAGGGCCGGGGGGCGGAGCGAGCTGGGGCACCGGCACCGGCCCCTGGGTGAGCGCATGATCCCGGTCCAGGTGGCCCTGGCCGTCGTCCTGGTGCTGGCGGCGGGACTCGTCACCCGGAGCTTCGCCCACCTCCAGGGCGTCGATCCGGGAATCGACCCGGAGGGCGTGCACCTGTTCGGGATCTCCCTCCCCGAGGCGGGCTACCCGGATGGGGAAGCGGTCGTGACCCTCCACGATGCCCTCGTGGAGCGACTGGAGTCCCTGCCGGAGGTCGAGTCCGCGGCCGTCACCTCCGGGGTGCCACTGACGTTCGCGGGGTGGACCAGCCAGGTCATGGGCCGGGACTGGGATCCGGAGCAGGTGGCGTTCGAGGTCAGGCACCGGGCGGCCACGCCTGGATACTTCGACGTGATGGGCGTGCCCCTGCTCCGGGGACGCACCTTCGAGGCGGGAGACGGGATCGAAGCCCCTTACGTGGCCGTGGTCAACCGGGCGTTCGCCGACACCTACTATCCCGATGGGGACGCCCTGGGCCAGGAGATCACCTTCGACCGTAGCCCCGACGAGAACTCGATCTGGCGGACCATCGTCGGGGTGGTCGGGGATGAGCGGCAGCGCTCGCTGGTGGCGCCCGCGGATCCCGAGGTCTGGGAGCCCATGGCCCAGGATTGGGGCCGGGCCCGTCTCGTGGTCCTGCGGACGAACGGAGTCCCCCAGGACCTGGGCCCGGCGCTTCGCGCCGTCCTGTCACAGCTGGATCCGACCCTGCCGATGATTCGCCTCCGTCCCATGAAGGAGGTGGTGGACGACGCCTCCGCCGACGCCCGCTTCCTCCTCTTCCTCTTCAACGTGTTCGGGGTGTTGGCCTTCCTCCTCGCCATGGCCGGTATCTACGGCGTCACGGCCCAGTCCGTGCGCCGGCGGGTTCCGGAGTTCGGGGTGCGGCTGGCCCTGGGGGCGGGCAGCGGAGCGGTCTCGCGTCTGGTCATGGTCCGTGTCCTCGGGCTGGCTCTCGCCGGGACGGTGGGTGGCGTGGCCCTCGGGGCCGTGGGCGGTCGTCTGCTCGAGGCGCTGCTCTTCGGAGTCGGCGCCCGGGACCCGGTCACGTTCCTGCTCGTGCCCGCCGCCCTCCTCGCGGCGACGCTGTTGTCGGCCTGGCTGCCCGCGCGCCGAGCGGCACGGGTCGATCCCGTGGAGAGCCTTCGAGCAGGATAACCGAAGCCCGGGGCCGGTTCCGGCCCCCGTGCGCGTGCCCCGATGGGATCGCGCCGGGGGCCCTGTTACGTAGCCTGCCCTCCCCGGGCCCTTTCGCCCGGACCCCGCTCACCACAGTTTGTCGAGGTCCGGTACTTTCTTGTTACAAAGTTGCTTATCCTCCTCATTTTCGAGTCGGGGGGTCGTTGCGTACGCTGTTCGCCTTCCTCTTCGGGGCACTTCTGGTGGCCGGGGCATGGCTCGTGCAGAATGCAGGGGCCGCCGCGGACCTGAGGACGCGACCCGCGGTGAATGGCCCCGCGATCCTCGGCGGCCTGGGTGAGGCCGTCCCCGACTTCGCCTTCCGGACCGTCGACGGCCAGGTCGGGGTGCTCGGCGACCTGTTGGAGCGAGGCCCGGTCGTGGTGGCGGTGCGGGACGCGAGCTGCCCGGTCTCCCGGCGGTACGGCCCCAACCTCGCGGCCCTAGAGGACGAGCTGGCGCCCCTGGGGGTGCAGTTCCTCTACGTGAACGTCGCCCAGGCCGACCCCGAGGACGTGCGGGAGGCGGAGATCGCACGGTTCGGCTTCGACGGCCCGTACGCGCTGGACCGGACCGGCGGCGTCCGCCGCGCACTGCAGCCCCAGACCACCACCGAGGTCTTCCTCATCGATCCCGAGGGCATCCTCCGATATCGGGGGGCCGTGGACGATCAGCACGGGTACGACTTCGCCCGCCCGGAGTCCCGTCACGCGTACCTCCGGGATGCGACCCACGCGGTGGCGGTGGGCGAACGCCCGCCGGTTGCGGCGACCTTCGCGTCGGGATGTTACCTCGTGCGGGAGGGCCGGCACGACGGCATGGCCTCGGCGCACGCCCCTACGTACAACGGGGAGGTCCGGGCCATCCTGCAGGAGAATTGCGTGTCCTGCCACCGGGAGGGCGGTACGGGGCCGGTGGCGCTGACGACCTACCGGGAGGTCCTGGAGCACCAGGACCGGATCCGGGACTGGGTGAACCATGACCGGATGCCACCCTGGCCAGCCGTGGGCGTCCGCCCCTGGTCCAACGACCGCCGGCTCACTCCGGACGAGAAGCTCGCCCTCCTCGACTGGCTTTCGTCGGGAGCGCCGGAGGGGGATGCGGCGGACTCGCCTGCCCCATCCCCCACGCGGTGGCGGGACGGGTGGATGCACGGGACGCCGGACGCCGTCCTCGAGATGACGGCGCCCTTCGAGGTGCCCCCCGACCGGGACCTGGGGTTCCGGACCTTCGTCATCCCCACCGACTTCGGCGAGGACCGGTGGGTGTCCCGGGTGGAGATCCTGCCCTCCGTTCCCGACGCCGTGCTCCACGTCATCGCGGTTCTGGACGACCCACAGGGGTCGGAGGACGTGGCCCGGGATGCTGTCGCGGAGGCGCTGAAGAGCTACTTCGCCGGCTGGGCTCCGGGGTACGACGGAAACGTCTTCCCCCCCGGGACGGCGAAGCTCATCCCGGCCGGGGCCGTTCTGAAGCTCCACGTACAGTACATCCCGGGTGACGAGACGGTGGTGGACAGAACCCGCGTCGGGCTCCACTTCACCGACGCTCCGTCTCGCGGGGTCGTGGAGACGCGCTCTGCCTACGCCATCGGATTCGAGATCCCGCCCGGCGCGACGAATCACGAGGTGAGGGCCGAGTACCGCTTCGCGGACGCAGGGGAGATCGTCTCTCTCACGCCCCACATGCTCCACCGAGGTGCCGCGGTGCGTTACGTGCTGTGGCGACCCGACGGGTCGAGGGAGCTGCTTCTGGACATTCCCCGTTTCTATCCCGCGTTCCGCTTCAGCTATGCCCCGGTGGAGCCGATCACGGTCGAAGCGGGGTCGGTGCTCCAGGTGACGGGCTGGTACGACAACTCCGAGGCCAACCCGCGGAATCCGGATCCCTCCCGACCGGTAGAGTCCGGCATCCGTCCGTCCCAGGAAGTGCTCGTGGGATGGTTCGACTTCGTCCCCGGACAGGCCTCCAGGGCGTTCCGGTCCGCGGGAGCCGCCGGGGACTCGCCCCCGGACGCCTGAGGCTCCCCGCCCGGCTGCGGCAGACCGACGAGGCCGGAGCAAGGATCCCGGCCGTGGCCGACGTCTTCGAGGCCCTCAGGGGGCCCCGTCCCGAGGCCGGGCGGGTCCGCGCGCCCGTGCCCGCTGGCGACCCCGTCGCCTGACTGCGACCGGCGACCCCCGTCCCGGTTCCCCGCCGGCCCGATCCGGGGCCAACCCGTCTCCCAACAACTCCACCCTTGCGCGGGTCCTCGGGACGGCCCCCCTTGAGCCGGCCGTCCACTGTCCCCGAGCCCCGGAGCCCGTCCATGCGGACCCTCTTCTGTCGTCGCCCCCGTTCCCACGTCGCCTTGGCCCTCGCCGTGGTGGCGGTCGGACTAGCGGGGCCCGCACCCGCCGACGCCCAGGTCCCGTCGCGCCGCTCCGCTGAGGACGGTTTCGTCGGTGGGGAGGGGTCGGCCAACTTCATGCTGGCCGCCCGCTTCGCGCCCTACAACTCCCGGGACATGCTCCACTCCACCACGGTGGATCCCCAGTGGATCGAGGGCGGGCAGAAGTTCTGGTACGAATGGGAGGACTCCGACGGGTCGTGGTACTGGATCGCGGATCCGTCCGCCGGGTCCAAGCGCCTGATCTTCGACCGGGACGTCCTGGCGGCGGAGCTCACCCGGATCACCCGGGATCCGTGGGACGGGCATCACCTGCCCATCGAGAACATCCGCTTCATCAGCGACGACGTCCTCCAGTTCGACGTGACCTCCTCCCAGGACGAGGAGGTCGAGGACGAGGACGAGGTCGACGAGGACGAGCAGGAGGAGGGCGAGCGGGAACAGGACCGCCCCGACAAGATCGTCTTCCACTTCGAGTACACGGTCTCGACCCAGACCCTCAGGCAGCTCGAGGACTACGAGGAGCCCGACGACCATCCGGACTGGGCCAGCGTGTCGCCCGACGGGCAGTGGGTCGTCTTCGCACGGGAGCACGACCTGTACATGATCTCCGGGGACGACTACGCGCAGATCCTGGACGCCCGCCGGGGCCTGGACGGGGACGAGGCGGAGGAGGCCGAGGACTCGGTGGAGGTGAACGAGATCCGCCTCACGGAAGACGGCGAGGCCTACTACAGCTGGATGGCCAACTCCTCGGGCCGGGGCGTCAACGATGTGGACAAGGAGGAGGAGTGGGCCAAGCGCAACAACCCGGGCATCACCTGGTCCAAGGACTCCCGGAAGTTCGCCACCGTGCGGGATGACCAGCGGGAGGTGGACATGCTCTGGGTCATCCACAACACGGGGCACGACCGCCCTGAGCTGGAGAGCTACAAGTACGACATGCCGGGGGAGGACGACGTCACCCAGCAGGAGCTCTGGGTCTTCGACATGGACTCCCGGGATATGACGCGGATCGACGACGACGGCTACGTCGACCAGGGCATCACCATCGCCAACGACCAGCAGTTCGTCTATCCGGACTCCGAAGAGCCCCGTCGCTCCGTCTGGATCACCGACGGCTCCGACGAGCTGGTCTTCATCCGTTGGAGCCGGCCCCGGGACCGGGTCGACCTGGTCTCGGTCGACCTGAACACCATGGCCGTGACCCCTCTCATCGAGGAGCGGCTCAACACCTACCAGGAGTGGCAGACGCCCTGGGGCATGGACGACGGAAGCTACGTGTGGTGGTCCGAGCGGGACGGATGGGCCCACCTCTACCACTACTCCCACGACGGGAACCTGGTGCGGCGACTGACCCAGGGTCCGTTCTCGGTGGGGAACGTGGTCTCGGTGGACGAGGACGCGGGGCTGGTCTACTTCGTGGGATACGGTCGGGAGGACGGGGTCGATCCCTACTACGGCCAGCTGTACCGGGTGGGGCTCAACGGGAGCGGCCCGACCCTGATCTCCGACCCGGCCTTCGACAACCGGGCCGAGGCCAGCCCCTCCAGCCGGTTCTTCGTCCACTCCTACTCCCGGGTGAACACGGTCCCCGAGACGGTGGTGCGGAACGGGCAGGGCGAGGTGGTGATGGCGCTGGAGACCGCGGACTTCTCCATGCTGGAGGAGGCTGGGTGGCAGATGCCCGAGCCCTTCACGGTGAAGGCGGCCGACGGGGTGACCGACCTCTACGGGGTCATGTACAAGCCCTTCGACTTCGACTCGACGAAGGTCTATCCCCTGGTGGAGTACGTGTATCCCGGGCCCCAGACGGAGTCCGTGTCGAAGTTCTTCAGCCCGAACCCCTACGAGGTGGGGCTGGCCCAGTTCGGGATGATCGTGGTCACCGTGGGGAACCGGGGTGGCCATCCCGACCGCTCCAAGTGGTACCACAACTACGGGTACGGGAACCTCCGGGACTACGGGCTGGCCGACAAGAAGGCCACCGCCGAGCAGCTGGCCATGCGCCACGACTTCATCGACCTGGACCGGGTCGGGATCTACGGCCATTCCGGGGGCGGCTTCATGTCCACCGCGGCCATGCTGAACTACCCGGACTTCTTCAAGGTCGCCGTGTCGTCCTCCGGGAACCACGACAACCGGGTGTACAACCGCTACTGGTCCGAGACCCACCACGGGGTGAAGGAGGTCACGGACGACGAGGGGAACACGACCTTCGAGTACGAGATCGACACCAACCCCGCCCTGGCGGCGAACCTCAAGGGAAAGCTCCTCCTCACCACCGGGGATGAGGACAACAACGTCCACCACGCCGGCACCGTCCGGGTGGCCGAGGCACTGATCCGGGCCAACAAGCGGTTCGACTACTTCATCTTCCCGGGGCAGCGCCACGGCTACGGGGACATGGGCGACTACTGGTTCTGGCTCCGGGCGGAGTACTTCGTGAAGCACCTGCTCGGGGACGAGCGCACCAGCGCGGACATCACGGAGCTCCAGGGGATGGGGGAGCGGAACTGAGGGCCGGTTCGACCCCCGGCGCGTAGGGACCGTACCGTCCCGGGCGACAACGACGTCCGGGACGGTCGGTCACCACGCGGGAGCTCCGGAGGGGAGCATCGGCTGGGTCGGAGAGGGGTAGCGAGCCCCCGTCTCCCGGCGTCCTGGGGCCCGGCTCAGTGCTTGCCCGCCTGCGATTCCGGCGCCTAGGTTGCGACACCTTCCCGCGCACGTCTCGCCCCCACACGCCCTCCGCGAGGCCGAACCATGATCGCACGCCGCCTCCCGGCGCTCCGCGCCTCCGTCCGACTCCTGGCCGGGCTCCCGCTCCTGGCCGCACCGCTCTCCGCGCAGGAGCCGGTCCCGGAGTATACGATCGAGCAGTTCCTCGAGACGATCAGCATCGGGGGCGCCTCGTTCTCGCCCGACGGATCCGAGATCCTGGTCTCGAGCGACGTGACCGGCATCCCGAACGTGTTCGCGTACCCCGTGGACGGCGGTGAGCCCGTCCAGCTCACCTCATCGACGGTGAACTCGACGTACGCGGTGTCCTTCTTCCCGCACGATCGGCGGTTCCTCTTCACCGCCGACGAGGGGGGCAACGAGCTGAACCACCTCTACGTCCAGGCCCCCGACGGATCGGTGACGGACCTGACCCCGGGGGAGAACCTGAAGGCCCAGTTCGGGGGCTGGTCGACGGACGGCCGACACTTCTACGTGCAGTCGAACGAGCGCGATCCGGCGGCCTTCGACGTCTGGGAGTACGACGCCGGGTCGTACGAGCGCACGATGCTCTTCGAGAACGACGGGCGCTTCTTCCCGGGCGCGGTCTCCGGAGACGGCCGGATGGTGGCGCTGGTCGTCGCCCGCACCACGAACGACAACGACCTCCACGTCTTCGATCGGGGCACCGGGGAGATCCGTCACCTGACGCCCCACGAGGGGGACGCCCAGTTCAACCCCGCCGACTTCTCTCCGGACGGGTCGGCCCTGTACGTGACCACCAACGAGGGGCGGGAGTTCACGCGGCTGGTCCGGTACGACCTGACGACCGGGGGCCAGACCGAGATCCTGGCGCCCGAGTGGGACGTGATGGGCGCCGGTTTCTCCCGGAGCGGCGCCTACCTCCTGGCCGCGGTGAACGCCGACGCCAAGACCGAGTTGGTGCTGATGGACGCCGGGACCCACCGCCCCCTCCGGCTCGAAAACCTCCCCGAGGGGGACGTGACGGGGATGACGCTGAGCGCCGACGACGGCCGCATGGCGTTCTACCACACCGACGGCCGGGCCCCGAGCGACCTGTACGTGGCCCCCTTCCCCGGGGGCGAGGCCAGGCGCCTGACGACCCGGCTCAGCCCCGATATCGACGTCGAGCACCTGGTCGAGGGGCGCGTCTCCCGCTTCGCGTCCTACGACGGGCTGGAGATCCCCGGCGTCCTCTACCGGCCCCACTCCGCGTCGGCCTCCACGCCCCAACCCGCCCTCGTCTGGGTCCATGGAGGCCCCGGCGGCCAGTCCCGGGTCGGCTACAGCGCCCTGATCCAGTACCTGGTCAACCACGGATACGTGGTCTACGCCATCAACAACCGGGGCAGCTCCGGCTACGGCAAGACCTTCTACGCGGCGGACGACCGCCGGCACGGGGAGGCCGACCTCGCCGACGTGGTGGCGAGCCGGGACTGGCTTGCGGACCTGCCCTGGGTCGATGGCGACCGGATCGGCATCATCGGCGGCAGCTACGGCGGCTACATGGTCGGGGCGGCCCTGGCCTTCGAGCCCGAGACGTTCGACGTCGGCGTGAACATCTTCGGCGTCATGAACTGGCTCCGGACCCTGGAGAGCATCCCCGACTGGTGGGGCGCCCAGAGGGACGCCCTGTACGCCGAGCTGGGCGATCCCGTCACCGACCGGGAACGCCTTACGCGCATCTCGCCCCTCTTCCACGCCGAGAACATCGTCCGCCCGCTGATGGTCCTGCAGGGGGCGAACGACCCCCGGGTGCTCCAGGTGGAGTCCGACGAGATCGTCGAGGCCGTCCGCCGAAACGACGTGCCGGTGGAGTACGTGGTCTTCCCGGACGAGGGCCACGGCTTCTCGAAGAAGGCCAACCAGATCGAGGGCTACGGCGCGATCCTCGCCTTCGTCGACCGGTACCTGAGGGGTCGGGTGATCTCGGAGTAGCGCGGTGTCCCCTACTCCGCCGAGAGCGCCACCATCGGGTCGACCTTCGTAGCCCGCCGCGCCGGGATCGCCGACGCGAACAGCCCCGTGACGAGGAGCAGGGCGAAGACGCCGAGGTAGGTGATCGGGTCCCACGGCTCGACCTGATACAGGAGCATCGTCAGGCCGCGGGCGATCAGCACGGCGAGTCCGGTCCCGAAGACCAGCCCGAGGGCGATCTGACCCATCCCCTGCCGGAGGATCAGCCCGACCACCTGGGCGCCCCGGGCCCCGAGCGCCATCCGCACGCCCATCTCGCCGACGCGGTGGCTGACGCTGAAGGACATGACTCCGTACAGGCCCACCGAGGCCAGGAAGAGCGCCGCCAGTCCGAAGGCCAGGAAGAGATTCCCGAAGATCCGGTAGAACCAGAGGCTCTGCTCCATGGCCTGCTCGAGCGTCTGCACGAAGTAGATCGGCGTGTCGGCGTCCGCCGCGCCCACGGCGTCCCGCGCGTCGGCGGCGATCGCCAAGGGATCGGCATCGACCCGGGCGGCGATCGAGACGAAGCGCAGGTCGTACTGGGCGAGCGGCACGTAGAAGCCCGGTACGTCGATCTGATCGCTGCCCGTGTTGCCGACCCCCTCCATGCGGTGGTTCGGCACGACGCCCACGATCTCGCGCCAGGGGTCCTCCGACTCCAGCCCGCCCAGCCGGACCCGCCGGCCCAGCGCCTGGCCGCCGGGGAAATGCCGCTCCACGAAGGCCTCGTTCACGACGACGACGTGCGGGTCGTCGATCCCGTCCGTGCGCTCGATCCAGCGACCCTGGACCACGTCCACGTCGAAGGTCTCCCGGAAGCCGGGGGTCACCGCGGCGAAGCGCGCGACGGGCTGGTCCCGGTCCGCCTCGTAGCTCTCCCCGTCGACCGCGATGCGCGCGCCGAAGGAGCCGGTGAGCGGCAGCGAGCCGGTGAGCCCGGCCGCCTGCACGCCGGGGATCCGCGCCACCCGCTCCTCGACGTCCTCCCAGAAGCGAAGCCGGGAGGCCTCGTCGGGGAATCGCTCCTCGAACACGCCCACCCGGGCCGTGAAGACATTCTCCGTCGGGATCGCGTACTCCTCGTTGTCGAGGGTGACGACGCCCTTCACCATGAGGCCCGAGGCGACGAGCAACGCCATCGACATGGCGATCTCCCCCACCACGAGCACCCGGCTCAATCGGCCGATCTGCATGCCCGAGGAGCCCCTGGACTCGTCCTTTAGCACCGTGTTCAGGTCGGCGCTCGACGCCTTCACGGCGGGGATGATCCCGGCCACGAGGGCCGCCACCATGGTGATGGCCATCACGAAGAGGAGGATCGGCAGGTCGAGGCGGAAGTCGAGCCAGAAGGGCGGATCGGTCGTGGAGACCGCCCTATCGAAGGCGCTGATGCCGACCCACGCGATGCCGGTCCCGAGGACCGCCCCCACCACCGCCAGGACGATGGCCTCGGACAGCATCTGGAAGACGACCCGCCACCGGTCGGCTCCCATGGCGCTCCGGATCGCCAGGTCCCGGGTCCGCACCGCCGCCCGGGCGAGGAGGAGGTTCGCCACGTTGGCGCAGGCGATCACCAGCACCAGGACCACGGTGAAGAGCATCGAGTACAGGATACCCCGTTCCTCGTCGCCGATGAACTCCTCGGTGTACGGCTTGATGGTGGCCGTCACGCCCTCGTTGGTCTCCGGGAACTCGGACGCGAGCTGCGCGGCGATGCCCGCGAACTCGGCCGCGGCCGCATCCAGGGAGACCCCGTCGGCGAGATCGCCGAAGACGTCCAGCGTCGTGCCCGCACCGCGCTCGAGGGTGAGGTGGTCGAGGCGCAGGGGCACCCACACCTCCTGGAGCACGGGGAACTCGAAGCCCTCGGGCATGACCCCGATGATCGAGCCCGCCTCGCCGTTGATCGTGACGGGCGTGCCCAGGACGTCCCGGGAGCCGCCGTAACGCTCCTGCCAGACGTGGTAGCCCAGGATCACGACCTGTGGGGCCCCGACCTGTTCCTCCTCCGGCCGGAAGGCGCGCCCCAGGAAGGGCTCGACGCCGAGGACCTCGAAGGAGTTGGCCGTCATGAAACCCCCGTCGTACCGCTCGGGGCGCTCCGTGCCACGGATGTTCACGGTCCCCTGGTAGAAGGCCGCGAGGTGCTCGAAGGATCGCTGCCGCTCCCGCCAGTCCCGGTAGTCGTGGATCGTGACGTCCATCGACTGGATGTCCTGCGTGGGATTCGCCCGCTCCAGGTGCATGATCCGCTCGGCGCCCTCGAAGGGGAGCCCACGATGCAAAGCTCCGTAGACGATCGAGAACATGACCGTCGTGAGCCCGATGCCCAACGCCAGGGCGATGACGGCGATCGCGGTCACACCCGGACTCCTGGACAGTCCCCGCCCGGCGTACTTGAGATCCGTGAACAGATCCATTCGCGCACCCCTCCTCCCACACTCCCCCGCGGACCCGACGTGCTCGGGACCGTCGGCGGGCACTACGAGCGGTCGGGCGGGTCAGGTTTCGAGGGGGAGGCATGGCTCCCTCCGATTCTCCCTCGAGCCTCGCCGGCGCGTCGACTGAAACCTCCACCGCCCGTCTTCGCTCAGGTCTCCACCCGGCTCAGGACCAGGGCCTGACCGCCCCGGGGGGTCTCCAACTCTCCGGCGATCTCATCACCATCCAGCGTTCCCCGGAAGGTGGACGGCGGACGGTCGCCTCCTCCGCCCTGCCCGCCTCTGCGTCCCGGGGCCGGCATCGTAAAGGACAGGACCCCCTCGTCGAAGGCGACGTCGGTGAGCTCCATCGGGCCACGCGGCGTCTCCATCCGGCCCACGAGCGTTCCGTCCTCGACCGTCAGCGTCAGGGTGTGGGTCATGGTGCCCCGCGGGCTCTCCCGTTCGAAGGTCCATTGCCCCAGGAGGGGATCCCCGTTCTGCCCGGCGAGGGCCGCGGGAAGGCCCAGCAGAAGGGCGAGGGCCCCGACGTTCAGCAGGCCGTGTCTCATCGTCTTTCTCCGTCGATCTCGTGGAACGGACCCTCGATCGGGTCCACCACCATGAGACGCCGCGGCCTCCCGATCGTTAACCGAGGGCGGGGGGCCGGGAGACCGACGGGACGGAGAGGTTCGACCCGGCGGGCGCGCACCGCGCCCAGGGGCGTCGAGACTCCCACACCCTCAAATCGAGGGCACGAGCCAGACCGTGATCTCGACGGTCCGGACATGGCAACGGCCCGAGGTCACTTCCACCGCGTCCCGGGCCCAGGGCCGGTACCCCTCCACCCGGGCCTCCAGGCGATACTGGCCGCCGGCTTCGATCGCCAGGGGGACGGGGTGGTGGGAGAGCTCCCCTTCCGGCAAGCGCACGGTGTCGGCCCGTACCGGAGAGACCGCCGTCACCATCCCGGGGCCTCGACGGACCGGCAGTCCGGAGACGGCGTCCACCAGTGCCGCCGAGATGCCGGGACGCGCCTCCTCCGTGCATCCCAGGACCAGGCTGAAGCCATCACACCCCGCCCCGAAGACGAGGAGGGGGAACACCAGCCACGTCCGCCGGACCTTCGCCATGATCGCTCCCGGTCTATGACCCCGTGGAGGAAGCCCGACGACCCGCGGGGCGAGCCACCGCCGTCATCATCCCCATCGCCCTGAAGCGCTCGAGGGCGAACCAGGGGAAGGTCGCCACCCGCCCGAGGAGGAAGCCGGGGAAGCGCGCCGCCATCCCCGCCGACCAGTCCAGGCGCCTCCGCTCCATACGGCTCATCCAGTGCAGCAGGTACGCGTCCACCGTGCCGTAGGGGAGGATCTGCTCCACCTCCCAGCCCGCACCCTCCAGGAGCCGGCGGAGCGTGTCCGGCGTGTAGAGCGCCGTGTGCCGCGGCGCGTGATACCCCGCCCACCAGGATCCGTGGCGACGCCGCGTCCACGAGTCGTGGTTCGGCACCTCCACCACCAGGCAGGCGTCGCCGCCCTCCTTCATGACGTCCCGGACCCGGGCGAGGGTGGCGCCGGGGGCGTAGTCGTGCTCCAGGTAGTGCCACATCGTCACCACGTCGACGGGCGTCTCTACGGAGAGTGAGGAGGCGTCCTGGACCCGGAGGTCGAGGTCGGTCCATCGATCGGGATCGTCGCGCCACCCCGCGTCGGTGAAGTCGACGCCGATGCCCTCGGCGCCGGTCCGTCGCACCAGCTCCTCCAGGAAGGTCGGGCGGCCGCAGCCCAGGTCGAGGACCCGGCTGCCGGGGCCGATCCTGCCGGAACGCCGGACCAGCCGGACCCTTCTGCGGTCCATCCTCCGGAAGCCCAGCTCCACGATGGGGGCGAATCGGCCCCAGGCCGCGGTCCCCCTGTAGGGCAGATAGTCCTCCCCGTAGTACGCCCCCAGCCCCTCGGGCGCGACCCGGGGATTCAGAAAGACCAGGCCGCAGGAGGCACAGCGCACGAACGTGAACGCCTCCGGCTCCGGGTGCATCTGGGCCAGCACCTCGACCTCCGTCCGCCACCGGGTCCCGCCACAGACGGGGCATCGCTCCACGACCTCCCGGGCAGGGCCGGGGGGCATGGGGAGGCGAGGGGCTGCCGGGCCATCGGCTCCCGCCCCCTCGGTCGCCTGCCCCGGGGGGCCCCGTTCGATCTCCCGACCCGGCGCGACGCCCACCCGGT
Source organism: Longimicrobiales bacterium (assembly GCA_035464715.1). Lineage (GTDB taxonomy): Bacteria > Gemmatimonadota > Gemmatimonadetes > Longimicrobiales > Gaopeijiaceae > Gaopeijia. The sequence goes on from DATHRY010000292.1 coordinate 42,220, forward strand.
CAGCCGCCTCCCGGTCGGCGGGCCGGGGACGGGAAGGGCGGCGGGGTCACCCGGGGCAGCGGATTCTCCTGCAGGAGCCGCAGCGCTTCCTGCACCGCCCGCTCCAGCTGGGGATCGCGACCCTCGGCCACCGAGCGGGCGTCCATGAGCACCTCGATGTCCGGGGGCACGCCCTCGTTCTCGGCGATCCAGGCGTTGTTGACGGGATCGAAGACGGCGTTGTCGGGGGCGGTGAGGAAGCCACCGTCGATCAAGGGATAGTGGACGGACGACCTCACCAGCCCGCCCCAGGTCCGGGTGCCGATCAACGGTCCGACCTGCTGCTGTCGGAACGCCCACGGGAAGTAGTCTCCCCCGGAACCGGCGAGCTCGTTGATCAGGAGGACCTTGGGACCCAGGACACCCTGCGGCAGGACGATGGGGTTCCCGTCGGGCACCTCGTTGGTGATGGCCCCCCGGAGGCTCCGGGTCATGTAGTCCACCATGTAGTCGTCGAGGTTTCCCCCTCCGTTGAAGCGCTCGTCGATGACGGCGCCCTGCTTGTCCTGCTGGGCGAAGAAGTAGCGGTTGAAGGAGACGACGCCGGGACCTCCGGTGTTGGGCACCCACACGTAGGCAAGGCGCCCTCCAGAGAGCTCGTCGACCCGGCGCCGGTTGTCCTCCACCCAGGCCCGCTGCCGCAAGGCGGCCTCGCTGCGGATGGGCTCCACGGTGACGGTCCACGCGTCGTCCATGGTGGGCTCGTCGTTGACGTGGAGGACCGTCTGGACGCCCGCCGTCCCGTCCAGGAGGCGGTACGGGTCGTCCTGTGCGGTGAGCTCCTCGCCGTTCACGCCCACGAGGTACTGTCCCTCCTCCACGTTCAGGCCGGGCCGGTCGAGCGGTGCGGTGAGCTCGGGATTCCAGCTCTCGTAGGTGTAGATGCGGGCGATGCGCCATCGCCCGTTCGCGGCTTCGAGGTCCGCCCCCAGGAGACCGACCCGGCTCGTGTCCACGGCCGGATAGTCCCCGCCACCGACGAACGAGTGGCCTACCGAGAGCTCACCGTTGACCTGGTCCAGGACGTATCGGAGGTCCGACCGGTGCTGGATATGCGGAACCAGGGGTCGGTACCGCTCCCGGACCGCGTCCCAGTCGTTGCCGTGCATCCCGGGGTCGTAGAAGAAGTCCCTCTCGTATCGCCAGGCTTCGTCGAAGATCTGCGCCCATTCGGTACGCCGGTCGAGCTGCATGCGCAGGGCGACGTCCACCCGACCGTCCCCGGGCTCGGGGGGGCGGGCCGTCCCCACCACCCGCCAGTCGGGTCCGCTCCGGAGGAGGAGGTGCTCGCCGTCGGCCGACACCGCCACCAGGGAGGCGCCCCGCCCGAAGTCCGCCGCCTCGCGCTCCTCCAGGGTGAACTTGTGGAGCACGGGGCCGTCGTCGAACTCGCCGATGAACACGCTCCCCTCGGGCCCCGCCAGGGTCGTGTAGTAGCTGCCCCGCGGCATGGGCAGCGGGATGACCCGCCGCTGGAACCCCTGGACGTCGATGCGGACCTCCTCGTCCTCCCCCTCCGGCGGGGCCTCTCCCTCCCCCGGGTCGTCGGCCTCCGCCGCCTCCTCCTCGCCCGGCTCACCCTCCTCCTCCACCGGTTCCTCGTCGCTCTCCGGCGGGAACGGCGACGGATCGTCGGCTCGCAGAACCGCCACGTACACGCCGTAGCTGCTCGAGGAGACGATGGAGGACGTGTTGGCCCACCCGGAGCCCAGCCCGAGGTCGGTGCTGGCCAGGAAGTACAGGTGGCGCCCGTCCCGATCCCAGGACGGGCTGCGCGCATCCGCCATCTCGTCGGTTAGAGGCGTGGCCTCTTCCGTCTCCGTGTTCCACACCGTGATGCGGCGGAAGTTGTTCGGGTGGGTCCGAGCGTACGCCAGCCAACGGGAGTCGGGGGACCAGGTCAGGCCCATGCCCCCACGCTCCAGGTTGGTGCCTCCCACATCCGCCGTCCGCAGGTCGCCGGACTCGACGTCCAGCACCCGGACCCGCACGTCGTCGTCCACGAAGGCGATGAAGCGCCCGTCCGGCGCCCAGGTC